>NZ_JBHTDH010000011.1:0-176683 GCF_042666555.1 Herbaspirillum sp. GCM10030257
GCTGGCGATTGCGATGGAGATTTCGCAGCGGGTGTACGTGATGGGGCATGGCTCGATCGTGTTCGAGGGTACGCCCGACGATCTGCGGGGCAATGCGGCCATTCGCAAGGAATGGCTGGAAGTCTGAATGGAGCCGTGCTGCGCACGGCTGAAACAGGTGACGAATCAGTTTGCGAAAATGAAACCGACTTTACCACCGCGCCGCACGCTCTTGCCCTACACAGGGGGCGGCGAGCGGCGCGGTGGTAAAGTCTACGTAGCCCTCGCACACAATATATCTGACACGCCCAGCCACCGCGTCGGCCGTTAACGTTTTGCAGCCGCGTTACTTTGCAAATGTTTAATTCCTTAGACGGCTATATATAAATTCTGCTAGTGCCACGTCTTCTATCCCGACACCGATAGCCTTGTACAGCACGAGACTGCGCTTCTCATTATCGCCAAACTCAGGGTTCGTCAACACATCTGAAAGCTCAAGGACGGCATCCCAATTTACCAAACCAGGTTGCGCAAGAATAAGGTCTCCCGCCTCTTTCCTGGCTTGCTCTCGCCACTCGACGACTATGCGTGATGCCCGCTTAATTAGTTCATCGTCTATTTCTCTTGTACCTGGTTTGCTAGATCCAATTGCGGCGACAAATGCGCCCGGTTTTACGAGATGTCCATCAAAAAGGGGGGTAGCGGCTCTTGTGGCAGTCACTAAAACGTCAGCCTGCACGGCAACCGTGGCAGCCGGTTCAACCCGACATTTAATCGCATACCTATTCGAGATATCCTCTGCAAAGGCTTCTGGTCGGTCGATCCCTGCCACGAGCACTTCCGAAAATTTTCGAACAGAGAGAAGTGCGGGTACATGCGCCTTTGCTTGCACACCCGTCCCAAAAATGCCTAAAACGTCTGTATTCTTTTTTGCAAGAGCGTCAGTCGCAATTGCAGTGACGGCAGCCGTACGGAATTCAGTCATGGCGTCACCTTCCATCGCCGCCAACAGCGACCCATCCTCTGCAGAAAAGAGCACCACTACAAACGTGAACTTGCCGTTAATCGTTGTGTAAAGTTTTGCACCTACCGCATTAATTCCAGGAAGAATCGCCCCCATCATGCTCAACTTGGTTTTGCCACAATCAATTCGGACCCGTTCTTGCATCGCTCCCAGACGGGCGTACTCAGTAAATGCAGTGCGCATTGTGCCGATTGCGTCTTCCACCGTCAGCAGTTCAGCGACTTGCGCATTTGTTATGATTTTCATATATCACCCTGTGAATTCATCAGATAAGATTTATGCGGCTAAGCCCAAGGGTATTCCTTGCATTGGCCTTGGTTGACCTGCCATATCCGCAGCAAGCAGCTCGGCACTCCCGCAAGCAAGTGTCCAACCCAAGGCGCCGTGGCCGCAGTTCAGGAAAAGGTTTGCAAAGGGCGTTTTGCCGATAATCGGTAGCCCGGTTGGCGTCGCAGGGCGCAAGCCTGCCCAAGGCTTGATACAGTCTTCTACTGCCTGACCCGGAAAGAACAACTCATGTGCTTCGGCTGCGAGTTCCCTGCAGCGCATTTCGTCAACGTGAAGATTCTCACCGACGATTTCGGCACGTCCTGCTACTCGAAGCCTGTTGCCAATCCTGGCGTAGACGACTTTTTTTTCCTGATCCGTAATGCTTACGCTCGGCATTTGGGATGTTAGCGCTTCGTTTTCAATTGTTATGCTGTATCCCTTGAGGGGATATACTGGCAGCCGTATTCCTAACTGGTCTGCTAATCTGGGACTGCCGACACCGTTGGCCAAAACAAACTGGTCTGCCGCGATATCTCCGCTGGAGGTACTGAGAGCGTTGATGGTGTTGTTTGATCGCCGGATCTCGAGGACATTCGTGTTAAAAATAAAATGAACACCATAATCCTTTTTCAGTGCGGCACCAAGTTGTTCACAGAACAGTGCGCAGTCGCCAACTTCTTCAGAAGGCGTGTAGACGCCTCCAACCCAACGTTCGATGGCGTGGGTGAGCGCCGGCTCGACCGCAATACACTGTGCGGGTGAAAGGAGTTCCTGTTCGCAGCCTAGATCGGCCTGCATCCGGATCTGGCGTCTTGCACCGTCCAAAGCCTGAACAGACGAAAGCAGTACAAGCTTTCCCGCTGTCCGGTGATTGAAGTCTAGAGCGTGCCTGGTTTGTAGTTTGTGTAACTTAAAGCGGCTCAGGTTTGCGAGTTCAAGCAGAGCCGCAGTTGTACGATGAGAAGCGGCTGAGTTGCACGCTGCGAGAAATCGTACCAACCAGGTCCACTGCCTTATGTCTAATTTCGGCTTCCAGGTTAATGGGGATGTCGGACTTAAAAGATACGCAGGAAGTTGCCGCCAGATGGATGGATCCGCTAATGGTGCAACATAGGAATAGCTGAGCTGAGCGCCATTTGCAAAGCTTGTTCCCCTGCCGTACGAATCACATGCGTCAACAACCGTTACTTTATATCCACGCTTGGCTAGCTCGTATGCGGTTGTAAGGCCGATCACCCCAGCCCCGACAATACAGACCCTCATTACCATACTCCCAATCTTAAAGGTTTCCCTTGAGCCGTTGCGTTTGCGATAGGTCTTCCGTTCATAAGTCGGCTGGACTCAGACATAGGCAGCATCCAACGAATCTACATCCGGCTCATAGCGACGCATTTTGGCGATATATACGAAATGCCGTTTAGATGCCTGGATCGCGTCCAGGTGGTAACGACGTAAATGCGATGCAATAGTCTGGTCTATCCCGAAAAACGCCTGAGCAGTGAACAAGTCGACTTTGTAAGCAGGAGACGTGTCACAAACAACTAAATCCGGCCCTTTTCCGTTGGAAAGCCCTCCAATCGCATGCCATACGTTTTCAAGCGTAACTTCTGTCGCATCGACCGCTAACGACCAATGTTCGCGCTCTGGACTTTGTACTATTACACCTGTACTAGCAAGGCGCATGCACACATCGCCGATATCTCCTGGCAGCACATTCAACTCCTGCGCAATATGATCAATCGATAGCGCTACGTTACGTTTTGAGACGAAGCGATCGAGTACCATGGCCGCAAGGCGAAAGTAATCCATAGTTGACGCAATAGCGTGAGTAATGTCCATGGAGTTCATGCCGCTTCCCATCTTTAAGTTGTACTAGAAGACTTCGTACAGTTCAAACTCGAAGCCGGGGCTTTTGCCAACTTTGACATTCGTACCAGTTCGGAGAAGATATTTCCCTCCGATGCATTAACAAGGTATTCGGGATGCCACTGGACTCCCAGGCAAAATGTTTGGCCAGGTACTTCAATGGATTCAATAACTCCGTCGTCCGCCGTTGCACTGATGTGCAGAGCCTTATTTCCGCTGATGACTGCCTGATGATGCAGGCTATTTATAACAAGAGTATCGGTACCAAGGATGCGGCGAAGATAAGTGCCCGCTTCGATGCGGATTCGGTGCGTACCTACGCTACATGATTCAAACTGTTTATGTTCGATATCGGTTGCGATATCCGAAGGGAGATGTTGATGCAACTTGGCACCCAACTCCACCGCAATCAGTTGCATACCTCCGCATATGCCCAGGATAGGCAGATCCCTTCCAAGGGCTCTACGGAGCAACGCGCGTTCAAAATTTGTCCGGTCTCTTTTAATAGTAACTTTGTCGGGATGTCGCGCAGTCATCCCATATTCTGCTGGATCTATGTCAAACATGCCCCCCGTAACGATCAATCCGTCAATGAGCTGGGAATATTCATTGACGGCCTCCATATCGTAGGGGAGGACAACCGGCAGCCCGCCCGCGGCCGACACGGCTGCACAATAATTTCTTCGGACGTGAAAATGCGATTCGATGTTGTTCGATTCATCACTGCGGTCTGCAGTGATTCCGATTATTGGTCTGATCATGTACGTTCCCTTGTCGTGATAAGCCCCATTCTTGCGATTAATCGGAATTTTCACAAACGAAGATTTCTATCTGACGCTATTAGTTGTACTAATGTGGTCATACACTCTAGACTGTATTGATTGTAGAAATGTCTCCAGGAGGACTTCGTAATGCCGCGCTCCCACCGCCTTACACCAGCCATCCTTCATGCCCTGAAGTATTTTGATGCTGCAGCGCGGAACCTGAGCTTCACCCGAGCAGCTGATGAACTTCATGTCACCCAGGGAGCAATTAGCCAACAGATACGCGGCTTGGAAGACCAGATCGGCGTTAAACTATTCCAGAGACTTGCCAAGGGAATATCGCTTTCCTACGAAGGGGAGCGTTTGCACAAGGTCGTCAAGCAGATACTTGCTGAGCTCGAAGCGGAGATACAAGCGATACAGCCTCAGTCGCCGAACCGGCACTTGATAATCCGGTCCTCCCCGTCATTCTGCATGATGTGGCTTATGCCTCGGCTGAATCGTTTTAGCCGCTTGTATCCCAACGTGGAAATACGCCTGAAAGGTGAAATGTTTGGCATGCCTGTCGCTCAAATGAATGCAGAAGCAATCGACGCGCTCGTCGTGTACGGCCGGCCGGGAAATGACGAGGGGCTCGAGGCAGTACCTCTGATGGCCGAATTTTTGTTACCGGTTGCCAGCCCTGCATACATTGAGAAAAACGGCGCGATAACGGAGTTGACGGACTTTGTCGACCATACATTACTTCACGATGATTCCCCGTGGGAGGGCGCGCCCCCATACGCCGAGTGGGAAGAGTGGGTTCGCGGCGTCACCGATGGAAAGCGAGGAAAGGTCGAGAAGCTTGGCAAGCGGGGCAATTTATACAACCTGGCCCAGCTAGCGACGAATGCAGCGTTGCTAGGCCAAGGTGTGTCCATCGCAAGAACGGCGTTGGTCCTCGAAGAATTGGAAAGCGCGCAGTTAATGCCGGTGCATCCCGTTTGCGTAAAGTCCGCATCGGCCTATTTTCTGCTGCTTAATCCGGGAACGATGGGTCGGGAATCCATCGAAACGTTCAAAGAATGGCTGCACGAGGAATGCGCGGAGTTCGAAAAGCGGAGAAATGCCGTATTACAGAAGATTGCGACGGTACGATCGTAGGCACCGTAGCCGGTCACGGTAATTGGAATATTCAGCGACGCAAAACGAGCCACGAAACGAGCCGTCGCTCAGATGGACTGTTCTTCGACATTCGAGATTTTTACGACCTTGATTCCTGAAAAATTCTCCATTTGTCATAGGGAGGCTGACGTCGCATTAGATTAACTAATGGTTCCCGATAGAAAACATGACTTGTCGATCCGAAAGCGTCCGACAAGAATACGAGAACGGAAGACGGCATAGACACGGGTCATACCCTGCGTTTTATGTCGCGCCGTAGGACGCCTGCGCAATGCAGGCGCATTCGAATCGTTGCATTCTTGGGGACTACTATGAATACCAATCTGAATCTTCTCTCCCTCGCTGTGGGGGCTGCACTGGCTATGAGCGCAAGTGCGCATGCCCAAGAGCTCGTTGTCAAAATCGGGCACGTTGCGCCCCTTTCCGGGCAATCCGCGCATATGGGCAAGGACACAGAAGACGGAGCTCGCCTGGCGATCGAGGAATTGAATGCGAAGAAGGTGAAGATTGGTAACAGTGTTGCGCGATTCGAATTGCTGGGAGAGGACGATGCAAGCGATCCTAAACAAGCAACTGCCGCTGCCCAGAAGCTCGTCGACGCAAAGGTGAACGGTGTTATTGGCCATATGAACTCTGGCACTACCATCCCAGCATCAAAGATTTACAACACCGCCGGAATACCACAGATATCTCCCTCTGCAACCAATCCAAAATACACGCAGCAAGGATTCAACACCGCGTTTAGAGTCGTCGCTAACGACGGTCAACTCGGCGGGACACTAGGACGGTATGCTGTCCAGATTAACGAGGCAAAGAACATTGCCGTGATTGATGATCGAACTGCATATGGTCAAGGAGTGGCTGACGAGTTCGTGAGAGGAGCGACCGGAAAAACCAAGTCGGTTACGATCGTTTCCCGCCAATATACGACAGATAAGGCGACCGATTTCAGTTCGATTCTTACCCAGATAAAAGGCAAAAATCCCGACGTTGTCTTCTTTGGCGGCATGGACGCGGTTGGTGGTCCCATCCTGCGTCAAATGAAGCAGCTCGGGATTGAAGCCAAGTTTATGGGTGGAGACGGTATTTGCTCCACCGAACTTGCACGCCTGGCCGGGGATGCCATAGGTGAAGGCAAGGTGGTCTGCGCCGAGGCGGGTGGAGTAGAGGAAGGAAAGAAGGCGGAACTGGAGGCTTTCAAGACTAAATTTAGCAAGCGATTCGGCCACGAAGTGGTACTTAATGCTCCCTATGCTTATGACGCCGTGATGGTCATGGTAGCTGCAATGCAGAAAGCGAGTTCCTCCGACCCGGTTAAATATTTACCCGAACTGGCAAAGATTAGCCACAAAGGCGTGACGGGAACGATTGCCTTTGATAAAAACGGCGATATCGTTGATGGCACCTTGACGTTATACACCTACAAAAATGGTAAGCGAGAAGTGATCACCGTTACAAAATAAGCAGCGAGCAGGGTACGGTCAGACCTTTACCTTCATGGCACGACGTACGGTCCATGTTACGCGAGTAGCCTGGACCCAAACATTACGGTTGAAGGTAGAAGATGAGCAAAGCATATAGTCTACAGCATGGTTTTCTTCCATTGAGGCGGGATTGGCAGACGCCTACGCAATGGAGGACGTGCTGTTATATGGGCTGAAGGCGAATTCCGGGACACCTCAAAGTTACGCTGTTATTGGCGACGCGTTGACGGTAGAACCGTATGCCATCATGTTCTCAAAGAGTGATCCGGAGCTCGAGGTGTTGCTGAACAAGGAAATGTCAATCTGGCCATGCCGACGCATCCTTTGCTCCGTTCATCATTTCGATTTCCCTCTTTCGATGTTGGTGACTGACATGCCGCGACCACATGACTAGCCAGCATCCGAACTGCGCGCGCGTTGTGAGCTCGCAAGGTAAACCTCACTCGATTTTAAAGTATGTCTCCACTCCTCCTGGAGTTTAGGCCGGCTTCGCACCGGCCTTTTTTAACCTTCACAGCGGTGGGTCAGGACGTTTGTCCCCACCTCTCAATATATCAACGGAACATCAACTATGAATGAATTAAAGCGATCTCATGTCGGCCCTCGACTTTCTGAAGCTGCTGTATATCACGGCGTCGTGTATCTGGCCGGCCAGGTAGCGAACAATACTCAACAGGACATCGAGGGACAGACTGCCGAAGTACTTACGATGATCGATGAGTTGCTCGAAGAGCACGGTAGCGATAAGTCGCGAATCCTGTCTTGCATGATATATCTTGCCGATATTGGTATGTTCAGCCGGATGAATACGGTATGGGACGCATGGGTAGCACCTGGAGCGGCGCCACCTCGAGCTACGGTTGAGGCGAAACTGGCAACAAGCGAGAAATTGGTCGAAGTTGTGGTTACGGCAGCCTTGAAGCAATCGACCTAAGCCGAGTTTGATGACTTAATAAGGCGCATGGCATCGGCTTTCCGACACACAGATGGGTACCTAAATGCATAATGACAAACCAACACGTCGTGAGATAACCCTGAGATTTCTCGCCGAGCCTGCAGACGTCAACTTTGGTGGCAAGGTACATGGCGGAGCCGTGATGAAGTGGATCGACCAGGCGGGCTATGCATGTGCCGTGGGTTGGAGTGGATATTACTGCGTGACAGTTTACGTAGGAGGTATCCGCTTCCTTAAGCCGATTTTTATCGGTCAGATTGTCGAGGTAAGCGCCATGATAATCCACACGGGAACGTCCAGCATGAACGTCGCGGTAGAAGTTTCTGCCATAGACCCGAAGACCGGAGACCGAAAAACTACAACGCGATGCGTAATAGCCTTTGTGGCCATTGATGGAGGCGGGGATACTGTTGCCGTACCGCGTTGGACTCCGGTTACCGAGGAAGACAAGCGCTTAGAGCACCACGCACTCCAAATGGCTAAGATGCGTAAGGAGCAGGAGAGTGAAGTGCTCGGACTGTCACGAACCTAGAGCGCCTATCAAAATGACGATGGCAAGGCGCGCCGACGAAGGCAGTACAGGCGTACGGCTAGGAGGCCTCGGCGACCCCAAGCAACACGGCAAGCGGCATTTTGATAGGTGCTCTAAGTAGCCTAATACGTTAGTGTTTTCCCTGGTGAACCATTTGCCTTGCGTGCTACCTAATAGCACTCGTTAAGGCACAAGGCTATGGAACTCAGCAAAATCGACATTAAGAATGTGGCATCAGCACTAGACATCCAACATTATCATCGTACCAAGCAACGCAAGTTTCCGCACATTGAGTACGCCACTCTTGTGGACAAATTCTTCGCTGGCAAATCTGTCACGCTGGCCGAAATGAGCGAGGTCTGTGCAACCGAAGCCGCTCGTTGGGCTTACGTTGAATCTCTTTTACGAATCTTCCCTGTGCACGCCGCGCTGGCGCTTGAAGGAATCTGGAATGGTGAGACCATCACCAATGGGATGATGCTTGCACACGCAATTACGAAGGCGACAGTTTTCCTTCCGATTGATGATTTTGCCTACGTGTTTGCCAGAGTGATGCGTGATGTGGATGATGGAGGAATTTCATTTGCAGAAGTCGCACAGTCAGCGGATAAGGCGAAGAATCTCGACGACAGGTGTTATGAAATCTTCACTGGCTGGATCAGCGATGCGATCGGTTCCAGAGAACGAACGCTGGACCTCGCCATGCATATCGCGGGCGAAAGGTTGTTTGCAATCGGCTCGGTATTGAGTGGTCATAAAAATAAAACAAGCTGCATGATGGATGACCAAGTCTGTATCGGCGTTGTCAAAGAGTTGCTTCTCGGCGACCGTGAGTTCCGCGTGATGCCAACCCGGAAACGCAACACTGCAAGCATCGGCTTGAGCGCTTAAAACATCAATCATTTTCCTTCTTCAAGTTTCTTCCGTTCCTGCCGGATAGCAAACATACAGCCGCAAGCCAGCATGATCGCAAGAACCCAGTACACCGAATTGGTACCAACTGCTGCGCCGATCATGCCAAAGCTTACTGGCAGCACTGATTGGCTTGCGTTGATGAGCATCGAGCGCACACCAACCGCCTCGCCACTCCGTCCAATTGGAGCGGTTTCGTGAATTGCGCTCATGATTGTTGGCAGCGCAGATCCCAAGCCGAGGCCAAGGATGAAGGACAGTGTAAGTAGAATGGCTACTGCGTTAAATAATGGGAATAGGAAATACACCGCAGTGGTCAACGCAAGCGCCCCAGTCAGAATTTGCCACTGGGAGTACGAGCTTGAAAGCCGTGGCATAACCAGCCGGACTACAAAGGTCCCAACACCGAACGTGCCCATGATGAGTCCGATGGTGGATGCGGAAAGACCGATTCGCGCACCGTGCATCGGCGTCATGAAGGTAAACAGATCCCATCCCATCGATAGCAGTCCGCTTACGATGAATACAGCGCGTAACGGTGCGTGACGCAACAGATCAATCACCTTGGGTTTTACGGTTGCTGTTACGGCAATGTTCGGCAGCGTTGCCTTGCTATATATTTTGGCAAGCACGATCAAGGCGAGAATTGGAAGTAATGCCAATGTCAGAAAGGTGCGCGCATGACCTGCGAAATCAATCAGAAAACCGGCAGCTACCGGTCCAGCCACAGTAGAGGTCGAAAAGCCGAGCGCAAGCATGGAGAACGAGCGAGTACGGTTTTGCGGTGTGCTGCCGTGTCCCACTGCATTATTGATTGCAAGGTGAACAAGCATGAAGCCACACCCTAAAAATACGGCCGATGCGCTAAGGCTGGCAATGGATGGCAGCAGGCCAGGCAGCAGCGTTCCAGCAGCAAGCATTAGCAAGGCGATTGCCGTTGGCTTGACTACGCCTGTACGGTCAGTCCAGCGACCCGCATGCACCGATGTCAGCATTGGGATCACCGCCATCAGGCTGACCACGAAGCCGACTTCGAATGGCGTGCCGCCAAGCTCGATCGCAAACAGTGTCAGTGCGACCCGGCCGCCTGTGAATGCGGTGTGTGCCAACACCATCATGGCGATCAATGCAGATAGGTTCAAAGCGATAGAACGCGAAAGAGCGCAGGTATGAAAAGTCGATGATGAAGTATAGCCGAATACCTTATGCCGGACGGTATCGTCCTGATTTAGCAGGCTGAGGCCTTAGCTAAAATCAAACGATGTTCCTTCGTTAACTAATGTTGCTGCGATAAACGCGCCGAGGGCATGCGCGGCTGTGCTGGACAGGAGGCCAGGAGAATGGATTGCTTATAGGTCACTGGATGGCAATCTCCAGCAATCCTGAAAGCGGGCTAAATACGATTCATTTAAACGCAAAAGGGGCCCCGAAATTGCCGAAGCCTTGCGCTCTGAGACCACGCGTTGAAGTACGAGGCAAAAAAGGCGAGCCAGTTAAATGAGGCATCGCCGCATGGCCATTGCAATGGCCATGCGGCCCCTCTATTCTCGATCAAAAATTGTGTCGGACACCAAAGCCAATTGAACGTCCGTCGTCGCCGCTGCCAGCGTTAATAGGGATCAGATTGATTGTACTGGCACCACCGGCGGGATTGTTGACATAGACGGCTCGCCCATACAGGAAAGTGCGTTTGGACAATGCATGATCCCAGCCAATCGTGACCGCGTAAGGATCCAGCGGGCTGTTGTCGACCGCGCGCTTGACGACTTCACCACGCAACGTATTGGCTGTGTTGATTTTCCAGGTCACGGCCGCGAGATAGTGGCGTGCGTCATTGACACCCGGCGCGTTGCTGGAATCCGTCTCAACTGTCAGGCCCAACTGAACGGGGCCCATGGTGTAGGTGCCGCCCACGAAGTGGAATGTGGTGCGCGTTGGATCGGCCACCGGTGCGGCCGCCGTACCCGCATATTGCATCTGATACGCGTAGTACAGGTATAACGGTCCTTTTGCATACATTAGATTGGCGCCGGTATTCCTCCCGCTGGACGAGCCTGCGGCTTCGCCTGGTGCGTAAGCCAGCGTTGCGGAGAAGCCGCCCATGGTCGGCGAGCGGTAGGCAATCATGTTATCGAAGCGCCCCAGGTAAATAGCCTTTGCAGCGCCTTGGCCCTCACGGCTGGTGACCAGGTTTATTGGTGACACGTTTGAATTGACAAAGAATGCATCGGCCTTGACCAAACCATCGAAGGTAGGTGTGTATTGCCGGCCAAGCCGAACCGTGCCCCAGCCGCCCCCAAGTTCTACCCAGGCCTGACGTCCGAACAGGCGGTTGTTGCCAAAGAATTCTGCGCCAGTGTCCGCATGAAAGCCGTTTTCCAGTAAAAACGCGGCATGCTGGCCACCGCCTAAATCCTCCACGCCCTTGAAGATCAGGCGCGATGCCGCCATGTCGCCGTCGCGTAGCCGTGTCTGGCTTTGCGAGCCCTTCGCGTAGTCCACACCAAGGTCGATGACGCCTGATATCTGCACCGAGCTTTGCGCATGCACAAATCCGGCCATCATGCCGCAAGCTGTTGCCAAGATGATTTTTTTCATTACAGTCTCCTCCAAAACAGGTTTTGTGTCGCAACCGCCGGGGTCTCATGCGTCGCCGGTCTGTCGCGGTGTCGTTGATGTGCAGCCTTGGTTCGTCAATATTTTTGGCGCCGTTGTCTACTTTCCTAGGATGCCAGTACTTTTGCGCAACGCATGCAATTCAGTGCTGATCCCACATATTGAGAAAGCAGCCCGGCTTTGCGTTCTCGTTCATGCCGGAAATCGGCATGGCAGGCGTACAGCTGCTGATCAAGTGTCCAGTCGCTGCGCATCCGGCATCACAAAGCTGCGGTCAAGCAAGGACGCCTGCGGTTGATAAAAACGCAGCGCCAGCGCAAATGGTCCCGCAGGCGCAGGCAGCCAGTTCGCCATCCTGTCTTCTCGCGGGGCCGCATGCCGCAGCCACAGGTCAGCCGTGCCGTCGGAATTGAAAACCAGGCCCGGCGTGCGGTCGCCGATGGTATAGCGTCCGATCGGATTGTCGACGAAGAAGCCGCGCCCGTCCGGTTCAAACTCATACATCGACAGAGACCAGAAGGCATCGACCGGCATTCCTGCTGGAACGTGCACCCGGTATGAATGGCGTCCGTCCAGGGGCTCGCCGACGGCATCCACGCGCGAGGTCAGGTAGACTGCTTCGGTCCGTTCCAGTGCGCCTAGTCCCGACAGGCAGATAAAAGCCCGATAGGCATAGTCGTCACCGAAATTGCCGATGTGATCACGACCGCTGACCCAGTGGCCACGTTGATCTTCCTCGCGTTGCAGGTACGACGCGGGCAGACTTTTGAGTTCATGGAACAGTTGCGGCATCAATGTGGTCCAGGCGCTGCGTACTGCATCATCAAGCGCATCCCATGCGCCGGAGACGCCCGGCCTGATGCCGATGTTTGCATAGCCTGCCACCATCGCGCGTTCGTGCTCGGGTATCGGGTTGCGCCCGAGAGTTTCGTTGATGAGTTCGAGGAAGGTGGAGGGCGTGCGCTCGCCTGGGGCGGTGCGGTATAAATTGGGTCCGCTCGCATGGACTGCCGGGTCAAGCGGTTCCAGCCGCATTGCCTCCTGCAGCCGGTGTACCTCAGGCAAGTCTTCCCAGCCGTCGACCAGTATCCGCCCAAGCAGCCAGACATCGTTGCTCGGAGAGCGGATCAGGTGCGTACCGTCAGGCGCGGTGCCTGTCCAGTCAGGTCCCGCGATGGCGAAGGTGATGGCATCGGTGCCGGTTGTGCGCCGGCCCACGCAGGCAAAGTTGTTGGTGAAGACATCCATCAGCGCAATACTGTAATAGCGGTCATGCATGTCCGGCAACGACAGGAGCAGCGGGCCGGCGGAGACGTCAAGCCAGGCTGTTGAATACAGGGTGTCGTTGTTGGGCATCGTTACCTGGCGCGCACGATGATTCAATAGCTTGCGGTTGTGGTGCAAGACGTTGGGGGCCACATTGCGCGGACTGTCGGGCAGTTGCGTGAAAAGCAGGCGCGTGCGCGCAAGGTCATGTACCGGGAAAACGTAAAGGAATGCCTTGCGAATGGCGGCTTCCAGTTCGGGGGCGACGGCAAGCGACAGTGCTTGTGTCATGGTTGTCCTATTTAATGAGCGTGAGTCGGCCACAAGGGGGGGCCGGGAAACTGGCAGCCGGCGAACCGATGTATTGCCTACTCAACCTTGATATTGTTCTTGCGCACGATGTCGCCCCAGGCCTGCATATCCTTGCGTACCGTCTCCTCGAATTCTTCGGGAGACTTTTGCGGCGAGGACGCCATGTTCATCTGGAGGAAGCGCTCCTTGATCTCCGGCAGTCCGACGATCTTGAGAACCTCCGCGTTCAGACGCTTGATGACGGCATCTGGCGTGCCTGCCGGTACGAACAGGCCATACCAGCTGTCAAGCTTGAACGGCACACCCTGTTCGCTCAGGGTCGGCACATCCGGCGTCATCGGCGCACGGGCGCTGCCGGACGCGGCCAGTGCCCTGAATTTTCCGTTCTTGAGATAGGGAAGGGTCGCTACCGTGTCGGCAAACGCCACTTTTACCGTACCGGCTGCCAGGTCGGTGATCAGCGGGCCGCTGCCGCGATAGGGAACATGGTTAAGCTTGATGCCGGTATGCATCTTGACCGCCTCCATGGTCAGGTGCCCTCCGGAGCCGACACCCCATGAGCCATAGTTGACAGGTTCCCGCTGCTGCTTGGCCCATTCGATGAAAGACTTCACATCCTTTGCCGGCACGTCAGACGCCACGACGAGATAATTGCCCCCGCTGCCGATCTGTGCAACCGGCTTTAGATCCTTCAGTGTGTCGTAGGGCATTGACGGCTGCAGGGCAGGATTCACCGCAATGGCTGCCGTGTAGGTGAAGAGGATGGTGTAACCGTCGCCGGCCGATTTGGCGGCTGCCGTTTGGCCGATCAGGCCGTTGGCGCCACCCTTGTTTTCGACAACGATGGTCTGTCCGAGTGCCTTGCCGAGATGGTTGGCAACCACACGGGAAAAAATGTCGGTGCCGCCGCCTGGCGGCGTGGGCACGATCATGCGGATTGGTCTGTCCATCGGCCAGTCGGCCGCCGGCACAGTGCCGGTTGTCGCCAGCAATGCGGTCAGGGCAATGGCTTGCAATACAGTTCTGCGCTTGCTCATACTCGTCTCCTGGTTTATTTCCTCGGTTCGGGTCCGTCTTACGGTGTTCATTGCTCGCGGCCAATCACGACCGCATCGAGCGCCGTGCCGCCCTGGCCAGCGGGCAGCACGACAAAGGGATTAACGTCAATTGATTCCAGCGTATCGCCGGCGGCGATCGCTAGATCCGACAGTCCGACAATGGCCTGCGCCAGTGCATCGATATCAGCTGGTGCCGCGCCGCGATAGCCTTGCAGCAGCGGTGACAGCTTCACTTCCTTGATCATCTCGCGAGCCTCATCGAGACTCACCGGAGCGATGCGGAAGCTGACGTCGCTGAGAAGTTCAACATTGACGCCACCCATGCCGAACATCACCACCGGTCCCATGACCGGATCACGTTGCACGCCAAGGATGCACTCGACGCCGCCACGCACCATGGGTGCAAGCAGCACACCGTCAAGGCGGGCCGATGGCGCTGCTTCACCTGCGCGTGTCATTACCCTGTCATATGCCGCACGTACTGCCGCTTCATCGTGCAGATTCAATGCAACGCCGCCAATGTCGCTTTTGTGCGTAATGTCGGCCGACAGGATTTTCATGACGACCGGAAAACCGAGCGTGCGCGCCGCCTCAGCCGCTTCCCCGCCATTACGTGCCACGCGTATCGGCACGCCTGGCACGCCGTATTCGCGCAGCAGCGCAAGCGAATCAGCTTCATTGCGGGTACCGGACGGAATCGTGACGCGGGGCTGGGTTTCTGCCATGACCGGTGCGATATCTTCGGCTTTCACCTTCTGCATTTGCATCTGCCGCTGCAGGCGGAAGAACTCCAGCGCAGCCAGCACGCGGATGGCACCCGACGGCTCCTGGAACGACGCGCAGCCGCAAGCATCGAGTGCACGCTGGTGCTCATGCGAAAACAGCGTGGAGAACATGACCGTGCGCCCCGGGAATTCCGCAGTCAAGGTCTTTGCCACGTCTTTCTGCAGCGTCTGCATCTGTTCGCTCAGGCCGGCGGCCGCGAGGAAAATGAGCAGGCTGCCATAATCGCCGTCGCGCAACATCACGCGTGCGGTGGTTTCAATCAGGTCAAGCTGTGAAGTTACCTGGCCCGTGATATCGACCGGATTGCGCGGCGCGGCAAAGGGCACCTGCGCAAGCAGCCAGTCCTGCGCGGCCTGCGGCATTGGCGCGACATCCAGTCCGCAGTCGGCGGCGTCGTCCGCCATCAGCACCCCGACACCGCCAGACACGGTGAGCAGGCCCAGCTTGCCTTTCTCTGGTACGCCCGAGACGGACAATGCATAGGCGATATTGAAAAAATCCTCGATGGTGCGCGCCCGCCATGCGCCGTACTGCTTGAAAAGGGTGTCGAACACGGCATCGTCACCGGCCAGGGATGCGGTATGCGATGCCGCAGCGGCCGCGCCCAGCGTGGTGCGGCCGACCTTGACAACGACCACCGGCTTGCCAGCCTCGCGCGCGAGCGCGAGTGCTTCCTTCAATCTCTCACCATCCTGGCAACCCTCGATGTAGGCCATGATCACTTTGGTCTGCGCATCTCTTGCCATCCATGCGATGCAGTCGGCTACGTGGATGTCGGCTTCATTGCCGGTGGTTACCCATACCGATAATCCGAGACCGCGCTCGCGCGCCATCGCATACGCATAGGCGCCAAATGCGCCACTCTGGCTGACGATGCCGATAGTGCCGGACTTCGCCCGCCCGGAAAACACGACCGGTGAAAAGGTCGCGTAAACATTGCGTGCAATGTTCATGAAGCCAAGGCAGTTCGGGCCGATCATGCGGATGCCTGCCGCGTTGGCCTTGGCCAGCAGCCGCTGTTGGGCGGCACGGCCTTCAGCGCCGGTTTCGGCGAAGCCGGCAGAAAACATCACGATATTCTTCACGCCTGCAGCGATCGCGTCGTCGAGAGACGCTTCGACTGCGGCGGCGGGAATGGCAAAAATTGCCAAGTCGATCGGCTTGCCGACGGCTGATAACGTTGGGTAGGCCTTCCTGCCCAGAATTTGGTCACGTCCGGGATTGATGGGATAGAGCTCGCCTTCGAAACCGTAATCGAGCTGGTAGGTTACCGGTATCGCACCGATCTTCCCCGGCGTTGCCGAAGCGCCGACCACGGCGATCGAACGGGGTGAAAAAAAGCTGTCGAGCCTTTCCTGGGTACGGGTCATTCTGTGCTGTCTCCTGATAAGGAATTGTCTCAACGGATGCTGAAGGTATGCGCGCTGTCCTGCTCGAGCATGTCGGCTGACACCTTGTACAGGCTGCGCGACACATAGCTGGGTACCTGATCGGCGCGGGCGCGTAGCCAGGCAGCTTTTAGCTGGCGCGCCTGGCCCAGTTCCGGTACCGCATTTATTTCATCTCCTGCTTCGCAGGCTGTGGCAAGAATATCGATGACATGCAGCGCCAATTGATATTCGCCCTTGTCGGCAAGCCCCTGCGCATGGGCGATCAATGCAGCCTTGTCCGCAATGGCGGCAACGACTTCGCGGCCAATCTCCGTCGGCGTGGCCGGATGCAGACTGGTAGGATTGCGGTCCCACCAACCGTTCTCGGAACGGAAAATGTCTCGCACGATGTAATCCGGCGCGCCATAACTGGGCCGCATCCAGGGCACGCCGAACAAGTGTTCCGGATAATGAATAGCCGCAAGGATTTCGCGCTCTCCCATGCCTTCATTCATCAGGCGTATCACTTCGGCATGCAGCCAGCGCAGCGCCTTCGCAGTGGTGCCCAGGACCTTCTGCACTTCTTCCTCGCCTGCGATATCCGGACCAAATTCACGTACCACCCGCACCGGCCGCAGGTCGCACAGGCGGTCAAGGGTATCGGCCCAGCGCAGGGTGTCGCGCATGGTGCGGAAAGGCGTGCCGATATTGGGGATCGAATCGATCACCGCTGCGCTGCCGTAGAGGATGCGCGCATGCGGCACCCAGACGGCCGTGACATCGTCGGTTTCCGAAGGCGCCCAAAGTAGCTGAACGCGCCGGTCCGTTCCCAGCGTCAGTTGTTGCGCATAGGTCTTGTCCGGGTCATGCAAGGCAATCTTGCCGCGCATGCCGCCGGGTTTCATCCGGAACTGGATTTCCGCCATGCGTTCCTGCAAGCCTTGCGTGGCGCGGTAGCGCGCATAGCGTACGGGGACGCGTTCATGGGCAATCACTACCGGTGGGGGATGGCCGCGCCGTGCCGCATCTTCCTTCCATAGCGGCAATCCCGCGTTGTAGCCGACATGGCCATGGCTGAAACAGATTGCAGCCACGGGCCTGTCGCTGACCGAGCGCAGGTGCTCAATCATGGCGCGTGTCACCCGGCCGCCGGGGCCGGTGTCGACCAAAACCAGACCGGCATCTGTCTCGGCAACGAACGACTGACCCTGGCCCTGGAGCAGCCAGACACCTTCTGCAACCGGCGTTATACCCGTGCCGGTGACCAGCGGGATGCCTGCATCATCGTCATGCTTTTCAGACGTCATGGATTTTCTCCGCGATGTGTGTCAAAGAGTTTGTGCGCCGTATACCTTCTTTAGGCGCCACGCTGCGTTCATTCCAGAACGATCCCGGCCTGTTTGATCACGACTGACCATTTCTTGACCTCCGCGTCGATGAAGGCGCCCAGCTCGGCACTCGTCGACGGTGTTGGCTGCAGGCCCAGGCCGATAAGCTTCTGCGTGATTTCCGGGTTGTTGAGAACGGCATTGGCGTCGCGATTGAGCTGCTGGACAATCGCTGCGGGAGTGCCGGCCGGTGCCATGAAGGCGAACCAGCCATAGCCTGCAATGTCCGGTCCGCCGGCTTCCTTGAAGGTCGGCGCATCGGGATAAACCTGAGTGCGCGATTCAGACGCCACGCCGAGCACGCGCAGCTTGCCGGATTTCACATGCGACAGGGCGCTTGTAATGGCGGTCAGCGCGGCATCCACCCGGCCGCCGACGAGGTCGGTGTACGCAGCGGCATCGCCACGATAATGGACATTGGTCACCTTGAAATTACTCTTGAGACCGAACAGCTCGGCCGCGAGATGCGGGCCGGAGCCGATGCCGGGTGAGGCGAACGTGACTCCTTCCGGCTTGCTGCGCGCCATCTTGATGAAGTCGGCCACCGTGCGGACCGGCGAATCGGCGGGAACCGTCAGGAAGACCGGGCCGGTCACGCGCGGCCCAACGGGCACAAAGCTCTTGTGAATGTCATACGGTGTCTTGATGCCCGCAGCAGCCGTAATTGCAAATGGCGCCGCTGCCCACAGCAAGGTATAGCCGTCGGGGCGGGCACGCGCTACATAGTCGTTGGCGATGCGGGTGCCGGCGCCTGGCTTGTTTTCCACGATGAAGGGCTGGCCATACTTCGATTCCAGTTCCTTGGCGATAATCCGTACCGATACGTCATTGGAGCCGCCGGCGCCGTATGGCGATACGATGGTCACGGTTTTCGTTGGCCAGGATTGGGCATGTGCCGTGACACTAAAGACGGTCAGTGCGAGCGCGGTAAGGCTGGTGGCAAGGCGGCAGGTGCCAGCCGGGAGCAGGTTGCGGTAATCCATAATCGTGGTCCTTACGTAAGGCGGGTGATCGAGGGATAAACAAAGGTCTTGTCCAGATGTGCGGCATGCGGCATGTACAGGCGCAACGTCAGGTAGAACGGGGCGGGTGGCGCCGGTATCCAGTTGTTTCGTAGTGTCGCGTCGGACGGTGCTTGTGCGCCGAAGTAGAGACGCAAGCCGCCGTCCGGCTCATGCAGCAGATTCGGCGAGCGGTCGCCTAGCGAATAGCGGTCGAGCGGATTGTCTACCAGCATGCAGTCGGCCTTGTTGTACAGCGTGACCGACCAGAATGCGCCGACCCGGGGCATCCGATCCGGCGGAAAGTGCAGCTCATACGATTGCTGGCCATCAAGCGGCGCGCCATCGCCGTCGCAATCGGCCATGATGTACATGGCTTCCTCGATGCCGAGCGCGCCGATGTAATTGAGTGCCACTTGCGCCCGGGCGAAGTAGTTGTCGCCATACGACTGATGCACCTCGACAGGAAGAAACCAGCCTCCGCCAAGTTCGGACGGCTGCGGTGCGCCAAGCTCTTTCAGCACGGCCGCGATCCCCTCACCAATCGCCGCCAGTTGCTTGGCGTCGAGGGAGCTTGATGATGCATCCGGTCCAATGCCGAGCGACGCAAAGTCCGCCACCAGGGATGCTTCGTGTAAAGGCGGAGGATTCACGCGCAATGCCGCGGCGACGACATCGACATAGCGTGCAGGATTGGACGGGTGCTCATCGGGACGCATGCCGACATCGAATCGCCGCCGTGCGGAGGAACCATCGGTAGCTGTCAGAGTGAACCGGTCCTGGAAGGCGTGTGCGGCGGGCAGGTCGGCAGGGCCGCTGACCATGATGCGGCCAATGAGCCAGACAGCATCGGTCGGGCAGGCAATTGGCGTTACGTGCGGGGGAACCTCGCCGTTCCACCCCGGGCCGTGCAGCAGATAGCTGCCCGCCGCGTTGCCAGTGGTGCGTGTACCGATATAGCCGAACGGGTTCGTGTAGAAGTCAAGCAGCCCCAGCACATAGTAGCGATCACCGCTGTCAGGCACACTGACGATTACCGGTCCCGCCGAGAGGTCAAGCCAGGCATTGGTATAAAGGGTATCGTTGTTCGGCGTGACCACCTGGCGATGCTGCGGCCCCAGCAGTTGCCGCGTATGGATGAAATGGTTGACCCAGCGCAGCGTCGATTCCGGCGAGTCGCCTGCGTACGTGCCGGCTGCATCGCGGCGCGGACAAGTCATCGCCCGCATGCGCGCCATTTCGTAGAGCGGCAGGGTGTAGAGAATCGCCTTGCGCAATATCGCGGCGTTGGCATCGTCAAGTGAACCGGCGGCCTGAGCCGAGAGCTGGTTCGTGCGTGTATCCGTTAGCATGAGCGGCCCTCAACCAATGCGGCGCACGGCCGGTATCACATATTCGCCTTTGATGAAACCGGCGCTCGGATGGTATAGCCGCAGGATCAGATAAAACGGCCCACTCGGTGCCGGCAGCCAGTTTGCCGTATCCGCTGGCGGCTCGTGACTGATCGTGATGACGAGTCCACGATCCGCTTCCATGCGCAGGCCAGGTGTCCGATTGCCAATGGCATAACGTCCGATCGGATTGTCGACGAAATAGTAATCCTTGCCATAGAGGGACACCGACCAAAAAGCTTGCGCCGGCGGCAGCATGCCGGGGTCGAAGCGCAATTCATAGCGATAGGCGCCGTCGAGCGGCTGACCGTCTTCGTCGTAATCGCCGAGGGCATACACGGCTTCATCCGCCGACAGCGCGCCAAGTCCTTTCATGGCGGTTGTAGCGCGCAGCAGATAATCATCGCCCCATTTGCCGAGCTTCAGACTGTAGCCCCAGCTCTTCCGGAACTGGCTGCGGGTATTGGTCTCAATCAGCTTCATGCCTTGATGGTAGGCGTTGACGAGACCCTGCACCACTACGGGTTTCAGTTTTGCCATATCAACGCCCTGCTCGATACGGATGCCGACGCGGCGCAGCAGCGCCAGCAAGCCGACCTCATCGGGGCGTGGCGGAAATTCCTTCAATGCGGCAAACAGATTCTGGAAAAAGTCGATCGCCGGCTCGTTCCCGCCGACCCATCTCTCGACGCACTGCGGACGACGGTTACCGGGAGGGCTGGTGATGGAAAATCCTGACTGGAAGGCGCACGCTGCCGGCAGGTCCTGCTCACCGTTTACCAGCACCCGGCCCAGCATCCAGACCAGCGTGGTCGGGCATTGCACGTCGATTGCGCCATCGGTGCTGGCAGCCTGTCCCGGCGCCAGCAGGCGGTAGGTGCCGCCCTCAACCGGGACGTTGCGCAGCCCGAGGTTGATAAAGTTGTCGGTGAATGCGTCCAGCAACTCCACCACGAAATAGCGGTCAGCGTCGGGGCGCGCAGGAATGGAAAGGGTCACTGGCCCATCGGCTAAATTAATCCAGCCGCAGAAGTAAAGCAGGTCATTTGCCGGCGTGACGATGTCGCGGTCTTCATGTGTCCATTGCCGCTGGCTGGCCGACAGCGTGTTGACAGGCGCACGTCCATATCCGGTGACTTCGGCGACCGATGTCTGCAGCCGGCAGGTACGGATAGCCTCGGTCAGTGGATAGCCGTAAATGACTAGCGGAATGGCGGCGGACGCGACATAGGCTTCCAGCGCGGAAGCGTACACTGGCGCGTCATACACTGGCGCTGCAGGATGATTCATGCAAGTCTCCTTGGTTGTACAAAATACTGTGCCTGGATGACGCTTCTGGCGGCGTCATGCCCATGGTGATATAGATCCCTGATGCAATCGCTCTGTAAATGCGATTGCTAAGCTGTCTCTTGCCATGCCGTATCCGCTCGCGTTGCGGAACCCGACAGCGGGCTTAAACCGGCAAACCTACCGCGCGCTCAATGGCACGCGTCATTTCCATCAGCAGCGGCGCTATGCGTTTTTCCAGCATGCCGCGCTTGATCTGGGAGCCCAGCACCGCGCAATTGAACAGTAACGGCCGGTTCAGATGAACAATCTTGGAATACACGCCCACGCCATGCACGCCGAGTCCCGCATCGCCTTCATTGAGCGCGTAGCCGCGCTTCGGATAATTGGCAATATTGAAGCGCACCGCATCGATATGCGCGTGATATTCATCGGGACGTTCACGCTTGGCGTCCGCGAGAATTTTGGTCAGGTTGTCCTTTGACAACGTGGCCAGGTATGCCCGGCCCATGGCGGTGGTCAGCACGGAACGCGTGGCGCCCGCACCAGGCTTTGCCGGCGTGCCTTCTTTATGAATGCAGGACTCCAGATACGTAATTTCAAGATGATGTGCAACGCCCATCGATACGGCGCCCTCTATCGAATCGGCTAAGTGTTGCATCATCGGATGCGCGATATGGCGAACCTGCAATCCGAGCAGGTAGGGATAGCCGAGTGCCAGCACCTGTGCGCCGACGAAGTACTTGTCGATGCTTGGATCCCAGTCGAGGTAGCCAAGCTGGTAGAGCGTTCGGCACAGGCGCGACACCGTTGCGCGAGGCAGTTGAAGCCGTTCAACCAATTCGCTGTTACCCATTGGGCGCGGCTCGTTCACGAAGCAGCGCAGCAATGCAAATCCCTTGGCGAGCAGGCCGCCAAATGACGGATCTTCTTCTCGGCGCTCGGCAATGTAGAGTTCGACTGGCTTGTTCATGTGACCTCGCATCAGTTGAGAGCTAGTCTGTTCCACTCCGGACGGGTGCGTCAACAATTGGAATCGATTCCCACCTATTGGGACAAAGCCTATCCCGCGTTTCGCCTCAGTTATTGCAAGAGGGAAATCAATTTCCTCATTACATGCTGCAGAGATGGTCAGCATTTATGCTGAATGCAATGCGTTGAAGGGCGTTCAAGATATCGAAACACTGCTTGTGACTTCGCCACTGCTAAAACAAACTGCCTGCATCTACATGATGAGGAACTGATATGACATCGACTTCTCCAGATGCGCCGGCAGCGTCCGGTCCTCTTTCCGGTATTCGGATTCTCGATATGGCAACGGTTCTCGCAGCGCCATTCAGCGCGACCTTGTGCGGCGACATGGGGGCGGAAGTCATCAAGCTGGAGCTCCCGGATGGCAGTGACTCTCTGCGTACGCTTGCCCCTGTCGACTTGTTCTGGAAAGTAACTAATCGCGGCAAGAAAGGCCTTACCCTCGACGTGCGCAAGCCGGAAGGAAAGGCCTTGTTCTTGAAGTTGATCGAAACCATCGACGTGCTGGTTGAAAACTTCCGCACCGGGACACTGGACAAATGGGGACTGGATATTGCAACGCTCCATCAAGCGAATCCGAAGCTGATTGTGCTGCGCCTGACTGGATTTGGCCAAACGGGGCCGTATGCCGCACGTCCGGGCTTTGCGAGGATTTTTGAAGCGATGAGTGGTTTCGCCAATCTGACCGGCGATGCGCAGAGTGGACCGCAGCATATGAATTTTCCGCTGGGCGATGTGGTCTCCGGCCTGTTCGGCGCCTTTTCGATTGCCACGGCCATTGTGCAGCGCGCCGCGCATCCGCAACAGCGCGGCTCCGAAATTGACCTGTCTGCAACGGAAGCAATGATGCGCCTTCTGGACCCGCTGGCCGCCGAATACGAAAAAGAAGGTGTGGTGCGTCAGAGGGCAGGCAATCGCGCCACCTATACGGCACCTTCGAACATGTACCGTACCGGCGACGGTGCTTATATCACGGTGGTAGGATCGTCGGCTGTCATCTTTCGGCGCTTATGTCATGCCATGCAGCGCCCCGAACTTGCCGACGATGAACGGTTTTGTTCCAACCCGGCTCGCGTAAAACATGTCGATGTACTGGACGGCATGATTGCGGACTGGTGTCTGGCGCAAGATTTTGCGGCCGTTGCGGCGGCACTCGATGAACACGGCGTTCCTTATAGCAAGATATATTCGATCGCTGATGTGGCGACCGATCCGCATTATCAGGCACGGCAGGCCTTGATCAGGCTACCCGACAAGGAACACGGTTCTCTGCCTGCGCCATGCATCGTGCCACGCATCACAGGGTTCGATCCTGCAGCGCCGCGTACCGGCCCCGACCTTGGCGAGCACAACGCAGAGATCCTGTCGACGCTGGGACTGTCTCGTGACCAGATGGATGAATTGCGTGGCGCGGGCGTCATTTAACCAGCTTGCAGGTGGCCGGCTATACTGTGATCATGCAGGTCAATCATCGCAGGGGTAATGGGTAATACCTATGAAGGCTGAGGAATCTGCCGAAATGGCCATGGAGAAGGATCCGCAATTTGCCACGACGCTGGCCCGCGGCATTGATATCCTCCTCAGCTACCGCGTGGGTGAATCCGTTCTCGGTAACCGGGAATTCGTACAGCGCACAGGCTTGTCGAAAACCACTGTGGCGCGCCTGACGCATACGCTGACGAGCCTTGGATATCTCCGTCATGATGTCAGCTTGGAAAAATACCGGCTTGGACCCGCCGTGCTTTCAATGGGCTATCCATTGCTGGCGAATATGCAGATCCGGCAGATTGCGCGGCCCCTGATGCGCGAACTGTCAGAACAGACCGGCGGCGCGGTGTCACTCGGCATTCGTGACCGTATCCACATGATTTACGTGGAAACTTCCCGGTCTACCGACAGGCTCGTCATGACGCCGGATATTGGCGCACCTCTACCTATCCTTACCACGGCGATAGGACGTGCCTGGCTGAGCAGGGCGCCTGCCGACGAGAGACAGGCCGTGCTCAATCAGATTCGGGTCAAGGATCCGGAGCATTACCAGCGTTTCTACCACGCTGCGATGCAGGCCGTGAACGCCTATGAGCAGCGTCATTATTGTGGCAACCGCGGAGAATGGCGCAGTGACGTATATGGTTTTGCGGTCCCGCTGTCACGCCCTGTCGATTCCAATTTGTTTGTGTTCAACTGCGGCATTCCTTCCTCGAGTGGCTCGTATGCGGCGATCGAACGCGAGGTGGCGCCGAAACTGGTGTCTCTGGTCCGCAGCATTGAGGTAATACTCGGCTTCACCTGAACGTTTTACAGGTGCGGCGGGAACATGGACGCTTCGACCTGTTTCACCATGTCAAGCAGACCTTGGGCGAGTTTGCTTTCGATGGTTTTGCCTTTGAGGCGCCCGGTCAGCACCCCGCAGTTGAATACAAGGATTTCGCCGTCGACCGCGGTACGCATCGGCACTGCAATCGCGTGCACGTCCTGCTGCCATTCCCCGCGTGCAATGCAGTATCCCTTCTCGGCAAGATCGGCTTTGGCCATCGCAACGATTTTCGTATTGTCAGCCTGCTTATCAGGGTGTAATCGGTTGATCTCTTCCAGTAGCCGGGCGCATTCTTCCTGGTCCGCCTGAGCCAGCCATGCGCGTCCCATGGCACTGGTCATGATGGGCAGCGATGCGCCGATGTCCGGGCGGAATGCCACTGCATCATGTCCGCGGCTGGTCTCGATATACACCATGTTGGTCCTGTCGCGGATACCAAGTGATACCGAGCCGCCGGCGTAGTCCGCGAGCGCCTTCATCAGCGGCCTGGCAATCTGCCTTACCCGTAGACTGGCGAGCAGCGGATAGCCTAATGACAGGGCAGTGGGCCCAAGTTGATAGCGGCGCAGATGCCCATCGTAGGTAAGCAGGCCGCGCGCCATGAGTGTGTAGGTCAGGCGTGAGACGGTCGCCTTTGAAAGACCGGTCCGTTCGGCCAGTTCCTTGTTGCTGAGCATGGACGAACCAACGCGAAAGCATTGCAGCAGGCTCAAGCCATGGGCGAGAGTGGTCGCAAAGTTGGGGTCAGGATGGTGGGCGGAGCTACGCATGAAAGTCGGGGTTTCAAACGGAATATGTCGTCAATCTTACCCGTCTCGATTCGATGGAACATGGTCTGACGTTCAAGATATCGAAACAATGGTTTCACATTGTCGGGGTTCTGGCTAGTCTGGTTTCTGACGAATCACATCTGACATTAGAAATACTGCGGTAAACGCAGACCAATGGAGCGACAAACATGATTAGAGACCCGGAAGGTTTCGACATATTTCTCGGCGATTTGCGCCGCTTTGTTAAAGAACGCTTGGTCCCGCACGAGAAAGCGGTGATGGAAAACGACGAAGTGCCGCAGGAAATCGTGCGCGAAATGGCGCAGCAGGGCATGTTTGGCTATTCGATACCTGAAGAATATGGTGGCGCAGGGATGACGACCGAAGAACTCGTGCTGGCAGCCATCGAGTTGTCGCAATGCTCGGTGGCTTTCCGTGCACGCGTCGGTACCAATACCGGCATCGGTTCCGAAGCGTTGGTTGCCGACGGTACGCGGGAGCAAAAGGAAAAATATTTACCCATGCTCGCCAGTGGCGACGTCACCGGCGCCTTTGCCTTGACGGAGCCGGAAGCTGGGTCGGAGGCGACCGCGCTCAAGTCGACTGCGCGTCGCGAAGGCGATGTCTACATTCTCAATGGCACGAAGTGCTTCATCACCAATGCACCCATCGCCGGCCTGTTTACCGTAATGGCGCGGACCAATCCGCAGGTGCCGGGGGCGGCAGGGATCTCTGCCTTCATTGTCGAGAGAAATACACCAGGCCTGTCGACCGCGGCCCCCTATCGCAAGATGGGCCAGGAAGGGTCGCCCGTGTCGGAGGTCCATTTCCACGACTGCCGGGTGCCGGCCGAAAACCTGATCGGCGGCGAGGAAGGCATGGGTTTTCGCACGGCGATGAAGGTTTTGAACAAGCAGCGCATTCATCTTGCGGCCTTATGCACCGGCCCTGCGATCAGGATGCTGGACGAAGCGATCCGATTCGTCACCGAGCGGCGCCAGTTTGGTCAGCCACTCGCTGACTTCCAGCTGATTCAGGCAATGATTGCGGACTGCCAGACTGAAATCCATGCCGCGCGTGCCCTGATCCTCGAAACCGCGCGTCAACGTGACCGTGGCGAGGATGTGACATTGGCAGCCTCGATGTGCAAATACTTTGCTTCAGAAATGTGCGGCCGTGTCGCGGACCGCTGCGTACAGATGTTTGGCGGCTACGGTTACATTGCCGATTATGGCATCGAGCGCTTTTATCGCGACGTGCGCCTGTTCCGTCTTTACGAAGGCACCAGCCAGATCCACCAACTGAACATTGCAAAACGAACACTTGCCGCGCATGGATACCGGGAAGGTAAGTAATTTTTGTTCTAAAGAACCATCAGCCACCCCATTAAGGAAAGATAAGGAGACAGTATGTTGAAAACCCTGATAACAGCAGCGGCAGTCGCCGTCGCGATGTCGCAGCCTGCCATGGCCGAAGCTGGCTACCCGTCAAAACCGATCAGGATGATCGTGCCATTTGCACCCGGAGGCTCGACCGATGTGGTAGCCCGTATACTCGGCGCGGAACTCAAGAACGAACTTGGACAAGCTGTCATCGTGGAAAACAAGCCTGGCGCCGGCGGCAATATCGGCGGCGATGCGGCAGCCAAGGCCAGCCCCGACGGGTACACGATCCTGATGGCGGCAGCCGGACCGACTGTCATCAACCCCAGCCTCTACAGCAAGATGCCGTATGATCCGGTCAAGGATCTCGCACCGGTAACCATGCTCGTACGAGAGCATAATCTGATGGCGATCAATCCATCCATTCCTGCAAAAACGTTGCAGGAATTCATTGCGTATGCCAAGTCCAAACCGAATGAAATCAATTTCGGGTCACCTGGCAACGGCAGCCCGGCACAGCTTGCCGGCCAGTTGATGAATCAGACCGCCGGCCTGAAAATGGTACATGTCGGATACAAGGGAAGCGGTCCCGCAGTGGTCGACCTGGTCGCCGGGCATATCAGCATGATGATCGACAACATGCCAGCTCTGCTTCCGCATGTACAGAGCGGCAAGCTTCGTGCAATTGCCGTACCCAGCGAAAGTCGTGCTTCAGCCCTGCCCGAGGTGCCGACTTTTGCCGAAGCCGGCATGAAGGACTTCGTGATTACGGCATGGAAGGGCGTCATGGTTCCTGCCGGCACGCCACCTGCGGTGGTGAACAAGCTGCAGGCGAGTATCGCCAAAATCATGGCGAAGCCGGAGATCAAGAAGCGCATGATCGAGATGGGTGCCGAGCCGGTAGCCAATACGCCGGAACAGTTCGGTGCCATCATCAAGAAGGAATCGGCATGGTGGGGCGCGCTGGTGAAGTCGACTGGCACCAAGCTTGAATAGACGGATCATTCAGAGCCATATCAACCCATAGCGAAAGAATTTATGTCAGTCCACCATGACAGTCGCCCGGCCGATATCCGCATGCTTCGGGAACGCTTGAGGGATTTCATCAACACCGAAGCGATTCCCCGCGAAGATCCCCAGCTTGCTCATGATGTCGGCCGTCTCGATGCCGTCATCGGGGAGTTGCGGCAGAAAGCACGCGCGGCTGGATTGTATGCGCCGCAGTTGCCGGTCGAGCTGGGGGGGCTTGGCCTGAGCTGGCAGGACCGGGCCGGCATCCTGGAAGAAGCCGGCCGCAGTTTTCTCGGTCCGGGTGCGCTTAATTGCGCGCCGCCCGACCAGCCAAACATGATCAATCTTCTGCGTAATGGCACTCCGGAGCAGCGGCAGCGTTATCTGATGCCTCTGATCGCGGGTACGTTACGCTCCTGCTTTGCAATGACTGAACCTGCACCGGGTGCCGGGTCCGACCCTGGGATGTTGAAGACGAGTGCGGTCAGGGTTGGCAAGCGATGGCATATCAACGGACATAAGTGGTTCATTAGTGGTGCGGTCGGCGCGGCATTTGCAATCGTTCTCGCCCAGACGGAAGAGGGAGCCACCCTGTTCATTGTCGACGCCGATCAACCAGGTTATGAAGTCGTGCGCAATATCGGCAGCATGGATGGTTATCAGATTGGCGGCCACGGCGAACTACGGTTTACCGATTGTGAGGTGGACGAGGACGCAGTTCTGGGCGAGGTAGGGAAGGGGTTCGATTACGCGCAGGAACGGCTGGAACCCGCTCGCCTGTCACATTGCATGCGTTTCATAGGACGCGCATCCCGCGCAATGGAAATCGCACAGGATTATGCGGTCAGTCGCACTTCGTTCGGCAAGCCTTTATCAGAATTGCAGCAGGTGCAAGCAATGGTCGCCGACTCCCATATCGACCTGCATGCAAGCCGGTTGATGAGCCTGCACTGTGCGGCGCGAATGGATGCGGGCGAATCGGTGAAGCACGAATCGGCCATGACTAAGATATTCGTGTCCGAGGCCGTCTATCGCGTCGCCGACCGGGCAGTGCAGATCATGGGGGCGCTGGGGATTTCGGATGACACGCCGGTGTCGATGATATTGCGCGAGCTTAGGCCATTCCGCATCTATGACGGCGCAAGCGAATTGCATCGAGCAACCATTGCCCGTCGGGTTTTTCGGGAAGGGTTGTGCCCCTGACGACCATCCCGGAGATCTGGCAATGTCGCCTTGCCTCTTGCAGCGGGCGATTTTTCTGAGTAAATCCTCCCAAGCCGGCCACCATAAAAAACGACATGTCCTTCAGGCTTAAGATGAGATGATTAACTGGCAGAGCAATCATGCGCCAGGTTGTTGGTGACGACCCAGTCCGTGCGGTGGGTAGTGACCGCAGCCCGGAACAGTTTGACTTTGTAATTTTTGGGGAAACCCTTGATCTTGATGAGCTTGCCATGCGTCCAGTCGTGATTGCTCCACGCCAGCGCATCGACGCGGCGATACGAAGCTTGTCCACCTAATCGTCGCTCTGACGATTGTCTTTGAACGTAGTTGTTTTTAGTTGCCGTACAGAAATTTTTATTGCGCATTTTCAGAGACCGTGTAACATGGCAAATAATTTCCGTGCGGCAACATAAACGTTGCCGGTAATGCCGAAGACCCGAATTTTTGTCTTGGTATTCGGCGTCTTGATAGCTTTTAGACACTAATCTACCCGCTAGCCAAGATCTGCGGAATGGAAGGGCTGCCGACCGCTCGCTCAATATTCGCTCACCACCAACGTAAAGGAAATTTTGTGAACAAATTATTCAAGGTAGCTGCATTCAGTTTTATCGCTTTCGGTCTCAATGCCGCGTCCCTTGCAAACGAACGCGGGACCATTGATGATGCCGTGGCCATGGTTAAAAAGGCAAAGGCATACATCAAGGCTAATGGCCATGAGAAGGCCTATGCGGAATTTTCCAATCCCAAGGGCCAGTTCGTTGACCGCGATATCTACATCTTTGTGTTCGACAAGAAGGGCAATACCCTGGCGCACGGCGGTAATTCCAAGCTGATCGGCAAAAATCTGTACGACCTTAAGGATGTCGACGGCCTGTATTCGACACGCGCGCTGCTCGAAACCGCACAAAAAGGCGGTGGCAAGACCAATATCAAATTCCTCAACCCAGTGACGAAGGCTGTGGAAGCCAAGACGGCTTACTCGGAAATGGTCGACGACGTCATGATCGGGTCCGGCGCATACGTGGCCAAGTAACTGATCGTGCAGAACGGAGAAAGAGCGGTCCGTCTCTTTCTTCGGCCTCCACCGGACTTCCGTCTCTTTGTCCCTCACTTGCCATTCGCGCGTATGGGGCGATACACGAATCACATAAGTAAAAATGCAATGGTAGGTTCAACATGAATATGCGTAGTGTACGTATTGGCACGCGGCTAACCATCGGCTTCTCGATTATATTGATCATGCTCGTGTTTGTCGTTATAACGGGAAATGTCATCAGCGCCCGGAATAACCACGCACTGAAAGTGGCACTGGAATCTGCGAATACGAAAATTACGCTTGCAACAGACATGAGGAGCGCGCTTTTGCAAGCCGCTATCGCAACGCGAAATGTCGCCTTGCAGACCGAGGTCACTGAGACCCAACGCGAGCAGGCCATCGCAGAGACGGAATACAAGCGTTATGCAGCACTGCACGAAAAAATTGTAGCGGCAGGGCTCTCTCCTGCCGAAAAAGCGATTCTCGACAATATCGCCCGCATCAACAAGGAAATGGCTGAGCCGTTCGTCCAGGTCATCGGCCTGGCACTGCTATTCGAAACGGAGGCAGCAGCAAAAGTATTGTCATCAACCATCGATCCGCTCAGCCGCAAGGCAATGTCGGAGACTAACAAGCTCGTCGACATTCAGAAGGCGTATGCGAGTGAAGTCATGCTGGCCACGGCGGCTGCTAGCAAGCAGCTGCAAATCAAGCTCTATCTGATTGGTGCGGCGGCGCTGGTGGTTGGTATGGCTTGTGCATGGGTACTGACACGTAGCATTACCCATCCTTTGCAGCATGCGGTTACCCTTGCCGAGAAAGTCGCTTCAGGCGATCTCACTTCGAAGGTAGACGTGATCGGCAAGGATGAAATCAGCAATCTGCTCACTGCCCTCAAACACATGAACGGCAACCTGTACGACACCATATCAAAAGTGCGTAATGGCACAGATACGATTGCAAGCGCGTCGACGCAGATCGCGGCCGGCAATCTTGATCTATCGTCTCGCACCGAGCAGCAGGCCAGCAGCCTGGAGGAAACCGCTTCATCCATGGAGGAACTGACCTCCACGGTTCGTCAGAATTCCGATAACGCTCGCCAAGCGAACCAACTGGCACAATCCGCGTCCGATGTCGCCGTGAAGGGCGGTGTCGTTGTGGGACAGGTAGTCGACACGATGACTTCAATCAATACTTCGTCCAAGCGGATCGTCGACATCATTGGCGTAATCGACGGCATTGCGTTCCAGACCAATATTCTGTCGCTGAATGCCGCCGTCGAGGCAGCACGCGCCGGAGAGCAGGGTCGAGGCTTCGCGGTTGTCGCAACCGAGGTGCGCAGCTTGGCCCAGCGTTCGGCCAATGCGGCCAAAGAGATCAAGAGCCTGATCGACGCGTCGGTGGCCAATGTCGACGCTGGTACGAGGCTTGTCGATGAAGCGGGCGTCACCATGGGCGAAATTGTCGACAGCGTCAAGCGCGTCACCGACATCATGGCCGAGATTATGGCGGCAGGCCAGGAGCAGACATCTGGCATCGAACAGATTAACCAAGCCATCTCGCAAATGGATCATGTCACACAGCAGAATGCATCGCTGGTGGAGGAGGCTGCCGCTGCCGCAGAGTCGTTGCAGGAGCAGGCCCGCAGCTTGTCCGACGTTGTGAGTGCGTTCAAGCTCAACGACTCGCAGGTGGCAATGCATCTCAATGCCGAAACATCCATTCCACGACATGACGGGACTGCTTTACTGCCCAGTACCTCACTTCGCCGTTTGGCGTAAACCGCAAGGCACGCCGAAGGCCATTGCTCATAGGCCTGATGTAAAAGTTGTAGAGAGGCCCTGGATGCCCTCTCCTACGAGTAATCTTATTTATTGAAACGCGTCTTTATAAACGTAATCATGAAAAAAATCGACAGTTCCACCTTTGACCCGATGACTTCAGTATCACGCCGTAAATTCCTTGCGGGCGCAACCGGCACTGCCGGCATGCTGGCGCTCGGCTCCGCCCCCTCTGTGTTTGCACAGCAACAGCCTGCGCTGGCGAAATCGGGCAAAGGTATGGTGACAAGCCCTCACACGCTGGCCACCGAGGCCGGTCTGAAGGTACTCCGCGAAGGTGGTAACGCGATCGAAGCCGCAATCGCAATGGGTTCCGTTATTGCTGTTACTTATCCGCATTTCTGCGGCATCGGCGGCGACGCCATCTGGATCGTTGCAGACAGCACCGGCCGCCAAACCACCCTCATGGGGATCGGTCAGGCAGCGGAAAAGATCCCCGCATATACTGGCGGCAGCATTCCCCTGCGCGGAGCCGGCTCCACTGTAAGCTCCGCTTGCACGGTGGATACCTGGGGGAAGGCGCATGAGTTTTCGACGAAGAACTGGGGCGGCAAGAAGAGCTTTGCATCGCTGCTGGATGCCGCAATCGGCTACGCCGAAAATGGATTCCCTACAACGGCTTCACAGGTGTTCTGGCACGACTTCCGCAAGGATGACGTTGCAAATTGGGATGGCTTCGGCAAGATCTTCATGCCCGATGGGAAGCCGCGCAAGGTTGGGGAAAACTTTGTGCAGGCCGACCTGGCGCGTAGCCTAAAACTTATTGCCAAAAATGGCGCCCGAGATTTCTACGAAGGCGAACTGGCCACGAGGATCGCCAAGGGCCTTGCAGCCGTCGGTTCGCCGCTAACGGCCAGCGACCTGAAGCGCACGCAGACCAAGGAAGCGGCACCCGCATCGCTCGACTACCGGGGCGTTACATTGCTGGCTCCGCCGTCTCCAACCCAAGGCATCTCCACTCTGGAAATCATGGGAATACTCAGGGAATTCGATCTCAAGAGTGTTCCGGAAGGCAGTGCCGACTATTACCATTTGTTGGTCGAGGCAGTAAAGCAGGCATTCCTTGATCGTCCCGGCATTGCCGATCCCGACTTCGTCAGGCAGCCAGTCGAGCGGTGGCTGTCGAAGGAACATCTCTCGCGCAAGGCGGCGGCGATCGACAAGGCTAAAGCCATGCCATGGCCACATGTCTTCAAGACAGGCGATACGGTGTACTTCGGCGCAACCGATTCCGAGGGGCGTAGCGTAAGTATTCTACAAAGCGTGTATTTCGACTGGGGCAGCGGCGTAGTGGTAGGCGACACCGGGATGATATGGCAGAACCGCGGTGCGGCATTCAGCTTGGATCCGAAGAGCCCGAACGTCATCAAGCCGGGCAAGCGTCCGTTCTATACGCTCAACCCCGGCATGGCCCTCAAGGATGGCAAACCCCATGTGCTGTACGGGACACAAGGAGCAGATGGTCAGCCACAAACCTTGTCTGTCGTGCTGACGCGTCTGCTCGATTACAAACTGGATCCTCTGCAGGCGCTCGCTCGTCCGCGTTTCCTCCTGGGTAAAACGTTTTCCGACAGCCGCGACAGCCTCAAACTGGAGCGCGATGCCGGGACCGAGGTATTCAAGGAACTTGCGCGTCGCGGCCATGAAATGAGCCCGATTGCTTCAAACAGCCCGCTCGGAGGTCAGGCAGGCGCTATTGTTATCCATGGCGACGGCCGCATCGAGGGCGCGCATGATCCGCGCAGTGACGGCATGGCCCTTGGTTTGTAATAACGTCGCAGTTGGAGGCTAAAATCCGTCATGGTGGGAAGAGTGTTTGAAGTTTTTCCACCGTGACGGGTACAGCCACCGGTGCGCCGGCGTCAATGTAAACTAAGAGATAGACACGACCTCCGATCAGCGAATGATGAGTACAAAACCAAGCGGATTCCAACAACAGGTTAGCGAGCTGGAGTGGCCCATAGTGGGCGCGACCAGCGTCATGTTCTTCTAAGGGCAGCAAATTCCGCTCAGGCAAGCCCAGCTTGCGGTGGCCATGGTAGGGGAAAATTAAACCCTTAGCCTGAACTGCGGCAGGGTGATTTCATCCGACACCTTTTCGAAGCAGACCTGCACCCGACTGCCGATCTTAACCGCTTCAATCGGGCTGTCTACGATATTAGCCATCATACGTACGCCTTCGTCCAGATCGATCGCGGCAACTACGTAGGGGACCAGATCGTTCATCGCTGCGTTAGCTGCGCGGCGGTTGATTGTATAAGTGTAAACCGTGCCTTTGCCACTGCATTCTATCCACTTAACGTCTTCGGACAGGCAGGATATGCAAAATTCACGCGGATAGAACTGGCGCGTCTTGCAGTGGGTACACTCCTGAACGATCAAACGGTTTTCCTTCGCCGCATCCCAGTACGGCTGAGTGATCTTGGTCGGTTGCGGCAGAGGGCGTTGGGTTTGTGTCATCGTCAGACTCCGAGTATCAGGGTGGTGTTGCAGGAAAATACCAGGCCGGGCGCATGTACCAGCGCCAGGTCGGCCTTGGGCAACTGTCGTTCTCCGCATTCCTTGCGCAGCTGGTGCACTGCTTCGAGCAATAGCAGCATGCCAAACTGACCGGGGTGGTTGTAGGAGAGGCCACCGCCGGAGGTATTTATCGGGAAATCGCCGCCGGGCGCTAGTCGGCCATCGGCCACGAACGCGCCACCTTCGCCGCGTTTGCAAAAACCCAGTTCCTCCAGTGACTGGATTACGCCAATGGTGAAGTGGTCGTAAATTTGCACTACATCGATATCTGCGCGCGTGACGCCTGCCATTTCCAGTGCTTCGTTCGCGGTCTGGGCCACGCTGGTGTCTAGCCAGTCGGAAGTGTTGAAGGGCGTGTAGTGATGGGAGAAAGATTCGGCGATGCCCATGACATACACCGGCGGCCGCCTGAGGGACTTGGCACGCGCGGCAGAGGTGAGGATGAAGGCGCCACCGGCATCGGTCACCAGGCAGCAATCGCGCTGACGCAGCGGATCGGCGATCATCTTCGATGCCATCACTTCCTCGATCGAAGTCTCTTCACGCCGGTAGGCATTGGGATTGAGTTGCGCCCACTTGCGTGCTGCGACTGCCACTTCCGCCAAGTCCTTGTGCGTGGTGCCGTAGCGCTGCATATGCAGTTGCGCAACCATGGCATAGTAGCCAATGGGACTTAGCTGCCCGTAAGGCGTGACGAACTGCCCACGGGGCATGCGCATGTCCTCGGGCGTACCCCCAACCTTGCGCGTTCCATCGGACAACTGCGTGCTGCCATAAGCCACGAGAGCCACTTCGCACATGCCGGCATTGATCGCAGCCATCGCATGGCGGATATGCATGACATTGGACATGCCGCCGACGCTGGTCGAGTCCACGTAGCGCGGCCGGATGCTGAGATATTCTGCAAGTTGCAGACTCGAGAACTTGTCGTCGACGTGAGCGAACACGCCGTCCACGTCCTTCAGCGTGAGGCCCGCGTCGCGCAAGGCACGCGCGGCGGCCTGCGCTTGCAAATCGAGCGAGGTCATTCCAGGTACCTTGCCGAGGTCGGACTCAGCGGCACCCACGATGGCGACGGATTTTGAAAGATTCTTGGTCATAAATGTACGATGGTCGTGTTGAGGTTCGAATGGGCGGGGTCACAATGTCCTGGCGATCAGCTCACGCATGATCTCCGAGGTGCCTCCGTAGATGCGGTTCGGCCGCACATCGGTGTAAGCGCGGCCAATCGGATATTCGCGCATGTAACCGTTGCCGCCGTGGAATTGCATCAGATCATCGATCGCGCGCGTTGCTTCCGATGCCCAAAGCTTGGCCATCGCTGCGCCGCCGGCATCCAGGTCGCCATCGAGGTATTGCTGAACGCTGCCGTCAACAAAAGCGCGCGTAGCCGCAGCCAGCGTCTTGATATCGGCAAGCTTGAAGCGGAGATACTGGTTGTCGATCAACGGCTTGTCGAAGGCGCGCCTTTGCTTCGTATAGTCAATCGTCCATTGCAGCGCGGTTTCCAGAGCGGTTGCGCAACGCACCGCAATCATCAGGCGTTCGCGTACCAGTTCCTTCATCAAGTAGCCGAAGCCCTGGTTGGGCTCGCCCAGCATTTCGTCTTCCGGCACGAACATATCTTCGAAGAACAGTTCGACTGTGTCCTGTGCCTTTTGACCGACCTTATCCAGCAATTGCCCACGCGAAAACCCAGGCGTCGTGGTATCGACCCAGAACAGGCTGATGCCGCGTGACGCGGCACTCGGGTCCGTCTTGGCGACGACCAGTACCCGGTCCGCGTGAAAGCCGTTGGTGATGAAGGTTTTCTGGCCGTTGATCACATAGCCGCCTTGGACCTTGGCGGCCGTGGTGCGGATCGCCTTGACGTCGCTGCCGGCGCCTGGTTCCGTGATCGCCAGCGAGGCAACGATGTCGCCCTTGGCCATGCCCGGCAAGTAGCGCTGCTTTTGGTGCTCGGAACCGAAATTGAGCAAGTAGGGCGCGACGATGTCCGAATGAGTGGTAAAGCCCGTCACGCCGGTGGCGAGCGCTCGGGCAATCTCTTCCACCACGATGATGGTGTGTAAAAAGTCGCCGCCGCCGCCGCCGTACCGATCAGGTGTGCTCGGCAACAGGATGCCGGTCCGCCCAGCCTTGCGCCACAATTCCCGTGGCACCATTCCGTTCTTCTCCCACTGGTAGTGGTACGGGGTGATCTCTTCGCCGATGAAGCGGGCGACAGTGTCGCGGAACATCTCGTGCTCCGGCATGAAGAATCTGCGCTTCTGGTTCATGCTGCTCCCTGGTGGATTAACGGGCAATGCCCTTTTCGGTTGGCCAGTAACGCTGCTTGACCAGGCGTTTCAATAGTTTGCCGGTCTCGGTACGTGGCATGTCGTCGGAAAAATCAATACTTCGCGGACACTTGATGGGCGACAGCCGTTCTCGGCAGTAAGCCATCAGCTGTTGCGCCAGCTCGGAGCTGGCCTGACCCGGGTCACGTAACTGCACCACAGCCTTGACCTCCTCGCCGAACTCGTCGTTCGGTACACCTACCACTGCCACATCTGCCACTGCCGGATGCATGCACAGCAGGTTCTCTGCTTCCTGCGGATAGATGTTGACGCCGCCGGAAACAATCATGTTGGAAAGCCGGTCGGTCAGGTAGAGATAGCCTTCCTCATCAAGGTAGCCGATATCGCCGTATGTGGCCCAGCCGCGCTCGTTGTACACCTCACGCGTCTTGCCGGGGTCTTTGTGGTATTCGAAGGACCCGCCGCCCGAGAAGTAAATCAGGCCCGGCTCGCCTGGTGGCAATTCGTGCTGGCCGTCTTCGCTCAGGATGTGTACCTGCCCGAATTCCGGCTTACCGACCGAACCTCGATGCGTCAGCCATTCCTCGGAACCGAGCGATGTCCGGCCGACCAGTTCCGTACCGCTGTAGTACTCGTACAGGATAGGACCCCACCACTGGATCATGGCTTCCTTCACCTCGGCCGGGCAGGGCGCTGCGGCGTGCACAGCGTAGCGCAGAGACGACAGGTCATGGCGCTCGCGCTCTTCTCGCGGCAGGCGCAGCATGCGGATGAACATGGTTGGAACCCATTGCGAGTGCGTCACGCCAAAGGTATCGATCGCGTCCAGGGCACCGGCCGGGTCGAATTTTTCCATCATCACGCAAGTGCCGCCAGCGCGCAGAACCGCCATGTTCCAACGCACCGGCGCGGTATGATAGAACGGCGCCGTAGAAAGATAGACCGTGTTGCGGTCAAACGCCTTCCAGGTGCTGCTGGCGGCATTGCCAACGCGGAAGAACTGGTTGGCCGTAGCGAGCGGACGTTTGATGCCTTTCGGTAATCCGGTAGTGCCCGAAGAATACAGAAAATCAGTGCCTTCCAAGGTATTCGGCAGACGCACGTCATCTGGAATGCACCCTATCCAGGATTCGTAATGCGCTGCGCTCGCGTCAGTCTCGTCCATGCTGACACAAGCGACGCCGAGTTCGGTCATGCGGCGAACATCGACCTCCGCGCAGGTAATGCCGGAATAGAACAGAAGGCGCGCGTCGCAATTCTCGATGATGTATTGGGCCTCGTCGCGCTTCAGATGCCGACTGATGGTGGTGTAGTACAGACCGATACGATGCGCTGCCCACAGCAACTCGAAATAGCGCAAGTGGTTTTCCAGGAATACCGCGATCACATCGCCGGTTCGGCAACCTGCCTCCAACAGCGCAGCCGCGCACTTGCGGCTGCGCTGCTCGAGTTCGCGCCATGTGACGGCTTGTCCCGACGGGACCATACGGTAAGCTACACGGTCAGGCATTTCCTTTGCATAGACTTCAAGTGGCGACATGCTTTTCCTCTCTGTCGATTACTGCGCCAGGCTGGCAACGCCATTGCTCAGCACGACCTTGTCGCGTTCATGGGCCAGGACGCGAAACTGCAGGCGCGAGCCGTCGCGCCAGACTTCGGTGCGCAGCGACTCGCCTGGAAAGACCGGTGACGAAAAACGGGCGGCGATGCCGGTCAACCGTTCCGGCGCGGTCGGGGCATAGATCTGCAGCAGTGCCCGGGCCGCCATGCCATAGGTGCACAGGCCGTGCAGGATGGGGCGGTCGAAGCCTGCCGTCCGTGCCATGTGCGGCAGGACGTGGACTGGATTGAGATCGCCGTTGAGGCGGTACAGCAAGGCTTGCTGCGGAAGAGTGGATAACAGGACTACCTGGTCTGGCACGCGCTCTGGTGTGCCGGGCAAGGCTTCCGGGGCTTCGTCGCCCTGACCGAAGCCGCCATCAGCCCTGCAGAAGGACACGTGCTCGACCGTGGCCAGCGGCTTGCCGGTTTCAGCATCCGTGATTTCCCGGATGGTTACTACCAGCGCGCCCTTGCCGGCACCTTTGTCAACGACGCGGCTGACCCTGGTCGTGCTACGCACCGCGCCGTGTGCGGCCATCGGGGCATGGAAGGTCATCCGGTGCTCGCCGTGCAGGATTTTCAGCCAATCGATGCCGGTGGCTGGATCGGCGGCCCAGCCGTTTGGCGCTCCTATGGTGGCGAGGAATGTTGGCACAACTGCTGTCTGTTCTTCATGCACATAACGGAGCTCGTTTTCATCGATAGGATCGCTGCCGTACCCCAACCCGAGCGCGTAGATCATGCAATCGCGTGCGGTGTAGCGGTCAATACGATCTTCGAATTTCCAGTTGCGCAGGTTGTGATAATCGATTGCCATGCTCTTGTCTCCTTGCTCCATATTCCTTGCCGACCGCTACTGTGTGCCGCCGGCGCCTCTGGTCATTCCACCCGGATGTTGGCGGCTCTGATGACTTTTTCCCAGCGGTCCTTCTCGGATCGAATGAAGGCATCGAACTCCGCAGGCGTGCCGCCTAGAACTTTTCCGCCCTGCTGGGCCAAGGTCTTTTTCACCTCTTCGTCAGCCAGCACCTTGTTCAATTCCGCATTCAGGCGGTTGACGATGGCGGGCGGAGTATTGGCTGATACGAGCACGCCAAGCCATGCGCCGACATCGATATCGGGATAGCCTTGCTCCGCGAGAGTGGGAACGTCGGGCAGGATGGGGCTGCGGTCTTTGGTGGTAACGCCGAGCGCCCGCAACTTGCCTCCCTTGACCAGAGGAGCTACGGTGATCACGTTCTCGACCATGAAATCGACTTCGCCTGCCACCAGATCCTTGGAGGCGGGCGCGGCGCCCTTATATGGCACCGTGACGGCAGGGAAATCGAGCCGGTTTCGCACCAGTTCACCCCCAAGATGCCCCGAGGTCCCGATCATGGAAATGGCCATTGATAGCCCGCCCTGCTTGTTCCTGGCATAGGAACGGAACTCATCCAGAGTCTTAACCGGGGTATTGGCATTGATGACCAGAGCGTTAGGCATCGTGATGACGCTGATTACCGGTGCAAAGTCCGACATCTTGTAGGGCAGTTTGTTGTACAGCGTATAGTTGACGGCGTTCGGCCCGCTGCTGCCCATCACCAGCGTGTAACCGTCGGGTTCGGCGCGCAGCATGCTCTGCATGCCCAGGATGCCGGCTGCGCCAGGCACGTTTTCGACCACCACTGGCTGCTTTAGCTGTTCCGACAGCTTTTTGCCTATCACCCGGCTGGTGATATCCAGAATCCCACCAGGTGAACTGGGCGCGATCAGGCGAAGCGGTTTGCTGGGGTAGTTGTCGGCTGCATGGGAAGTCTGGAGCAGGGAAAGGGCGGTGGCCAAGCCGGCAATCATTGCCAGCGCGTTACGCCTAGAGTTCTTCATTGGAGTCTCCTGTACGGTTCTTGAATCGATGTAATTCTGCGTTCCGGGGTTTGGCGGCAACCCCAGCTTTCACTCAATCAACCTTCAACCCGGTGGCTTTGACCACGCCCTGCCATTTCTCCATCTCGGCCTTCAAGAACGCCTTGGCTTCGTTCGGCCCCCCGGTCAAGGGCTTGGCGTAAATGCGCTCGACGAAGCTTTGTACATCCGGTTGCCTGTTGATTTCGGCGATCGCGTCAGCCAAGGTGGTCAGGATGGGAGTCGGCACCTTCGCCGGCGCTGTCATGAAATAAACCGCCTGCACGTCGTAGCCCTTCAAGCCCGCCTCCTCGATGGTTGGCACATCGGGCATGGCTTTCATGCGCTCGGGCCCGGTTACCGCAATGGCCTTCAGCTTTTTGGCCTGGATCAGCGGGATGGCGGTCGAGACGCTGCCAAACATCATGTCTACCGTACCTGCCATGAGATCGACTTCCGCTGGTGATACGCCCTTGTAGGGGACATGAGTCATATCGACCCCGGCCATGACCTTGAAGAGTTCGCCTGCGAGGTGGATGGAGGAACCCATGCCGGCAGAACCGAACGTCAGATTGCTATTGGGTTTTTTAGCCTCCCGAATCAGGTCGGCAACGCTGTTGAGCTTGGAATTAGGTGGCACCACCAGAATGTTCGGCGTCGAAGCGACCATGCCGATCGGCGCCAGCTCCCGCTCCCAGTCGTAAGGATTGCGCTTCATGGCGGCGTTTGCCGCCACATAGTTGGCAGCCATCGCAATCGTATAACCGTCGGCTGGGGCCTGGGTCAGCGCTTGGACGGCGATATTGCCGCCACCGCCTGCACGGTTTTCCACAATAAATGGCTGATTGAATTTTTCACCCAGTTTCTTTGCGTACAGCCGGGCCAGCTGATCCGTGGCGCCGCCCGGCGCAAAGCCAACATAGATGCGCACCGGCTTGTTTGGATAAATATCGGCGCCGAAGGCCGCTCCTACTGCGGCCACGCTCAATACCGCGGCTAACAATCCCTTCAAAACTGCCATGGTCAGTCTCCTTCCTATAGGTAGAGTGGAATGCCGGGCGCTGCGAATATTTTCCGACATGCCGAAAATTATAACCGTATACCGAAAGAACTTGTCAAGTTTTACGGCGTACCGTATAGTTTTACGTAAGCCCGGATTAAATTTTACGGCCGAGAACTCGGCGCGATCACAAACATTGCGCAATCAGCAATCATTCGCTAACGGAGGATGAAAGATGGACCTGCAGCTCACTGGTAAAGTCGCGGTAATCACTGGTTCTGGCCGTGGGATAGGCTATGCCTCTGCCTTGGCGCTGGCGCAGGAGGGTGCCAAGATTGTCATTACCGATATCGACGCGGAATCGGCGGCACAGGCTGTCGCCAACCTGAGAAACGCCGGCCATGAGGCAATCGGCGCCGTACTCGACGTTTGCAACAATGAACAGGTGCAGGAAATGGCGCGGCAAGCCATGCGCGAATTCGGCAGCATCGACATCCTGGTTAACAACGCCGGCTTTACCCGCGACAAGTACCTCCTCAAGATGCCGGTCGAGGACTGGGACTCGGTGGTGGATACCATTCTGAAAGGCGCTTACTACTGCACCAAGGCTGTTCTGCCCTCAATGATGGAAAAGCGCTGGGGTCGTGTCATCAACATCGCGTCACGCGCACACTGGGGCAATCCGGGGCAGACCAACTATTCCGCGGCAAAGGCCGGCCTAATTGGTTTCACCCGCGCCCTGGCGCTCGAACAAGGCAAGTTCAACATCACGTCGAACGCAATCGCTCCAGGCCTGATCGAAACTCCCTTGGTGCGCGGGCTGTCCACGTACGACATGCTGCGCACTAACGCTCTTGCCCACCAACCGGTACAACGTTTGGGCGCGGTCGAAGACGTCGCTAACGCAGTTACCTTCCTGGCCTCAGACCGGGCCTCGTTCATCACTGGCGAATTACTGCACGTAACCGGCGGCCGCTATTCTTCGTAACCACTGCATCGTGCCTTCATCCACACCAATCACTATGCAAAGCACCAGCGAAACCAACATGGACACGGTCCTGACCGCAGCACCGCCCGTAGGGCTTGAAGTTGGCCATTCCTTTCAATCGGCCGGCCGCACTATCACCGAGAGCGACATAGTCAGTTTCGCCGGCCTGTCGGGCGATTTCAATCGCCTTCATGTTGATGAGGAATACGCCAGGAGCACACCGTTCGGACAACGCATCGCCCACGGCTTGCTGGTGCTGTCCATCCTGTCAGGTCTGACTACGCAGTCAAATGGCTACCGGCAGCTGGAGCCCTTTGTGCTGGCGTTGCTGGACATTAACTGCCGCTTCCCGAAGCCAACCTTCATCGGCGACACGATTTTTGTGCAGGTTACGGTAATGGAAAAAATCAAGAACTACCGCCCCGGCAAGGACAAGGTGGTGTTTCGGCGTGAGGCAATCAATCAGCGCGGTGAGGTGGTCGTGCAGGCTGACTTTGCGATGATGATGCGATCAATGGGAGAACGCATATGAAACCATTCGTCGATCTAACGCGTTTTATCAATCCGCACAACGTCGTTGTGGTTGGCGCTTCCGCGCGGGAATCAAGTCAGGGGCGCCGCCTGTACGATAACCTGCGGCTCCACTCGGCGATCCCAGGCAAGATCTACCCGGTCAATCCGGCATACCAGGACATAGGTGGCAAAACGTGCTGGCCGTCGATCCGTGATCTGCCAGCCGACGAGATCGATGTCGCGCTCATCGTGGTCAATGCCTCGCTGGTGCTGGACAACTTGAAGCAATGCGTGGAACGCAGTATTCCATTTGCTATCGTAATGACATCCGGCTTTTCCGAAGTGGGTGAAGAAGGCCGAAGACTGGAAGGCGAAATTGCAGCGCTGTGTCGCACCACCGGCCTCCACGTCTATGGACCAAACTGCCCAGGCTTCGTGAACGTTCGCGACCGACTGGGCATGAACTTTTCACCAGCCTTCAAGGATGACTTGAATAGCGGCTCTATCGGGCTTGCAACGCAGGGCGGGGGACTCGGCCGCAACCTGCTGCAGGGGCTTTCGTTTGGCGATGGCATAGGACTGTGGTTTTCCGCTGGGAATGAGGTCGATCTGGAAATCCCTGATTTCGTCGCGCACATGGCGAATGATCCGCAAATCAGAGTCATCGCGCTGCTGATGGAGGGTGTCAAGGATGGTCGGCGGCTCACGGCAGCGTTGGAGCTGGCGCGCGCCCGTAACAAGCCGGTGGTGGTGCTGAAGATCGGGCGATCGGAAGCCGGCGTGCGCGCCGCCCAGTCGCATACCGCTTCCGTAGCGGGGACGGCGGCCGTCAACAGCGCAGTATTCCGCCAGTTTGGCGTGACTGAAGTGGGCGATCTCGACGAGTTGCTGGCCGTGGCGAATCTTCTCACACGGGTGACGTCCAAAAGCGGCAATGGTTTGTGCATCTATACTTTTTCCGGCGGTACTGCCGCCCTCGCGGCCGACATCGCCGGCGCCGCGGGCCTGCCGCTTTCCACCCTCTCTCCTGCCACGTCGTCTGCCCTCAAAAAGCTTCTGCCGGATTTTGCCAACATCGGCAATCCGGTCGATACTACCGCTGACATCCTGCGCAATCGGGCTTTGTCGAACGAATGCCTGCGCATCGTGTGCGCCGACCCCGCGGTGGGCACCGTTCTGTTTCCGATCCCGATGGACTATGGCGACATCACTGAGGACATGGCTAGAGGCATTGCCGAAGTCGTGGCCGAAACCGACACATTGATTGTCCCGGTCTGGATGAGCCGTCGGCTGGGCGGTGGCTTCCAGTTGTTGGAAAAGGCAGGCCTGTTGCCCTTCCTGTCCATGTCAGACGCGATTGTGGCCCTAAGCAAGGCGATCTCCTGGAAACCGCAGGTATCTCATTCAAGAGCTGTTGCGGACAAAACGGAAAAGACCGCCGGCGGTACGCGTATGGTGAGCGAAGCGGAGACCAAGGCCATGCTGCATAAAGCCGGGATCCGCATCCCGGAAGGGCAGGTGGCTCAGAGCGTTGAAGAAGCAGTCGAGCACGCAAAACAACTAGACTTCCCGGTGGTGATGAAAGTTGCCAGCGCGCAGATCGCCCACAAGACCGAGGCAGGCGGGGTCAGGCTCAATATCGCTTCTGCGGATGCCGTGCACGAAGCCTTTGCCGCAATCCATGAATCAGTCCGACGATATGCCCCGGCCGCGGTAATTGACGGCATCTTGGTTGAAAAAATGCTGCCCCGGGGTGGGCGCGAAGTGCTCGTCGGCGTACACCGCGACATGGCGTTCGGCCTGATCCTGACGTTCGGCTTGGGCGGCATCTTCGTCGAGACCATTCGGGACGTGGCGCACCGTATGATCCCGTTGTCGCAGGAAGACGCACGCGAGCTGGTACGCGACATCAAGCATGTCGAGATACTGGAGGGTGTGCGTGGTCAGCCGCCGGTCGACTTTGCTGCCCTGGAAGCCCTGATCGTACAGATCTCGGATTTCGCCTGGGAGCACCGCGACACGCTCCACGAAATGGAACTCAACCCCGTGTGGGTTGGTACGACAGGCGAAGGCGCCGTGCCTCTGGACGCGCTGATTGCCTTCCGAGCTCGCCAGGAGAGTGAGTGACCGATTTAAAAGCCAGGCAACATGAAGTCGGCTCACAATGCAGTGCAGGATATGTGCAAGACCGAGCCGCCTTCAAAAAACATGACGCATAGACCAGACCACTCGGAATAGCTTATGGACTTCTCTCTCGACGCGACCCAGACTGAACTGCGCGATTCGCTACGCCGTTACCTGAAGGCGGAAGTTGCCCCAATTGTTGACCGTTACGAAGCCGAAGGAAAGCTGGTACCGCAGGAAATGGTAAAGGCAATGCGTGACTTCGGCCTTTTGGGCGGCATGCTGCCAGAGGAAAACGGCGGTTACGGTTTGCCGGTAATGACTTACGGCGTGCTGATCGCCGAACTCGCGCGGGTTTGGCCTTCCTTACGCAGCATTGTAAGTACCAGTAACTTAGCAGCGTCGGTGCTAACCGACGGCGGCTCCCAATATCTGAAGGAAAAATACCTTCCGCGCGTGTTGTCCGGCGAAGCCATCGCCAGCTTCGCGTTGAGCGAGCCAAATATCGGCTCCGATGCCGCCAATCTCGAAACCCGTGCTGTCGAAACCGACACCGGATGGAAGGTCAATGGCCGCAAGCTCTACATCAGTCTTGGTCCGGTATGCGAACTGGGTGTGGTGTTTGTGCAGACGCAACGTAAAAGTGGCGAACGCGGCGTGTCCTGTCTACTCTTTGAACGCGCCATGCCTGGTTTCTCCTCGAGTGCGATACCTAAGATGGGCATGCTGAGCTGCCCGCTTGGCGAGCTCTTGTTCGAAGATGTCGAGATTCCGGCAGCGAATCTTATTGGCGTGGAAGGCAAGGGCTTCGGCCTCGCCAAGAAGTATCTCAACATCGGTCGCTGCGTTGTCGCCTTTTCTGCGCTTGGCATCGCCGAGGCGGCTTATGAAGCGGCAGCAAAATACGCTGGTGAACGAATACAGTTCGGACGGCCGATCGGCAGCTTTCAACTGGTGCAGCAAATGATTGCCGACATGATGACGCTGGTCGAAACATCGCGTCTGCTGTGCTGGCGGGCGGCGGATGCGCTCGACCGCAACGCGCCTGACAGCCAGATGCTCTGCTCGATGGCAAAGCGCCATGCCACCGACGCGGTGCTACGGGTAGCGGAGATGTCGATGCAGGTACATGGCGGTGCCGGCTACACGACCCTTTTCCCCGTCGAGCGTTATTATCGCGACGCACGCCATTTGAGCATTGCCGAAGGGACTAACCAGATTCAGTCGCTGCTGATGGCACAAAGCGTGCTTGGCATATCAGCCTTGAAATAACAGATTTCCATTGAACATTCACCGTAGATTCTTACCTTCATGCCTCAAATTATTCCGACTGCACAGCGCGTTCTGCAAGTCTTTGAAGTTTACGCCAGGGAACGGCGTCCCCTTTCCAATTCCGAAATGGCTCGCTACCTCGACTTGGCAGACAGTAGCTGCTCCGACCTGTTGTACACGCTACGTCAAGCCGGCTATCTGCTCCGCTCGCCCAAGTCGCGGTATTTCCATCCCACTGCCAGGCTCCTGGACGTGGCGCAAGGGATCGCAGCGGCAGATCCCTTGCAGGCATTCGCCTCGGAAGCCTTGGAAATATTGACCCGGCAATCGGGAGAATCCTCGATGTGCGGCCTGCTGGATGGAAATAAAGTGAAAATCTATGCCAGCCAGGAGAGTCCGCGTGCGCTGCGTTATGTCCTGCAGCCCGGAACCACGCTCGAATTGCATGTCACGGCACTCGGCAAAGCCCTGCTAGGCGAAATGGATGAAGCCAGCCGTAACGCTCTGATCGATACACTGCACTTCGAGCCAGTTACATCCAGCAGCATTACCGCCGCCGCAGCGCTGCGTGCGCAGATTGAGGAGCAACTGCCGAAAAAATATTTCATTACTCGCAATGAAGGCAACGAGGGTGTATCTGCGATCGGCATCGCCGGGCGTGTCGGCGGCCAGTTGACGGCGCTATCTATTGTCGGTCCGACCCATCGTATCGATGACGACGTGGAGAAATACATCAAGATAATTCTCGATGCGCGGGCTGAGTTTTTCGAGTCATAGAATCGAGGATCTAAAGAAAGGCAATAAGCATGGCTGGTCCATTGAGTGGTTTTACGGTAGTCGAAATGGCGGCGATCGGTCCCAGTCCGTTTTGCGCGATGATGCTGGCAGATATGGGAGCGGATGTCATACGAATTGACCGGTTGTCGGCCGGTTTTTTCGGGAATGGCGGCATCATCGACCGCGGCCGCCGTACTATCGCACTCGACATCAAGAAACCGGGTGCGGCTGAAATCGTACTTGCCCTCATTGAAAAAGCTGATGCGCTACTGGAAGGTTTCCGGCCGGGCGTGATGGAAAGGCTGGAGTTAGGGCCTGACGTTTGCCTGAAGCGTAATCCGCGCCTCGTGTACGGGCGCATGACCGGTTGGGGACAGGAAGGTCCATTGTCGCAGGCCGCGGGGCACGACCTGAACTACATCGCCATCACGGGTGCTCTGCACGCGACGGGATATGCCGATCGCCCGCCGACGCCTCCATTGCATCTCGTTGGGGATATGGGTGGCGGCGCAATGATGCTGGCATTCGGCATCCTGTGCGGCTTGCTTGAGGCCAGCCGCACAGGGAAAGGTCAGGTGGTAGACGCGGCGATCTGTGACGGCGCTTCCCTCCTGGCGAGTACCTACCACGGAAAAATTCGAAGTGGTGACTGGGTCAATCAGCGGCAATCCAACATGCTCGATGGCGGCGCACATTTTTATGGCTGCTATGCATGTGCGGATGGCAAGTTTATCTCTATCGGTGCGATCGAGCCGCAGTTTTATCAGTTGTTGCTGGAGCTGTGCGGCATCGAGGACAACGACTTCGTCCAGCAATGGGAGCGTGCGCAGTGGCCGCTGCTACGTGCAAAACTCGCAAGCATCATAGCCGGCAAGACGCGGGAGCAGTGGTGCGCACTGCTGGAAGGCACCGATGTCTGCTTCGCGCCGGTCCTCGATTTCCTTGAGGCGCCGGACTATCCCCACAACAAGGAACGCGGAAGCTTCGTCGAGACCGATGGCATTGTCCACCCGGCGCCGGCTCCTCGCTTTTCCCGGACACCAGGACAAGCGCTGCCGATCCCTAAAGCCGGTCAGCACACGGACGAATTGCTGATCGAACTGGGCATGAGCGAAGCCGATATCCGGACATTCCGGGAGAACGGCGTTATCGCTTGACAGATAAAACCATCCTGCTGTGTTCAGAAGCGTGCCAGCAGCAGCCTGCAATCAGCACTGATAAACTGAAGCGGAGACCTGTCCTATGCAAGCACGTCCAAACGAGTACAAGACGATCCTGTACAGCCTGGAAGCTGGGGTGGCTACAATCACGTTGAACCGGCCAGCTCAGAAAAATGCGTTAGATATGGTTATCCGGGAAGAACTCAGCGATGCGGTCAGTGCTATTCGCCGCAACCCTACGGTTCGGGTACTGATTCTTGGCGGCGCAGGCGGTGCGTTTTGCGCAGGCGGTGATATCAGTACGATGCATTCCGGCGCTTCCGCTGAAGAATCGCGCGAGCGCATGATCAAGTTGCACTACACGATTGAGGACCTGATCACTCTCGATCGGCCTGTGATTGCCAAGGTCGACGGACCAGCCTATGGTGCCGGCTTCGGACTGGCGCTCACCGCTGATCTCATCCTGGCTTCGCAGCGCGCGCGCTTTTGCCTTTCCTTTCTTCGTCTCGGCGCCATCCCGGATTGTGCGACCTTCTACACGCTTCCGCGCATGGTTGGGCTTCAGCGCGCCAAGGAGCTTGCTTTCTCGACGCGAGAGTTTGGTGCCGAGGAAGCAAAAGACATGGGAATCGTTTGTGAAATCCAGCCATACGACCGTATCGATGAACGCGCGCGTCAGATTGCCCTGTCCATGACCGCACTTCCATCATCGGCGCTTTCCATCACGAAGCGCGGTTTCAACGCCTCGCTCAATAGTGACCTTAGCACTATGCTTGAACTGGAGGCAGCCGGGCAGGGCGTTGCGCGCTCCTCTGAGTTTCACCGTGATGCAGCCAGGCGATTCGTCAATAAAGAACCGCAGCGTTTTAGGTGGCCGTCAGAAGACGATTAGCTCATTCTTGCCAAAAGCGCGCGAACAATGGCCGCCTCCTGCGCTGCGAAAGCCGGCCTGCGCCATGTACCGTCACACTCCCTGATAGTCGCTTAAGGCCTTTAGAATTTTTTGTGAAGCCGGTGCTCCGATCGCCGGAGATCACACGGTCATACAGGCGATGTATTCCGCGAAGGAGCGTCTGCATCAGGATCATCCCCGGGCCGCCTGACGCGACAAATAAATGATTGACCGGCGAAATCGATGGAAATCCACCGGTTGTTGGTCAGCGTTCGGTATGGCCGTCGGTAAAGTGACGTATAGCCAGTCCAGACGTGCTTGCGTCAAATGTTTATCAATTGCACGTCGAACCAGTCGCAATTTCTCCGGCAATTAATATTCCTTGCCAAATTTTCAGTTTGGAATACTATTCCATTAATTATCTTCTGTTTGAAAATAAAAACCAGCCTATTTTTACAAATGACGCGTGAACACCTCGATCCTACGGATCGCCGGATTGCCAAGATGCTTTCGGGAAATGCACAGTTGAGCGTGAACCAGCTCGCAGAAAAATTGAGCTTGAGTCCACCCACCGTGCGCTCTCGCCTGCGGGCACTGGTTGAAAAAAGCGCGTTGAAGATCGTTGGCTTGCTCAATTTGTCAGAGCGTCCCGAGCTGATTTCCGCGATTGTGGGCATTAACGCCAATGCGCAAGGACGAATGGACGAACTGTCACAGAAGATTGCCGCATTGCCGTTTGTATCGTCTGTCAGCATCGTTACCGGCCGCTACGACCTGATCGTAGAAGTTGTGGTAGCCGGTGATGTTCATGATCTTTATCGCTTTACAAGTGAGCTGCTGCCCCGTGTCGCCGACGCGGGAGTTATCAGAGGAAGTGAGTCTTTCGTGGTGATGAAGTCGCATAACAAGTGGGTTCCCTTGACCAAAGGGTGTTGGGAGGATGAAGGGCCGGACGCAAATGAGCATCCTGCGAAATCGTCCGGATCGACTGACCAATAGGGTTCAAATCTTCTTCCGGAGGATGGTCCTCTGCGGAGAGTACACGAGGAGAAAGAGCATGACAGCATCAAAATTCCTGCGGGCGATTCTACTGACGTGCATAGGATTTGTGGGGGCGGCAGTCACTGCGCATGCCGGCACCTTGGACGATATCCAAAAGCGTGGGGAGTTGCGCGTTGCGGTTCAGACCCAAGGGCCTCCGTTCTCCCTGATTAACAAAAAAGGGGAGCGCACAGGCAGTTCCGTTGAACTCGCCAAATTAATGGCCCAGGAAATGGGTGTGAAAGTGGTGTTTCTTGACCTCGACTGGGATGGACTTCTGCCCGCTCTGATGTCAGGTAAGGCCGACATGCTCGCTGCAGACATGACTCCCACCTTGGCGCGTGCAATGAAAGTGGCTTTTACCAAACCCTGGATTCATGTCGGACCTGTGGTGGCGACCAAGGAGGGCACCAAGTTCACCTCCACCGAGGCATGTAAAGCGCCTGGTGCCAGAATTGCGGTTCTGTTCGGAAGCACCGGTGAAAAGTTGGCTAAAACTGTTTTTCCGAACGGTCAGATCAAGAGCTACAAGGGTGGCGGCAATCTACTCCTGGACGCCGTGAAAAACGGACAGGCTGATTGTCTCATCAATGACAGCACCGCAGTAGCTGGCCAGGCGGCAGGTTACCCCGCCGGTACCTTCAAGGTGATGCCAGAGATGCTTGCCAAAGAAACCCTGGCCTTTGCAACGCGGTATGACTCTCTGGATTTGCTCACGTGGATGAATCTGTTCATCGATCAGACAACGCTGGATGGTCGCTTGCAGAAGAATCTTGACTACTGGGTTAACTCCGCCAAATGGAAAGAAGACCACTAAGTGCACCTCAATTAAATGTAGGGGTAGCGTAAATACCATTGCGCTACCCGCGTCTTATTTGAATACATTTAAAGAATGGGTGCCTAATGCTGTTGAGCTTGAATTTTCGAATAATAGCTGAAACCCTTCCGGAATTCTGGGTTGGTTTCATGTCCACAGCGTTAATATCTCTGGTCGCGTTCACAGGAGCCATCGTCGTTGGAATCATTGCCTGTGCGATGAGTATTCAGCCTTCACGTTTTCTGCGCGTCCCCGCAGTCGCCTATGTCGACGTGATACGGGCAACCCCTTTGCTCGCTCAGCTCTATTTTCTGTACTTCGGCTTGCCTATCCTTGGGGTGAGCACGCCGGAAATCGTAGTTGGTGTGCTGGCTCTTTCATTAAACAGCGGCGCCTATGTCAGTGAAATTATTCGCTCCGGAATACTTGCCATTCCGCGAGGGCAGGTTGAGGCAAGTGCCAGTTCCGGCATGAGTTATTGGCAGCAAATGCGGCTCATCATTCTTCCGCAAGCGTTGCGTCCCATGGTTTCACCGCTGATCGGGCAAGCCATCGTGCTGGTCAAAGACTCGTCTCTGTTGTCGCTGATTTCGGTGCTGGAGCTCACGCGTATCGGCCAAGCCCTGGCAACTGATCGCTTCATGCCAGTCGAAGGCCTGGTGACTACGGCCGCAGGTTATCTGGTCTTGTACTTCGGGCTGAAATTTATAGCGTCGTTGTGGAGTTATTCCAACCGTGCGTCCGCACTTCGCTGAGATCGGGAATATGACGATGCTTCTTGAGCAGATTTACCAGGTTTCCCAGTATCACTTTGTTCTCCTAAAGGGAATCGGAGCAACCATCGCCCTGTCGGCAATCAGCATTATCGTAGGGACACTCCTTGGGTTTATTTTGGGTATAGGACGAGCTAGTTCCCACAAGTGGTTGTCGTTTGCTATTGGCGCATACACTGATCTATTCCGCGGCACACCAGTTCTGGTTCAGGTGTTTGTCGTCTTTTTTATTCTGCCGGCAGCAGGTGTTGAACTGAACTCCTTTACCGCTGGAGCGATAGCACTTTCCAATATTGCCGCGTGCTTTATTTCGGAAATCATTGCATCCGGTATCAATGCCGTCCCGCGCGGACAAATCGAAGCCGCAGTGGCGGCAGGTCTCACACGTACGCAACAGCTCAGGCTGGTTGTGCTGCCACAGGCGATAAGAATGGTTGTGCCGTCCCTGGTGGGGCAGTTCGTTCTGCTGGTGAAGGACTCTTCGGTTGTTTCTGCGATTGGCCTCCTCGATTTAACGCGTTCAGGTTGGGTGATTGTGCAAAACGTGCCAAACGGATTGCTTGTTTTTGCCGTCGTTGGAATAGGCTATTTCCTGATTTGTTATCCGTTGTTGCATCTTTCGCGGCGATTGGAAAAAAATAGTCCTAATACTGTCCATTAAGTATGGAGCAGGACTTAACACCGACAAGGAATCAATGAATGATTAATTTCAACGGGGTCAACAAGTGGTATGGGAAAAATCACGTATTACAGGACATCAATCTTTCTGTTGCAAAGGGCGAGGTGGTCGTTGTCTGTGGTCCGAGCGGTTCAGGAAAGAGCACACTCATACGTTGCGTAAACGGCTTGGAAAAGTTTCAAGAGGGTGAGCTGCTGGTTGACAGCAAACCGGTGAACGTTGAGGCGAATCTGCGACCATTGCGTATGGAGTTGGGATTCGTGTTTCAACAATTCAATCTGTATCCGCACAAGACCGCTCTGGAAAATGTGACACTGGCTCCTATCCATGTACGCCGGCTGTCAAAGGAGGCAGCCAACCAGCGCGGCCGCCAACTACTGGAAAAGGTAGGCTTGGGCGATAAATTCAATTCGTATCCACACCAATTGTCGGGAGGACAGCAGCAGCGGGTGGCCATCGCGCGCAGTCTATGCATGCAACCCAAAATCATGCTGTTTGACGAGCCGACATCTGCGCTCGATCCCGAGATGATTAATGAAGTTCTGGATGTCATGGTGAACCTGGCCAAAGACGGGATGACCATGATTGTGGTGACCCATGAGATGGGTTTTGCGCGAAAGGTTGCTGACCGCGTGGTGTTTATGGATAAGGGCAGCATTGTTGAAGTCGCAGAACCGGAAACATTCTTTACCGCCCCCAGGAACGACAGGACACGTGAGTTTCTCGGCAAGATTCTTCACCACTAGTCAGCGTCGGGACATTGAATGAATAAACAATCCGCTCAAAAGGCAAGTTCTCCACGAACGATCGCCATCATTGGTGGTGGTGTGGTGGGCGCTGCCGCATCTCTGACCCTCTCGATGAAGGGTTACCAGGTTACGGTCTTCGAGCCTGATGAAATTGGTGCCGGGACCAGCTCAGGGAATGCGGGCGGAATCGTTACCGGAGCAGTTCTTCCTACCGCTACGCCAGGTGTTATCAGCGCAATTCCCTCCTATATTTTTGATCGGAATAGCGCAGCTGTTCTTCGTCCTTCCTATTTCTTCAAGATTCTTCCCTGGCTATTCCGATTTATTGCTTCAGCACGTCCTGCACGGGTTGCAAGCATAGCGTCTGACTTGCAGCCGTTGGTATCGCGCGCAATGCAGGCTCACCTGTCCTTGTCTGAAATCAGCAATGCACAACATCTCATCAAGCCTGCCGGGTGGTTGAAAGTCTATGGGACCGACTCCGGCTTTGCGGCCACCGCGTTTGATCGTGAATTGATGACACGCCATGGTGTTAATTTTTTGGTGCTAAATGCAAAAGAAATTGAGGAGCTCGAGCCCAATCTTGATAAAGCGGTATACAAACATGGCATCTTTCAACCGGAAAGCGGATTTGTTAATTATCCCAAAGCGCTCACACAAGCGTACTTCGAACGTGCCCGCCAAAACGGTACCCAGCATATCCGCGAAGCTGTTGTAGAAGTCAAGCCACAGTCTGCCGGCAGTGGAATCACCGTCAAGACCAAACAAGGCTTACACGTCTTTGACTCAGTCGTGGTCGCCACAGGTGCATGGTCAAAGCAATTTGCAAAACAATGTGGCGACACCGTATGTCTTGATACGGAACGTGGTTATCATGTTTCGTTTCGCACTGGTGAAAAGCAATTATTAAATCGTCCAGTCTCATTCCCCGAAAACCACTTCGTCTTATCACCTATGCATGATGGGGTTTCCATGGTCAGCGGCGATGAATTGGCGGGCTTAAGTGCGCCGCCGGATTTCCGGCGTATCCGTGCGCTTATTCCTTTCGCACGCAAGGCATTGCCAGGCATTGCGGAGCAACAAGTGCAGCGTGAATGGATGGGATACCGCCCATCGACACCGGACTCACTGCCGGTGATTGGTCGTTCACCCCGTCACAGCAATGTTTTTTATGCTTTCGGGCATGGCCATTTAGGATTGACCTTATCGGCGATCACGGCGCAGCTTATTAGCAGCCTCGTCAGTGACGATCCAATGCCATTCGATATCACGCCTTACAGGATAAACAGGTTTTAGATGGCAGGCAGAGGTTGCGCCAGCTTGTATGAGGAAAACATGAAAAGCGAAATTGGTGGCGCAAAGATTGGCATCTTGTGCTGGGAAACGGGACACGTTCCCAAGGGATTGATGCAGCTGGAAACTCTGGTGGGCAACAGCACCAACTTGGAGTCTTACGCTTATCCGGTACGACTAAAACCGGTACAGGGTGCCAACGTTCATACGATTCTTGAAGATCCGGACCCAACGGTTCTGCAGACCATGATAGAAGATGCCAGGGCGCTGGTTGCGGACGGTATCAAGGCCATCACGACAAGCTGTGGGTTTAACGCCATTTTTCAGCGTGAATTGGCGGCTGCATTGAATGTACCGGTTTTCGCATCCAGTTTGTTGCAGATCCCTTTGGTCAAACAAGTTCACGGCACGACTGGCGAAATTTGCGTCATCACCGCAAGAGCCAGCGCTCTTCGACCGGAGCATTTCGTTTCGGCCGGCATCCTGAACCAGGAAGGACTGGTCATTTGCGGGCTTGAAGATTGCAAGGCCTGGAATCAGATATTCACAGAGCCAGAGACGGATGTTGACCTTGATGAAATTGAGAGAGAGGTGTTAGGAACAGCCCTACGGGCGATTGAGAAGCATCCGAATATCCGGGCATTTGTTCTTGAATGCACCGATCTGCCTCCCTTTTCAAAAGCGATCCGTCGTCAGACAGGCCTTCCGGTGTTTGACTTTATAACGATGGTTAATTACTTCCATTCAGCTATCTGAAGGATGGGAAAATTTCTGAAACACGACTGGCCGATGTTGATGGCATTATCAACTGACTGCCGTGCTAGCAAAGAGACGAATGATCGATCGGTTATCAAAGAGGGATAGAGAGGCGAGCCTGGGATGGTCACCCATGCGGAAAAGGCGGCCTGCCGCCGACTGATTTTCGCCACGGTCGAAGTGGAAAAATGAGTTGTACAACGGTGTAGCCAGTCAGGATGGCTTGGTCCCGCACCTGCATAGTCTTTTCGGACGATGTTGCAGCCGAAGTTATCCAACACCATGTGAACACTGGCAAAACGCTCAACCATTGCCAGGCGATTCAACGGTGGATGACGCGGAGATAAGAATGCAACAAAGGCAGCCCGAGACACAGCAAACGGCAGAACTTTTGATCGAACGGGCACGCGCCATGGTGCCGATCCTGGCGGAACGCGCCGGGCGCGCGGAGCGCGAAGCCATGGTTCCTGCCGAAACCATTGCCGATTTTCAGAAGGCAGGCTTCTTTCGCGTTCTGCAACCCAAACGTTATGGCGGCTATGAAATGTCGCCGGACGTGTTTTACACGATCCAGATGGCACTTGCCGAGGGCTGCATGTCGAGCGCCTGGGTCTACGGTGTTGTCGCGGTGCACAACTGGCAGCTGGCTCTCTTCGATGAGCGGGCACAGGAAGAAGTCTGGGGCCGCGATAGTTCGGTGCTGACTTCATCCACGTATATGCCGGTGGGCAAGGTGAAGGAAGTCGATGGTGGATTCCGGTTTTCCGGCCACTGGGGATTTTCCAGCGGTAGCGAGCATTGCGAATGGGTATTGCTTGGCGGACTGGTGCCGCCAAAGAACGGTGAAACGGCACCCGAATACCGGACTTTCCTGCTACCCCGCAAAGACTACAGGATCGTACGCAATTGGGATGTGCTGGGGCTGAAGGGCACCGGCAGCCACGACATCGTCGTCGAAGACGTCTTCGTACCGGAATACCGTACGCACAAGGCGAAAGACGGATTCATGTGTGACAGTCCGGGTAACAAGGTCAATACGGCACCGTTGTACCGCCTTCCATTTGCGCAAATCTTTGTGCGGGCCGTGTCGACAAGTTCGATCGGCGCATTGCAAGGTGCGATCAATCAGTTCCTTGATAGCGCACCGGCGCGTGTCAGTACCAACACAGGACAAAAGACCTCCGAAGATACGGGTGCGCAACTCGCGTGCGCCGATGCTCAGGCTGCCGTCGATGAGATGAAAACCATTCTAATGCGCAACTTCGGCGTGATGATGGAAGCCGCACGCGAGGGCAACGCCTTGCCGATCAAGACTCGTGTGCAATACCGCTATCACTCCGCGGCTGTCGCCGAGCGCTGCGCATCGCATGTCAGCCGCTTACTGCGCTACTGCGGCGGACGAGGTATCTATCTCAGCAACCCGATGACACGCGTGTTTCTTGATGTGCATGCTGCGCGTTCCCATGTTGCCAACAACATTGACCCGTTCGCCCGCAATTACGGTGGCGTAATGCTTGGGCGCGACAACACGGACTTCTTCATTTGAACGCCAGTCGGCTTTGTACCAGAACCATTCATCATCCCAAGGATTCATCATGAGCGTCCACGATTCCCAGGAAGTCTTGCGCAACGCAATGCTGCAAGCCATGCGGCGGCTCGCCAAGTCCGTGAGTGTCATTACCTGTTTCCACAATGGCCAGCGTTACGCCATGTCAGCCAGCGCGGTCGATTCACTGTCGGCGGATCCGCCATCGCTACTCATCTGCATCAACCGGTCCTCGTCCATGCATGCGCCCTTGTCGGGCGGCGCTGACTTCTGCGTGAATATCCTGGCAGCGAATCAGCAGGACATTGCCCTGGCCTGCGCCGGCCGGCTGAAAGGTGAGGAAAGGTTTACCGCAGGCAGCTGGAATGCCAACGCGGACGGCATTCCCTATCTGGCCGATGCACAGGCAAGCGTAATCTGTCGCCAGGACGGGCATTTCGAGTATGGAACGCATACCGTCTTCATCGGCCGCATCGAGGAGATCTTTGTCGGTGATACGGTCTCGCCGCTGGTCTATGTCGACGGTGCCTATACGACATCGACACCGCTCCCGCCCGAACTCGCCGTCTGCGCATAACGCAATGGTGAACTCACGGGTTGCGGACGGCATGACGATCGATGCGCCCCTCCGGCTGGATCATGCCGACAGTATCGCCTGGGATGCCGCATGCGATGTTCTCGTGCTGGGTTTTGGTGCTGCTGGCGCCTGCGCGGCGATCGAAGCCGCAAGCCACGGCGCCAGTGTGATACTGTGCGACCGTTTTCAGGGCGGCGGCGCGAGCGCAAAAAGCGGCGGTGTGGTCTATGCGGGCGGTGGGACAAAGCAACAACAGCTGGCAGGAGTTAACGATACGCCGCAGGCAATGTACGACTACCTGCGCCAGGAAACAGGCGACGTCGTCAGTACCGAGACCTTGCGCAGCTTCTGTGAAAACAGCGCGGCGATGATCGACTGGCTGTCCCGGCATGGTGTGGAGTTTGACTCGGCAATGCCGCCAGTCAAGACCTCCTATCCTGCCGACGGCTACTATCTTTATTACTCCGGCAACGAAGCAGTACCCCGGTATGCACGGCTGGCTGCACCCGCACCACGCGGCCACCGTACCAAGGGCAGCGGCATGTCGGGCGCGGCCTTGATGTCGGCGTTGCGGCATGCGGTGCTGAGTGCCGGTGTGCAGGTATGGACGCAGTCATGCGCTCGCCGCCTGGTTGTCGACGTCGGCGGTAAAGTCATCGGCGTGGAAGTCGGAAAAATAAAGGGAATCTTCGCAGCCCTGCATCGACTGGGTGCCGGCCTTGCCGAACGCCTGCACAACGCGGCACCTGGCGCGGCGGACCTGCTTCGTCGTGGGGTCGCTGCCCTGGAGTCCCGCCATGCGATGCCTGCCTATGTCCGCGCGAACAAGCGCGTGGTGCTTGCCACCGGTGGCTTCATATTCAACCGTGCGATGCTTGCACACCACGCGCCGCGCTATCTGCGTGCATGGCGGCTTGGCACAACCGGCTGCGATGGCAGCGGCATTCGCCTTGGCCAGGCTGCAGGTGGCGACTGTGCGCAGATGCACAATGTATCGGCATGGCGGTTCATCAATCCACCCCTTCCGTGGGCGCGCAGCATCGTCGTCAATGCCGCAGGTCAGCGCATTTGTAATGAAGAAGTCTACGGTGCGCTTCTCGGTCATGTCATGTGCGAGAAGGCCGATGGCCGAGCCTGGCTGATTCTTGACGCACGCTTGCGGCAGGAAGCGTTGTCACAATGCTTCAAAGGCGGTTTGTGGTTTTTTCAAAGCGGGCCTGCGCTGATGCTCATGCTATTTGGTGCAATCAAGGCGCGCGATGCCGATACGCTGGCGCAAAGGATAGGCATGCCGGCCCAGGGACTGCGCGCCACGCTCGATGCATATAACGCTGCGGCACGGGGAGAGATCGGTGACGCTTTCGACAAGTCGCCGGCCATGATGGCCGAAATCAATCATGGACCACTGTATGCGATCGACATTTCAATGGACAGCAAGATTTTCCCTTGCCCGGTGATTACCTTGGGCGGGTTGCGTGTCGATGAAAAGACTGGCGCTGTCCTCCAGGCTGACGGCTCCGGCATAGCCGGTCTCTATGCCGCCGGCCGCGCTGCGCTCGGCGTTGCATCGAACCATTACGTCAGCGGTTTGTCGCTTGCCGACTGCGTCTGGTCGGGACGGCGAGCAGGTCGTCTTATGGAAATGTCGTCCACCGAGTCGACGCCGTACATCAATAATCATCTTCAGGAGAAAACATATGGGACGAGTTAATGGCAAGGTAGTGTTGATCACCGGCGCTGCCAGCGGCGTAGGGAAGGAAAACGCCCTGTTGCTCGCACGCGAAGGCGCGCGCGTCGTGCTGACCGATGTGAACGAGGAGGGCGTACATGCCGCCGCCAGGGAAATCGGTGCGAATGCGCTTGCCGTTCGTCATGATATCGCCAGCGAAGCGGATTGGAAAAAGGTGATTGGCGCGACCATCGACAAATTCGGCAAGCTTGATGTACTGGTCAACAATGCGGCAATCCTCGCAATGGCGAGCATTGAAGAGACCACGCTGGAACTCTGGCAGAAAATCCAGAAAATCAATGCCGACGGCTACTTTCTAGGTTGCAAATATGGCGTAGAAGCCATGAAGCAGCACGGAGGATCGATCATCAATATGTCGTCGCTGGCCGCGATCTCCGGCATGGCGCATTTCTGTGCATACAGCGCGTCCAAAGGAGCTGTGACGGCGCTCAGCCGCAGCGTGGCGGCACACTGCAAGCAGCGCGGCTACAAAATCCGTTGTAACTCGATTCATCCGGATGGCATCCTGACACCGATGGTCATGAACCTGATGGCCAATGCAACGCCGGACACGACCGTCGAAGTCAAGGGGGACCCGATGGCGCGCATGTGCATGCCTCAGGACATTTCCAACCTTGTGCTGTTTCTAGCCTCCGATGAATCACGTTTCATCAACGGCACCGAACTGCGCATTGATAACGGGCAGTCGTCGATCGATGTCTAACCATGCCGTAGCGGCCCCACCTGCCGCGTCTATCGCGTCTGTGGTGGCGGCCGATTCTTATCACACCCTGACGGTGGCACAGGTAATCGAAGAAACCAGTGACGCGAAATCGCTGGTTTTCGACATACCGCCATCCTTGCAGGAACAGTTTCGCTACCAGCCCGGCCAGTTCCTGACCTTGCGTATTCCCCATGTGAGCGGCACGCTGGCACGCTGCTATTCGTTGTCCAGCGCTCCCGGGATCGATGCCATGCCGCGCGTCACCGTCAAGCGGGTCGCAAGCGGCCGCGCATCGAACTGGATTTGCGACGAATTACGTCCAGGGAGCACGGTCGAGGTGCTGCCACCGGCCGGCGTCTTCGTACCACGCAAACTCGACCAGGATTTCCTGTTGTTCGCCGGCGGTAGCGGCATCACGCCTGTGCTGTCGATTGCCAAGGCGGCGCTGCGCAATGGCACGGGACGCGTGACCCTGATCTATGCCAATCGCGACGAGAATTCGATTATCTTCCGTCAGGTCTTGCGTGAGTTGACAAAGACTTACCCCCGCCGCCTTACGGTATTGCATTGGCTCGACTCGATACAAGGGGTGCCCGGCACCGAACAATTGCAAGTCTGGGCAGCGCCGTGGTGCGACGCGCACTGTTTTGTCTGCGGCCCGGCGCCATTCATGGATAGCGTGCGTGCTGCATTGACTGCGCTCCATGTGCCACGGGAACGCATTCATCTCGAGCGTTTCGTTTCACTCGATACCGATCCGGCCGCGATACCGGCGCCTGCGCCATCACGGAACGGAGCCGCATGTGCGGTCGAAGTGCTATTGGATGGCGTAACCCATGCGCTTTCCGGTAATACGGAGGAAACACTGCTCGACAGCCTGCTTCATGCCGGCTTGAGCGCGCCGAATTCCTGCCGCAGCGGTTCATGCGGCGCCTGCATGTGCCGCGTCGAGGAGGGCGAAGTCGCGCTCCGGACCAATAGCGTGCTCGATAGCGACGACCTCGCCGAGGGTTGGACTCTGGCTTGCCAGGGCACTCCAGTCAGCTCCGCCGTCCGCATCCGTTTTCCCGATTAATACAATGTCTTCCAACTTGTCATTGCCTGCCACCATTCCTTCACTCATGTCGGAGGCGGCGCGCCGCTGGCCCGATGTCGTCGCCATCGACGACGGCCCCCTTCGCCTGACCTACGCCGAACTCGACACCATGCGCTGGCGTGCGACCCGTGCCCTGATGTCACTTGGCGTCCTTCCCGGAGACCGCGTCGCCATCTGGGCGCCGAATGTCTGGGAATGGATCGTCGCGGCGCTCGCCATTCACAGTGCCGGCGCAGTGCTCGTGCCGGTCAATACACGCATGCGTGGCAATGAAGCTGGCGACATCCTGAATGATAGCGGAGCCCGTGTACTGTTTTGTATCGGCGATTTCCTTGGTGCCTACTATCCCGATCTGCTGGGACAGCACCGGCCCGCGACGCTCGAGCACATCATTGTTCTGCGAGCGGGAAATGCCTGGGAAAGCTTCCTGGAAAGGGCTGAAACAGTCAGCCAGGCGCAGGCGCTCCGCCGCGCCGACACACTTGCCGCCGATGATCTGTCCGACCTGATGTTTACTTCCGGAACCACCGGCCGCCCGAAAGGCGTGATGACTGCGCATGGGCAGAACCTGCGTGCCGTGGCAAGCTGGGGAAATGCCGTCGGCCTGATTCCAGGTGAACGTTATCTGGTCGTCGGCCCGTTCTTCCATGCATTCGGCTACAAGGCGGGCTGGTTGGCCGCGCTGATGCATGGGGTCACGATTCTTCCCCAGCTTATCTTCGACGCAGAGAGGGTTCTGCAACGCATTGCCAACGAACGGATCAATGTGCTGCCCGGCCCGCCGACCTTGTATCACAGCATTCTGGCTCACCCGCGGCTGGCCGAATTCGACCTGTCCAGCCTGCGCGCGGCAATCACCGGTGCCGCGAGCATTCCTCCCGTGCTGATCGAGCGGATGCGCCGCGAGCTCGGCTTCAAGATTGTGCTGACCGGTTATGGTTTGACCGAGTCATGCGGCTTTGCGACGCTATGTCAGCCGAATGATGATGCCGATACGATTGCAAGCACATGCGGTCGCGCGATTCCCGGTATCGAATTGCGCTGCATCGATACACACGGCCAACCCGTGGGACCCGGCGTCACCGGAGAAGTCGTCATTCGCGGATACAACGTGATGCGTGGCTACTTCAACGACGACATGGCAACTCGCGAGGCCATTGATGCCGACGGCTGGCTGCACACCGGCGATGTCGGCATGCTGGACGAGCATGGCTATCTGCGTATCACCGACCGGCTCAAGGACATGTACATCAGCGGCGGATTCAATTGCTATCCGGCGGAGATCGAGCGGTTGCTGTCCGCGCATCCGGACATTGCACAGGTAGCGGTAGTGGGCGTGCCCGATGAGCGGATGGGCGAGGTCGGCAAGGCTTACGTGGTATTGCGAAATGACCGTACTCTCAACAGCCCCGAACTGATCGTCTGGGCCAGGGAACGCATGGCTAACTATAAGGTGCCGTCCGTGGTGGAGGTATTGCAGGAATTGCCGACGAATGCCGCAGGGAAGGTATTGAAGCATCAATTGCGGTGAGCGGGTAGCTCTCTTATTGCGAAATTAATGTTTCTCTTCAGTGTCTCAATTCTGTTGTTTCCCGCTTCTCGATTCTCCGTAGGAGTATGTCGGGCTCGCAGCGGTCCACTATCCTTTCTCCCAAAAATGCAGCTGGAACCCTGTCGTTCCCGCGCAGGCGGGCACGGCAGGGCGCAATAGGTTTTACAAGGGCTTCTATCCGCATTCTTGCCGTTGCGATCGATAGCGCATGCGTCCGTGCCGCCGCGCCGGGCGAATTACTTCCCCATTGCCCCCGTCCTGTCTACAACACCTTCCACAAATTTCACTCCGGCTAGTCTTATCAGACGATGCCGCCTCCTCTCTCATTCCGCAGAATCATCAACAGAGATCAACCAACTCTTGGAGAGAGCGGAATGACCGATATTCGCGGTTTGGGCTATATCGTCGTTGAGGCGACTGCGCCGTCCAGATGGCGTGACTATGGCGAACAGGTGCTCGGCATGATGGTCGAAGACGGGCCAGATGGAGCGCTTTACCTGAAAATGGACGAGCGCGCATATCGTTTCATCGTGGTGAAAGGGCAGCAGGACCGCTATCTGGCATCCGGATGGGAAGTGGCTGACGCACGCGCCTTCGAAGAAGCCCTGGCATCGTTGCAAAACATCGAAGTGCAACATGGCAGTGAAGCCGACTGTGCATTGCGTAAAGTGCAGCAGATGTGCTGGGTCATTGATCCATCAGGCAATCGCCACGAAATCTGCTGGGGACCGAAGTCGGACTTCCGCCGTTTCGTTTCGCCGGTTGGCGTGCCGTCTTTCGTGACCGGCGACATGGGCCTGGGCCATGTCGTGCTGCCGGCACCGAACTTCGATCAGACCTATCGTTTTCTCTCGGATGTGCTTGGTTTTCGGTTATCGGACATCTTCCGCGTGCGCTTTACACCTGATCCGAACGAGCCTGAAAAGCGCATTTATTTCATGCATTGCAACAACAGCCGTCATCACAGTCTGGCGATTTTCGAGATGGAGATGCCTAGCGGCTGCGTGCACGCGATGGTCGAAGTGCCAACGATGGACGAGGTGGGCCGCGCGCTGGACCGCGTGCGCCAGCACAACGTAAAAATGTCCGCCACGCTTGGGCGTCACTGCAATGACCTCATGACTTCCTTTTACATGAAGACACCGGGCGGTTTTGATCTTGAATACGGTCACGGCGGATTGCAGGTCGACTGGGAAAAACACAGCGTCTACGAAGCAACGGCGGTCAGTCTGTGGGGTCACGACTTCAGTATCGGTTATCAATAAGGCGGGTTCTATATGGCACTCAATAAACAATGCAGCGCACGCGATGTGGTTGCGCAACTGCGCGACGGCATGACGATCGGCATAGGCGGCTGGGGAGCAAGGCGCAAGCCCATGGCCCTGGTGCGCGAAATCCTGCGCTCGGACCTGCAAGCCCTCACCGTCGTCGCTTACGGCGGGCCGGAAGTCGGCATGCTGTGTGCAGCAGGCAAGGTAAAAAAACTGATCTTCGGCTTTGTCTCGATGGACGCGATTCCACTCGAACCTTATTTCCGCCGGGCTCGCGAACAGGGCGGGCTGGAAATCGAGGAACTCGACGAAGGCATGTTGCAGTGGGGCTTGCGTGCCGCCGCGATGCGTTTGCCTTTTCTGCCGACCCGGGTTGGCCTGGCGAGCGATGTGCACAAGTACAACCCGCACCTTAAAACGATTACGTCTCCATACGCGGATGGCGAAACACTGCTGGCGATGCCGGCCCTGCGGCTGGACGCCGCGCTGCTGCACGTCGACCAGTGCGACCTTCTCGGCAACAGCCGCATTCTGGGTCCCGACCCCTATTTCGACGATTTGTTTGCCCGTGCCGCAGACCGTTGCTACGTCAGCTGCGAACAGATTTTCGATCGCCTGGACCAAGGCGAATCGGGTAGTCCAATGAACGCCCGCAGCAATACCTTCGAGCGCTATCTGGTGAGCGCTGTCGTGCACGTTCCTGGCGGCGCGCATCCGACCTCCTGCGCACCGCATTACGGCTGGGATATGACCCATCTGAAACAGTACTGCGCCAGCGCGGAACAGGACAAGGGCTGGCAAAGCTACGCAACCCAGCATCTTTCTGGCGGCGAACCCGATTATCAGGCGAGCGTAGGCGGCGCCGGGCATATCGGCAATTTGCCGGTCACGGCAATCTGAGGAGGCATGGCATGGATACCAATCAACACGACATTACCCTCGCCGAGCTGCTGATCACGGCATGCGCCGACGCATGGCGCGACAACGGCGAGGTGCTTGCCTCTGGCATCGGCACCATTCCTCGTATCTCAGCCGGTCTGGCCAAGCTGACACATAGTCCCGAACTATTGCTTACCGACGGCGAAGCCTATCTGATCGAGGAACCGATTCCTCTTGGGCCGCGACCCGAAGGGTTCCGTCTGCAAGCGGCCGGGTGGATGCCCTTTTCGCGTATTTTCGAATGCGTCTGGGGTGGCGCGCGGCACGCGCTGACGATGCCGACCCAGATCGATCGTTATGGGCAAACCAATATCTCCTGCCTTGGCAGCGACTATCACCGTCCCAAGACGCAACTATTGGGTGCACGCGGTTATCCTGGCAACAGCATCAATCACGTCAACTCTTATCTGATCACCTCCCATGGCCTGCGCAGTTTTGTCAAGGGAGAGGTCGACATGATCGCCGGTGTCGGTTACAACCCGGCACGGCGCGAAGCCGGCATGCGCGGGGATTTCATCGATCTGCGCCGCATCGTCACCGATCTGTGCGTACTCGACTTTGAAGGTCCGCAGCATGCGATCCGCGTGCGCTCGCTGCATCCGGGCGTGAGCTTCGATGCGGTGCAGGCGGCAACCGGTTTCGAACTGATGGCTGCGCCTGATCTTGGCGTCACGCCCCTGCCCGATGCAGAACAACTGGACATTATTCGCCGGCTGGATCCGTTCAACCAGCGTGCAAGTGCATTACGCAACAATCCGCCCGCCATTCGCGTGACGTCAACCGCAGAGGTGACAGCATGAACGCCGGCGCCGAAGAAGTCGTCCTCTACGAGGTCGCCGATGGTATTGCCAGTGTGACCATGCACAGGCCGGAGTTCCATAATGCGCAGAATTCGAAGATGACCTATGCGCTCGATGCGGCATTCCGGCGTGCAGCGGACGATGACAACGTCAAAGTGATCGTGTTGCGCGGCGCGGGCAAACATTTCTCGGCAGGTCATGACATTGGCACGCCGGGGCGTGACATCCATCAGTCGTTCGAGCGCAGTTCGCTCTGGTACGACCACGTGAACAAGCCGGGCGGAGAGTTTCTCTACGCCCGTGAGCAGGAAGTCTATCTCGGCATGTGCCGCCGCTGGCGCGAGTTGCCGAAACCGACGATCGCGATGGTGCAGGGCGCTTGCATCGCCGGTGGGCTGATGCTGGCGTGGGTATGCGATCTGATCGTGGCTTCGGAAGACGCTTTTTTCTCTGATCCGGTGGTGCGCATGGGTATTCCGGGTGTTGAATATTTTGCTCACCCCTATGAACTGAATCCCCGCATTGCGAAGGAATTTCTGTTTCTTGGTGACCGCATGAACGCGGAACGTGCTTATCAGATGGGCATGGTCAATCGTGTCGTGCCTCGCGAATTCCTGGAAGAACAAACCTATTGCATCGCCAAGCGTATTGCACAAATGCCGCGACTGGGGCTGACGTTGACCAAACAGGCGATCAATCACGTGGAGGACTTGCAGGGTAAACGCACGGCGATGGACGCTGCTTTCGCATGGCATCATTTTGCGCATGCGCACAATGAACTGATCAGTGGCGACAAGCTCGGCGGCTATGACGCGCGCTCGATGGCCGCGTCGCAGCGCGAGGCAGGCAAACCGGCAGAGCAAACGAAGGATGCGAACGCATGAGCGGCCATTCGTCTTTGCTCTACACGCGCCTCTGCCCGCTGCTGGGCAGTCGCTATCCCATCGTGCAGACCGCGATGGGTTGGGTGGCCGATGCGCGACTTGTTGCCGCAACAGGCAACGCCGGGGGATTCGGCTTCCTCGCGGGTGCCACGATTGTGCCCGAGCAGCTTGAAGCAGAAATCCTCAAGGTCAAGTCCTTGACCGATGCCCCGTTCGGCTTGAATTTCCATATGTTTCAACCCAATGCGATGGAAGCGGTCGAACTGGCGATCAAGCATCGACTGCGCGCCGTCAGCTATGGCCGCGGCCCGGATGCCGCAACCATTCGCCGCCTCAAGAATGCCGGCGTGCTGTGCATGCCAACCGTCGGTGCTGTCAAGCATGCGGTGAAAGCGGTGCAGATGGGGGCCGACATCGTGACGATTCAGGGTGGCGAGGGCGGTGGCCATACCGGTGCGGTACCCACTTCGATCTTGTTGCCGCAGGTACTCGACGCGATCCAGGTGCCGGTCGTCGCAGCCGGCGGTTTCTTTGACGGACGCGGTCTGGCGGCTGCGCTTGCCTACGGCGCGGATGGCGTGGCAATGGGAACGCGTTTCCTGATGAGCGCCGAGTCGCCGGTACCGGCGGCCACCTTGCAGCGTTATGTCGAGGTACACGATCCAGCGGCTATCCGTGTATCGCATGCAATTGACGGCTTGCCCCAGCGAATGATCGACAACCCTTATCTCGCGCGGCTGGAAAGTGCAACACCCCGGCTACGCCTGCTGATCGCGCTACGCGCGGCATGGCAGTGGCGGCGGCACACAGGAATGAAAACCACACAGATGCTGACGACGGCGATAAAGGCTCTGCGCAGCGGCGATATCAGTTTCGCACAGACGCTGATGGCCGCCAACGCGCCGGTATTGATCCAACGGGCGATGGTCGACGGTATCCCGGACGAAGGCGTCCTTCCGAGCGGCCAGGCGGCCGCAGCGATTGGGCGCATCGACAGCGTACAGCAAGTGATCGAGAACATCGTCGCACGGGCAGAACAGCGGCTTGCGGAAATGGGCATGAACAGGGAGCGCGGGTCAGTCGCGCCGCAGGAATCAGAAAAGGTAAACACATGAATAAACCATTTCATACCGACATCGGCGACGGTATCGCCGAACTGGTCATCGACCACCCGCCTGTCAATGCACTTGACTGCGCTGGCTGGCATGCACTTGCAGACGAAATCGATCGTCTGGGCCGCGATGAGCGCGTGCGCGTGATCGTATTGCGCGGTGAAGGACGCGGTTTCTGTGCTGGTGTCGATATCAAGGAGCTGGCCGCGCATCCAGAGCGCATCGTGGAAGTCAATGCCGGCAACTACGCGTCGTTCCGTGCCGTGCACCGCAACCCCAAGCCCGTGATCGCGGCAGTCCACGGCTTCGTGCTGGGCGGCGGTATCGGCTTGTCGGGAGCGGCCGATATCGTCATTGCCTCCGACTGCGCGCGGTTCGGCGTGCCGGAAATCGATCGCGGCGCGATGGGCGGCGGCGCGCATCTGCAGCGATTATTCCCGTTGCAAAAAGTACGATGGATGTATTTCACCGGTCTGATGATCGATGCGGCGGAAGCGTATCGCCTCGGCGGCATTGAGCGTGTAGTGCCGCGTGCCGACCTGCGCAATGCCGCCATGGAAACCGCACGTGCGATTGCTGCCAAAAGCTCCACGATGCTGCAGCTGGCGAAGGAATCGCTGAATGGCGTCGAAGACGGCAACCTGGAGGACAAGTACCGCTGGGAGCAAGGCTTTACGCTCCAGGCCTACATGAGCCTTGATTCGGGTGAGGCACGTGCGGCCTTCGTGCAAAAACGCGACGCCAACTTTGCCGGAGCCTGATGCCATGGATCTGATCTATACGTCGAAGCAGCGTGCGTTCCGCTCTGAGATTCGTGAATGGCTCGCCGCCCATGTGCCGAAGGAGGCGCTGCAAAGTTTTGATACCGCCGAAGGATTCGCCCAGCACCGCGAATGGGAGCGCGTCCTGCATTCCGGCCGCTGGAGCATGGTGACCTGGCCGCAGGCTTTGGGTGGACGCGGCTGTGATCTGATCGAATGGCTGATCTTCGAGGAAGAATACTGGCGTGCCGGTGCACCGCTGCGTGTTAACCAGAACGGCATCTTTCTGCTCGGCCCGACCCTCATGGATTACGGCACACCGGAGCAGAAGGCGCGCTTTTTGCCGCGCATGGCCGCTGGCGAGGATATCTGGGCACAGGGCTGGTCGGAGCCGGGCGCAGGGTCTGACATGGCGGCTATCCGTTGTACCGCGGTGCCCGATGGTGACAGCTATGTTGTCAACGGCCAGAAAATCTGGTCGACGCGTGCGGTGTGGGCAGACTGGCTGTTTGGCCTGTTCCGTACCGATACCACATCGAGTCGCCATCACGGCTTGTCCTTTCTGCTGCTCCCTTTGCGTTCGCCGGGTATTACGGTCAGACCGATCAGGCAGCTCAACGGCCAGACCGGGTTCGCTGAAATTTTTTTCGACAATGTACGCGTCCCCATGGAAAACCGCCTCGGCGCAGAAGGCTCGGGATGGCAAGTCGCTATGGCGACCGCCGGCTTCGAGCGCGGGCTAATGCTGCGTTCGCCGGCGCGCTTCCAGGAGACTGCGCGTGCACTGGCCGCCTTGCACCAGCGGCGCAAAGACAAGGATGGCAATGCAGACCCGGTGCTGGGTGAAGAAGTGGCCCGGGCCTGGATGGATGCGGAAGCTTATACCTTGTCCACCTACGCAACGGCCAGCCGTCTGCAGAAGGGTGGTCATATCGGCGCCGAGTCAAGCACCAACAAGGTGTTCTGGTCCGAACTCGACATTCGCATGCATGAAACGGCGCAACGTCTCGCGGGGCCGTTTGCCGAATTGACTGGGGACGGTGCGCTTGCCGTTGAACATGGCCGCTGGCTGGAAGGCTTCCTGTTCGCGCAGTCGGGGTCGATCTACGCCGGCACCAATGAAATCCAGCGCAACATCGTTGCCGAACGCATGCTCGGCATGCCGCGCTCCTAAGATCGGAATCTTCACATGGACTTTACTTTCGACGAAGATCAAATCCTGCTGGTGGACAGCGTTCGCAAATTCTTGATGAACGAAGTATCCCCGGAACTGATCCGTGAACTATGGACCCGCCCGACGGGCCGCTCGCGCGAATTATGGAATCTGCTCGCCGCACAAGGCTTGACCGGTTTGTCGGTGCCGGAAGCGTCCGGCGGCATGGGCATGAACGACACCGACTGGGTATTGATCGCCCAGGAATGCGGTTATTACGCATTGCCGGAGCCGCTGCTGGACACGGCGTGGGCTGGCGCCGGGTTGATTGCTGCATTGCCGGACAGCGAGTTCCGCTCGCAGTGGCTTGCCAAGATCGCTGACGGTAGCGCGCGCATCGCATTGGCGCAAGCGCAGAGCGGGCTGGTGCCCGACGCGCACCTGGCCAGCGTGATACTGATGCCGCATGACGGCGTCCTGTATGCCGTCTCGCCGCAACTGGCGCAGCTCACCATGCAGCCGAGCATCGATCTGTCACGCCGGCTCTATTCAGTGGATTGGAATCCCCGTGATGCGGAGCGCGTCGCGACCAATGCGGATGGCATCTGGACGCAGGCATGCAACCGTGGCGCGCTGGCCGCTGCCGCGCAACTGCTTGGTCTGACGCAACGCATGCTGGATTTGTCGATCGACTATACCGCCCAGCGCAAGCAGTTCGGTAAGCCGATCGGTTCCTACCAGGCGGTCAAGCACCATCTCGCCGATGTCGCAATCAAGCTGGAGTTCGCCCGCCCCGTTGTCCATCGCGCCGCGTATGCACTCGCGCATGGTCAGCAGCACGCAGGATTCCATGTTTCCCACGCAAAGGTGGCCGCCGCCGAAGCAGCCTTGCTTGCCGCGCGCAACGGCATCCAGGTGCACGGCGCGATGGGCTACACCTGGGAAATGGATTTGCAAATTTTCATGAAGATGGCCTGGGCGCTCGATGGCGCCTATGGCGATCGCAGCTTCCACCTGGCACGTGTGCGTCAGTTCGTCTTGCAGGACGATGCCGCGCTCGGCCCCGGCCACACGTTTAAGGACTAACCGTCATGCAGAAAACTGAAGCCTATATCGTCGACGCATTACGCACGCCCACCGGGCGCCGCCGCGGCAGTCTGTCACAGGCGCATCCGGCTGACCTGGGCGCCTTCGTGCTGACCCATCTCGTCGAGCGCAATGTCATCCCGGCCGCCGAATATGACGACGTCGTATTCGGTTGCGTCGATACCATCGGTCCGCTGGCCGGAAATATTGCACGCTCGTCCTGGCTTGCCGCCGACCTTCCGTTGACGGTGCCGGGCGTGACGATCGACCGCCAGTGCGGTTCCTCGCAGCAGGCGTTGCATTTCGCCGCACAGGCGGTGATGAGCGGCACGCAAGATGTGGTGATTGCGGGCGGCGTGCAAACCATGAGCCAGATTCCGATTTCTTCGGCAATGATTGCCGGTCAGGCCTACGGTTTCAGCGATCCTTTTTCCGGCAGCAGCGGCTGGCGTCAGCGCTTCGGTGCCGAGCCGGTGTCGCAGTTTAATGCGGCACGCAAGATCGCCGAACACTGGGGATTTTCCAGGCAAGACATGGAAGTTTATGCGCTGGAAAGCCATCGGCGCGCACTGGAGGCGACTACCGAAGGCCGTTTCACGCGAGAGATCATTCCTTGCATGGGTTTGGAACGCGATGAGACTCCGCGATTGACGTCCTTGCAAAAGATGGCGGAACTTGAAGCACTGGAGCCGGGCAGTCCACTGACCGCCGCCGTGTCAAGCCAGACCGCGGACGCGGCAGCGGCCCTGCTGGTCGTTTCCGAAGCGGCGTTGAAGCGCTACAACCTGAAACCTCGCGCACGCATCCATCACCTCAGCGTGCTGGGCGACGACCCGATCTGGATGCTGACCGCGCCGATTCCGGCCACGCAGCGTGCGCTCAAGCAGTGCGGCCTTCAATGGAGCGACATCGACCGGGTCGAGATCAACGAAGCCTTCGCCTCCGTCGCGCAAGCCTGGTTGAAGGAGACTGGTTACCCGCATGCGCAAACCAACGTCAACGGCGGCGCAATTGCGCTCGGTCATCCGCTGGGAGCGACCGGCGCACGCCTGATGACAACCCTGTTGCATGAACTCGAACGCTGCGGCGGACGATACGGGTTGCAAACCATGTGCGAAGGCGGTGGCTTGGCCAACGTCACGATTATCGAAAGACTGTGAGAAAAACAATGGGAATCTGCGATAACCGAACCGTCATCATCACCGGGGCAGGCGGTGGCCTCGGGCGCGAGTATGCGTTGGCCTTCGCTGCGGAAGGCGCACGCGTCGTAGTCAATGACGTGAGACGTGAGGCTGCCGAAGCGGTGTGCGCCGATATCAAGGCAAAGGGCGGCGTGGCGCTGGCCAACGATGGAGACATTACCAACCTGGAGAGTGCGGAACGTATCGTCTCGGCCGCATGCGAAGCCTTCGGTGAGGTTGACGTGCTGGTCAATAACGCAGGCATCTGCCGCGACCGCATGTTCGTCAGCCTGACCGAAGCGGATTGGGACGACGTGATGCGGGTGCACCTGAAGGGCCATTTCTGCCTGGCTAATGTGTTGGCCAGGCGCTGGCGCGATGCGGCCAAAGCCGGCAAGGCGGTTGATGCGCGCATCATCAACACCAGTTCGGGCGCAGGCTTGCAGGGCTCGGTCGGACAATCCAATTATTCCGCCGCCAAGGCGGGCATTGCCGCACTGACCCTGGTGCAAGCGGTGGAACTGGCCCGGTACGGGGTGACCGCCAACGGCCTGGCGCCGGTCGCGAGAACAGGCATGACCGAGAGTGTGTTCGCCGATGTTATGAAAAAGCCGGAAGGCAATGCCTTCGACTACTTCGATGCGGCCAACGTGGCCCCGCTGGTCGTGTGGCTAGGTAGTGCGCAGTCGCGCCAGGTCAGTGGGCGGATATTCGAAGTGGCCGGCGGCATGATAGGAATCGCCGACGGCTGGCGCAGCGGCGTGCAGAAAGACAAGGGTGCGCGCTGGCGCCCTGAGGAAGTTGGCGGCGCGGTCAATGCTTTGCTCGCGGAAGCGTGGCCGGTGCAAAAGGTTTTTGGCAGCTGACGGACCGACAATGGATTTCACACTCAATGCCGATCAGCAAATGATCCTGGACTCGGCCGAACAATTTCTCGCGGAACAAAGCGATTCGGCGGCGGTGCGCCGCGTGCTGGAAAAGTACGATGGGCACGACGGGCATGACGCCGACCTCTGGCGCACGATACGTTCGGAACTCGGATGGTGCGGCATAACGATTCCCGAAACGTTTGGCGGCATGGGACTGGGACAGGTGGAGCGCGCGTTGCTGATGGAACAGATGGGACGCCGTCTGACTTGCGTCCCCTATCTCGCAAGTGCTTGTCTCGCGGTGGATGCCCTCGTGTATGCGGCACATCCTCAGGCGCAGCAACGCTATCTGCCGCAACTGGCCGATGGCACCATCAGTGCGGCACTTGCCTTGCCGCATGCACTGGGCTGGCAAGCCAGCGCATGCAAGATCAGCGCACTGCGCGAAGGCGATGCTTATGTACTGAACGGCGCGGCGCAGCAAGTGCTGGGCGCGACGCATGCCGACCTGCTGCTGGTGCCGGCGCGTCTGGTCGATCAGCCGGACGCCTATGGCTTGTTTGCCGTCGCAGCCGGCACCATGGGCCTGCAAGTAACAGCGCTGCCGGTGCTTGATGCGACCCGTCAGATTGCACGCGTTGAACTGCGGCAGGTTCGTGTCGCTGCCGATGCGCGGATTGATGCCGCCGGCTGGACCGAGGATTTGCACGACGGCCTGCGCCGTGCTTCCGATTTCGCTGCGCTGGCGCTGGCGGCGGAACAGATTGGCAGTGCCCGGCAATGCCTGGACCTGACCCTTGCGTATATCAGTGAACGGACACAGTTCGGGCGGACGATCGCCTCATTCCAGGCGGTCAAGCATCGCTGTGCGCAAATGATGATCGCGCTGGAATCCGCGCGATCCATTGTGTACGGCGCCGTCCGCGCCGTGGCCGGTGAAAAGGATGCAGACCGCCTGACACTGGACGTCGCCTGCGCGAAAGCGGCTGCGAACCAGGCCTTGTTCTTCTGTGCACAAGAGGCGATCCAGTTGCATGGCGGCGTGGGCTTCACCTGGGAATATGATCCGCAGCTCTACTTCAAGCGGGCGCAGGCAGCGCGCACCTGGTTTGGGGATGACGACGAGTGTTATTCCCGTATTGCTGCACATCTGTGCGACGCCGCCGAAGAACAGCGCGAGGTCGGCACAGCCTCGGCCAGTGCCGATGCGGCTTTCCGCGCAGAGATCGCGCAGTGGATGCATACCCACCTGCAAGGCGAATTCGCCCCGTTGCATCATCGCGGCGGCCCTGGCGACGAAGACGCCTTTCCGGCGCTGCGCAAACGTTGGGAAGGCGAGCTTGCCAAAGGCGGCTGGACTTGCGTGGGCTGGCCGACGGAATACGGCGGACGCGGTTTGTCCATTGCGCAGCAAGTGATTTTTCATGAAGAGTACGCACGCGCCGGCGGGCCAGGTCGCATGGGACATATCGGCGAAGGATTGATCGGCCCGACCTTGATCGCCCATGGCACCGAGGACCAGAAGCGTCGTTTTCTGCCCGGGATTCGTGATGGAAGTACTTTCTGGTGCCAGGGCTACTCAGAGCCGAATGCCGGATCCGATCTGGCCAATGTGCAAACACGGGCCGTGCAGGATGGCGCCAGCGGCGACTGGATTGTCCATGGCCAGAAGGTGTGGACCTCACTGGCGCACGAGTCCGATTGGATCTTTGTGCTGGCCCGGTGTGACGCCGGTTCGCGCGGCAACCGTGGCTTGATTTTCCTGCTTATGCCGCTCAAGCAGCCGGGCATCGACATCCGGCCGATCCGCCAGATCAGCGGTTCGGCGGAATTCAACGAAGTCTTCTTCGACGGCGCACGCGCCAAGGCTGCGGACGTGGTCGGCGCACCGGGCGAAGGCTGGAAGATCGCGATGGCGCTGCTGGGCTTCGAGCGCGGTCTGTCAACGCTCGGCCAGCAGATGCATTTCCGTCATGAGCTCGACATGGTCATTGCTGCCGCCCGTGCAAACGGCGCGCTGCGTAATCCGGCGATCAAACGGCGCCTGGCGACTGCCTGGGCAGGGCTGCGGACGATGCGCTACAACGCCTTGCGCATGCTGTCCGGCAATGACGACGGACAGTTGCGCGGCGAAATGCTGATCTACAAATATTACTGGTCGAACTGGCACCGCCAGCTGGGTGAACTGGCGATGGATGTGCTCGGCGCGGAAGGCAATCTGCTTGGCGCGGACGATGCACGGCGCGCCAGGCTGCAGGGTCTGTTTCTGTTTTCGCGTGCGGACACCATTTACGCCGGCACCAATGAAATCCAGTTGAACATCATCGCCGAGCGTGGTCTCGGCATGCCCAAGGAAGCGAGAGTTCAAGCATGACCGATACACATATCGTTACCGCCCCGGCCTATGTGCCTGGCCACAGCCTGCTGACAGATAAATCCGTGTTGATTACCGCCGCCGCAGGCGCCGGCATCGGCTTTGCGGCCGCTCGCCGCAGTGCGGAAGAGGGATGCCGCGCGCTGATGATTTCCGACATTCACGCCGGACGTCTGGAAGCCGCGGTGGAAAAGCTGCGTGCGGAAACCGGCCTCAAGGAAATCTACGGCCAGGTAGGCAATGTGACCGACGAGGCCGAAGTGCAGGCATTGATCGACGCTGCCGAAAGCAGGCTGGGCGGCGTCGATGTGCTGATCAACAACGCCGGCCTCGGTGGATCGCGCCGCGTCGCCGACATGTCGGATGAAGAGTGGAACAAGGTGCTCGACATCACGCTGACCGGCACCTTCCGTATGACGCGTGCGATGTTGCAAAGAATGCAGCCGCGCCGCCGTGGCGTGATTGTCAACAATGCGTCGGTGCTGGGCTGGCGCGCTCAAAAGGAACAGGCACATTATGCGGCGGCGAAGGCCGGTGTGATGGCGCTCACCCGCTGCAGCGCGCTGGAGGCGGCGGAATTCGGTATCCGTATCAATGCCGTCGCACCCAGTATCGCGCTGCACGATTTCCTGCGCAAAAGCGCGCCACAGGCATTGCTGGAGCAACTGGCCTCGCGCGAAGCGTTTGGCCGCGCTGCCGAAGTATGGGAAGTCGCGAACGTGATGATGTTTCTCGCCAGCGACTATGCCTCCTATATGACCGGCGAGGTGCTCTCCGTCAGTAGCCAGCACGCGTAAAGGGAAGGAGAAGCCATGTCCATTCTTTTCCGGTCCCCGGCGGATTTTCTTGAACGCGTGGGACAGCCGCTGGGCGCAACCGACTGGGTACCGGTCGAGCAATCGCGCATCAACCTGTTTGCCGAGGCCACTGGCGACCACCAGTGGATTCATGTCGATCCCGAGCGTGCCAAAGCCGGCCCGTTCGGCGGCTGCATCGCGCACGGTTTTCTGACGCTGTCGCTGGTCAATCTGTTCCTGCCGCAACTGGTGAAGTTGGAAAACCTGTCCATGGGTGTCAACTACGGCTGCGACAAAGTGCGCTTTCCGGCGCCAGTGCCGGTTGGTGCGCGGATTCGCGGCAGGGGCGAACTGCTGCGTGCGGAAGCCATGCCGAACAACGGCGTGCAATCGGTCGTGCGTGTCACGGTCGAGATCGAAGGGCATGACAAACCTGGTTGCGTGGCCGACACCATCAGCCGTTATTTTTTCACCTGAATTTTTTTGAAGAGAGCTTGAGCATGCAAGAAGCCGTGATTGTTTCCACTGCCCGCACGCCGATTGGCAAGGCGTTTCGCGGCGCATTCAATGATACCGAAGCACCGGTGCTGGGAGGCCATGCGATCCGTGCCGCGCTCGCGAAGGTGCCTGAAGTCGCACCCGAGGAAGTCGATGATGTATTGATGGGCGCGGCGGCACAGCAGGGCACGCAAGGCTACAACATCGGTCGCTTGAGTGCGCTCGCCGCCGGATTGCCGGAGAGCGTGCCCGGCATGGCGCTGGACCGCATGTGCTCGTCCGGCCTGATGGCGATTGCCGGCGCGGCCAAGTCCATCATGTGCGGCGAAGCGACGATTGCCGTCGCCGGCGGCGTCGAATCGATTTCACTGACGCAGACCAAGCACAAGAACAGCTACCGCAGCCAGTCGGAGGCAGTGCTTGCGCTGCATCCCGCCGCTTATATCCCGATGATAGAAACGGCGGAAATCGTCGCGCAGCGCTACGGCATATCGCGCGCAGCGCAAGACGAGTATGCATTGCAGAGCCAGCAACGGACCGCTCGTGCACAGCGTGAGGGCTTTTTCGCTGCTGAAATTATCCCGCTGGCGGCGGACAAGCTCTTGTTCGACAAGGAAGGCAATCCCACCGGAACGCAGCGCGTGGAGGCCGCCAAAGATGAGTGCAATCGTGCCGACACCAGCGCGGAAAGCCTCGCCGCACTGAAGCCGGTATGGAAGAACGGGCAATGGGTAAGCGAGGGCGGCTTCATTACAGCCGGCAATGCGTCGCAACTCTCGGATGGTGCATCGGCCAGTGTGCTGATGAGTCGTACCGAGGCACAGCGTCGCGGCCTTGTCCCGCTCGGTGCTTACCGTGGCCTCGCGGTCGCAGGCTGTGCTGCCGATGAAATGGGTATCGGTCCGGTGTTCGCGATCCCCAAGCTGCTCAAGCGGCATGGTTTGACAGTGGCCGATATCGGTGTCTGGGAATTGAACGAAGCCTTCGCCTGCCAGGTGATTTACTGCCGTGATCAGCTCGGCATTCCGAATGATCGCCTGAATGTGAATGGCGGCGCCATCGCAATCGGTCATCCGTTCGGCATGTCGGGCGCACGGATGGTGGGGCATGCGCTGCTGGAGGCACAGCGGCGCGGCGAGCGATATGCGGTGGTGACGATGTGTATAGGTGGAGGGATGGGCGCAGCCGGATTGTTTGAGGTGTTGTAGTAGCGACGTTATATATCAAATTTTTGTCGGTTTTGGTCAACGCCCGGACGAGCTCCTTCCCTCTTGTAGGGGGAAGGTTGGGATGGGGGGGATGAGGTTGAATTCTCACAGGTGAATGCTCCACCTCACTACCCCCTCCCTAACCCTCCCCCTGCAAGGGGGAGGGGATCCGATAGGGAATGGCTCAAGCGAACTGGGGTGTGATGGACTATTGGTACCGGCCTCAGGCTTAGTAAAGCGCTGCCTTGCAAAGCGCGCTACCTGAAAGACCAAAAGAAGAAATCGGCGAAAACGCCAAGGAGACAACAAAGTGAATGTAATCCGATTAGCCAGTCTGGTAATGGTCATCGCAGTCGCCGCTGCTGCCGCGTATGCATTTGCACCGCGTCAGCTGCCGCCGTTCGCGGCCAGTACCATACGTGCCGACCGTCTGCAAATCAACAGCATTGCGCAAGCTGCGTCGCGTCTCGTCGCCGCCGGCGAAGCCGGCAACATCCTGTATAGCGATGATCGTGGAGCGCATTGGCGCCAGGCGTCGGTTCCCGAGCAAGCCCGTTCCACGCTGAATCAAATCGTTTTTACCGATGCGCAACACGGTATTGCCGTCGGTCATGACGGCACAATCCTGAAGACCGACAACGGGGGCACGGCATGGCGCCGGGTCCGGTTTGACGATCAGCATTCCGAGCCCCTGCTCAATGCCGCTGCCATCGGGGAACGGTCGGGAATGAAGCTGTATGCGGTGGGCAGCTTCGGCCGTTTCCTGGTCTCGCGCGACGGCGGCGAACACTGGGACGATGTTGCTTCGTTGCCGAAGATCGATGAGGCACATCTGAATGCACTGGTCGTCGGACCCGGTAACCGCTTGATGCTGACAGGAGAAAACGGTTTGCTGCTGCGCTCGCCCGATGGCGGTGTGCATTGGGAACGCCTGTCTCTGCCATACAAGGGATCGATGTTCGGCGCGATGGCATTGTCCCCGGACCTGTGGCTGGCATTCGGCATGCGCGGCAATGTGTTGCGCAGCGAGGATTTCGGAGCAAGCTGGGAACCGGTCAAGACCGGGCTGCAAACGTCGTTCTTTGGTGGCACCCGCCTGCAGGATGGACGCATTGTCCTGGTCGGTCAGGGCGGCGCGATGCTGGTGTCTGACGACCTTGGAAAAAGTTTCCGCATCCACCGTATCGGCGGCATGGCAACGCTGACCAGCATCGTCGAAATTTCACCCGGTACGGCACTCGTTGGCGGCGAGGCTGGCATCGCACTTGAAAGGCTGTGAGATGACCGCTCCCTTTTTCCATGCTTTATCCGTTGCAGCAACTTTCCGCGTGAGTATCCAGTCATGAACCTGTTTTCCAATCAACGTTTGGTCACCTTGATCGACGTCTGCGCCAACGGCATTATTCGTCACCGCCGCCTGCTGCTGTACGTGTTTGTCGTGGCAACCGTATTGCTGGCCGCGTCCGCAACGCGCATCCGTCTCGATCCGGGTTTTGCCAAGACCGTGCCGCTGCAGCATCCTTACATGCAGACCTTTACTGAATATGCACGTGCCTTCTCGGGCGCCAATCGCATCCTGGTTGATCTGCGCTGGAAAGGCGAGGGCGATATCTACAATCGCGAATTCCTCGATGCCCTACGCACCGTGACCGACGATGTGTTCTTTCTTCCGGGCGTGGAACGTGGCCGGGTATTTTCACTCTTTACGCCAAACGTGCGTTACACCGAAGTCACCGAGGCTGGCTTTTATGGCGACGTCGTGGTGCCCGCGCGTTTTTCCGCGCAGCCGGATGAACTGGATACGGTACGCCGCAACGTTGCCCGTTCCGGACAGATCGGTCAGCTGGTGGCCAACGATCTGAAGGGTGCGATGGTGCGCGCCGAACTGCGCGAGGTCGATCCAACGACGGGAGAAAAAATCGACTATGTCGAGGTAGCCAAGAAGCTGGAGCAGATTCGCGAAAAGATCGGCAACGACAACATCGAAGTGCACATCACCGGCTTTGCCAAGCTGGTCGGCGATGTGATCGAAGGTATCAGCGGCGCCATTGTTTTCTTCGGCATTGCCTTCCTCATTACCGCCGGCATGCTGTACGGGTACACGCGCTCGCGCAAGATGACCTTGCTGGCATTGGTGGTCGCGTTGCTGCCGGTTGTGTGGCTGCTCGGTATTCTTCCGCTGATCGGCTTCGGTATCGATCCGATGTCCATCCTGGTGCCGTTCCTGATTTTTTCCATCGGTGTGTCGCATGCCGTGCAAATGACTAATGCGTGGCGTCAGGCAGCCGATACTGGCGTCGATTCGCAGGAAGCGGCCCGTGACGCGTTCCGCAAGCTGTTTGTGCCGGGCACGGTGGCGTTGCTGACCAATGCGCTCGGTTTCATGGTGATCATGGTGATCCAGATCGATATCGTGCGCGAACTGGGTATTACGGCTTGTCTCGGCGTGCTGCTGATGATCCTGACCAACAAGATCTTCCTGCCGGTATTGCTCTCCTACTTCAACAATGGCAATGCCGCAGGTCCGGCAGCCGCGAGCGCGGTGGCAGGCAAGCCTGTCCGTTTCTGGTGGGCGATGTCGGGCGTGGCAACGCCCCGTGGCACGCTGCTCGTCATCACGATCAGTACCTTGCTACTGGCTGCCGGTGCCTATCAGGCGCGATTGCTCAAAGTCGGCGACATCGGCGACGGCGTGCCGGAGTTGCGTGAAAGCGCGCGCTACAACCGGGACAATGCAGCCATCACCAGTCATTACAACATCGGCATCGATGTACTTACCGTGGTCGTCGAGAGCGACGTCGAGGGTGACGCCTGCCTGCAGTATCCGGTGATGAATGCGATCGAGCGATTTGAAATCTTTTTGCGCGGCGTGTCGGGTGTCCGCTCGGTAGTCAGTGTTCCGTCGCTGGCCAAGGTGACGATTGCCGCTTTCAACGAAGGCAATCCGCGCTGGCAGGCGCTGCCGCGCAATAGCGAAGGGCTGGCGCAAGGTTCGCGCAGCTTCAACCCCGACTACGGCATGAATACCGAAAGCTGCAAGGCGATCCAGGTATTGATCTATACCGACAACCATGAAGGCACAACGATTGCCCATATTGTGGACGAAATCAAACGCTATGTGGCATCCGAGAAAACTGCCAAGGTGAAGTTCCGCCTGGCCGGTGGCAATGTCGGGGTCATGGTGGCAACCAACGAGGCAGTGGAGCAGGCGGAAATCACCATGCTGATGGCTATCTTCGGCGCCATCACACTGCTGTGTTTTCTTACTTTCCTGTCCTGGCAGGCGGTCCTCTGCATCATCGTTCCGCTTGCGCTGGTATCTATCCTGTGCAATGCCTTGATGGCAATGCTCGGGATTGGCCTGAAGGTTTCTACGCTACCCGTTGTCGCACTTGGCGTCGGTGTTGGCGTCGACTATGGCATTTATCTGTACGAGCGCATCCAGCACGAAATGGAGAGCGGTCGGGATTTCCGTCACGCATTTTATGAAGCCTTGCGCCAGCGTGGCACCGCTGCATTATTTACCGCCCTGACGATGTCGATCGGTGTCGGCACCTGGGCATTTTCGGCACTGAAGTTCCAGGCCGACATGGGCGTGCTGCTGGCCTTCATGTTCCTGGTGAATGTACTAGGCGCCGTCTTCCTGCTGCCGGCGCTTGGTGCGGGTTTGTTGCGCCGGCAGGAGAGTGCCATTATCCCGCCCGCTTTTATTGCAGAGACAGTCAAGGAATCAAGAGGAGGCGCATGATGCCGGATAAGAACGAATACGATGTCGTCGTTGTCGGCTCGGGCGGTGGCGCAATGCTCGCCGCCTGCCGCGCCGCTGACCAGGGTTTGTCAGTGTTGATCGTCGAGAAGTGCGCGATGTATGGCGGCACGACGGCGATCTCCGGGGGCGGCATCTGGATTCCCATGAACCATCTCGCCATGGAGGCCGGCGCGCGGGACAGCTTCGACGAAGCCTACACCTATGTGCGGGCCTGCGTCGGCGACGCGTCGCCGGAAGCCAGGATACGCGCTTATCTGGAGCAGGGACCGCGTATGGTGCGTTACCTGCACGATACGACCCGCGTGCGTTTTACCACGCTGCCCGAGTACGCAGACTACTTCCAGCATCAGCCGGGCGCAAAGCCCGGACATCGTTCGCTCGATCCGGTGCCATTCGATGCCCGTCGCCTTGGCAAGGAGTTCGAGCGTCAGCGGCCGCCTTTGCCGGCGACGCTGGTGGGCGGACGCATCGCCATGACGCAGACTGAAGCCAGAAAGATGTTAGGCAAGCATCCAGGTTGGTTTGGGCTTGCATTGCGGCTGATGGCAGGCTACTGGGGCGATATCCGCTGGCGGTTGCGTTCACGGCGTGATCGCCGCCTGACACTGGGCGCGGCGCTGGTTGCCGCATTGCGTCTCTCTCTGCAGGATCGCAAGGTCCCGCTCTGGCTTAATTCGCCGTTGCGCGAGTTGCAGCTTGACGGGGGCCGGGTCACCGGCGTGGTGATCGAGCGCGACGGCGTACCGTTGCGGATCGGCGCGCGCCATGGCGTGATTCTCGCTGCGGGGGGATTCGAATGGAACCAGGCCATGCGTGATCAGTACCTGCCCAAGCCATCGCGCACGGAATGGAGCGTGACGCCGCCGCATGCCAATACCGGTGATGCTATTCGCGCCGGCGCGGCGGCTGGCGCTGCGCTCGATCTGATGCAATACCAATGGGGCGTGCCTGCGCTGCAAGTACCGGGCCAGCCCTATGCCCATCCGGTGTTTGTCGAGCGTGCGCTGCCGGGATGCGTCGTGGTGGATGCGGCCGGACGACGTTTCCTGAATGAGAATCTTGCCTATACGGAGTTCGTCCAGACCATGTATCGCCGCCTGGAGCAAGGCCAGAAGACCGTCCCGGCGTGGGTGATCTTCGATGCGCGTTTCCGCAAAAACTATCCGTTCGGGCCTTTGCTGCCCGGTGCCTTCGTACCGGACCATCGTCTGCCTGCGGGAATACGCGCCATCGTGTATCAAGCCGACACGCCGGAAGCCTTGGCGGCAAAGATCGGGGTCGATCCGACTGGACTGGCTGACACGCTCGCGCAAAACAACAAGGCCGCAGTGACGGGTGTCGATGCCGCGTTCGGCAAAGGCGACAATGCCTTTGACACCTATTACGGCGATATCAACGTCAAACCCAATCCCTGCCTCGCAGCAATCACCCAGGCGCCGTTCTATGCGCTCGAACTGGTGCCAGGCGATATCGGCACCAAAGGGGGATTGGTCACCGATGAACATGCGCGTGTGCTCGACCGGTCCGGCGTGGCAATTAAAGGGCTCTATGCAATCGGAAACACGAGTGCCGCGGTCATGGGCACGAGTTATCCGGGCGCCGGGGCAACCATCGGCCCTGCCATGGTGTTCGGCATGCAGGCAGCGGACGATATCGCTCATGCGGCGCGTTCCGCAAACGCCGTTGTACCGGCTTCATCCCAGCAGGAAAACAGGAGACAGACTGTATGACCCAATCCCATTTACCCCTGGTTACCGTCGTGACCGGCGCGTCGCGCGGCGCCGGCAAAGGCATTGCCCTGGCACTCGCGTCGAAGGGCGCGACCGTGTACATCACCGGTCGCTCCTTGCGCGAGGGCGACGCCGACTTGCCGGGAACCATCTATGCCACCGCAGAGGAAGTCAATGCATTGGGCGGCAAGGGTATCCCGGTCCCTTGCGACCATGCGATCGACAGCCAGGTACAGGCCTTGTTCCAGCGGGTCGCCCAGGAACAGGGTCGGCTCGACATCCTGGTAAACAACGCAACGTATCTGCATGACCAATTGATCGAGCGTGGCGGCTTCTGGGAAAAACCGCTGGAACTCGTCAATATCCTCGACGTCGGACTTCGCTCCGCTTACGTGGCCAGCTATTACGCCGCGCCGCTGATGATAGGGCAGGGCAAAGGTTTGATCGCATTCACCTCATCGTTTGGTGCCAGCTGCTACATGCACGGCCCGGCGTATGGCGCGCAAAAGACCGGTGTCGACAAGTTCGCCAAGGACATGGCGGTCGATTTGCGTCCGCATGGCGTGGCGACGGTATCGATCTGGATGGGACCATTGCAGACCGAACGTACGATGCGGGTATGGGAACGCGAGCCCGGCAAATACGGCGAGTTTGCCCCGCTGGCCGAGACGCCGCAGTTCACCGGCCTGGTGATCGACGCCCTCTACCGCGATCCCGCCGTGATGGAGAAATCCGGCCAGGTGCTGGTCGGCGCGGAAATCGCACAGGAATACGGCATCGTCGACATCAACGGCAAGCAACCGCCCTCGCATCGGGCTTTCCTGGGAGGGCCGGTGCAGGCGCATCCGGCGATAGTCGAGTAATACCAATCCCAACCCATAACGCAACATGACATCGTGTCTTTTTCCGGGGGCGCCGAGCCGCCTGGCTGTGTTGCACTCGTCGTCAATAGCCCGCTATTGACTCCTCCCGCGCCTTGCCAGTCAAAAAAATCCATCGATCTCATTTGTCACGTTACAGGTTGGGATTGGTATAAATACGCCGTCACGATGGCGCAAGTCCCGAACTACGTTTGTCTCTTCCAATTCCCTGCCAAGGGTTGGACTTTAGCCCGCTGATTTCAGCGGGCTTTTTTTATGGGAGCATGAGATGCTTTTCGTTAGACAAACGAGCCGAGCGGCCAGCGGCACAGTTAACGCCCGGATTGCGCTATGCGTCATCCGGGCAACGCTGCTAAGACGAGACTTGTAATACCAGCTTGGACTTGGCCGTGCCTTGCTGGAGTCGCTCATGAGCGTGTGCTACGTGCTCCAGCGGCAAAACCTCGATGGGTGGCGGCTTGACCTTGCCATTTTCAAGCAGGGCGGCGATCTTGCCGAGCCGGGCGCCGCTAGGCATTTTGCTGAAGGCCACTGCAGTACGCAGTCCACGCGTTGCCGCCAGTGCATGATCAGGGCCGGAGTCACCGGCAACCAGGGTCAGGATAGCGACCAGGATGCCGCCGGGCCTCAGCATATCCAGGCCCGCAGGCAGGCTGTTGCAGCCTACCGCATCCAGTACTATATCTACGCCTTCGGGTGCCCAGTCCTGCACAACCGCGCGTACATCCTGCGAACGGTAGTCAATGGCCCTGGCGCAGCCCAGCGCCCTGACGTAGTCGGTATTGCGGGCGCTACAGGTTGCAGCAACTTCAGCCCCTGCCTGCCTGGCAAATTGAACGGCGAATGTACCTACCGCACCGGCGCCGCCGTGGACCAGCACCTTCTGTCCGGCCTGCAAACCGCCGTCGTCGAAGAGCGCGGTCCAGGCGGCAAGTGCCGGCGTAGGGACAGCGGCAGCCTCGGCAAAACCCAGATGCTCAGGAATCCGCACCACGGAGTCCTGACGGACGCACACATACTCGGCATAGGAACCCCATTTGCCGGCGCCGACATCGGACTGGGCGAAGACCCGCATTCCCTTGGTGAAGCCTTCCGCACCGTCGCCCGACGCTTCGACTGTGCCGGCCAGATCGAAGCCGATGATGAACGGAAAACTGTATTGGATGAAGCCGCCAAGATAGCCTTCTCTGCATTTCCAGTCGGCCGGATTGACGCCGGCGCAGACGACGCGAATCAGCACTTCGCCGGGGCCTGGTTCAGGCTTGGCGACATCGGCGATTCGCAATACTTCCGGACCGCCGGTGCGGTCGATCACGATGGCGCGCATGGTCATTCTCCTCCCGGCACAATGGCCGGATGTGCCCATGCCGGAATGGCCGGGGCAGGCAGACGGTCGTTGCCGTCCAGTGTATGAACCGGCAGTTGCTGCGCCAGCGGGAAGTGCAGGCTATGCGTGACCAGCCCGGTGCTTTCACGCGCAGGCCGGCAGCACAGCGCGAGCGCGGTTTCTGCCAGATACTCGACGGGCTCGGTAGGGTAACTGTCCGGGATGAAGCGACCGCCACCGGGTGTACGGATGGCCGTGCTCGGCGCTACCGAGTTCACCGCAATGTTGTCGGCTTCCAGCTCGGCAGCGAGTCCTTGGGTAAACCGATTGATGGCCGCCTTGATTGCCGCGTACACTGCTATGCCACCGGTACGATCGAAGTCATGATACGGGCGCAGCGGTGGCAGTGCCGTCACCGAACCCAGATTCAGTATCCAGCCGCCGCCCCGGGCACGCATCAATGGAATCGCCGCCCGGCTGAGCGCAAACGGCACGCGCAGATAATGTTCGATGGTGCGGTCGAACATGTCCAGCGACATGTTTTCAACGGTGTCGTATTCGGCGAAACCTGCGTTGTTGACCAGTATATCGAGGCCGCCAGCCGCTTCGGCGGCACGCGCGATCAGGCCGTCCCGCTCGGCGGGCCGTTCCAGATCGGCGGCCAGCGGAATGGCACGACCGCCGGCTCTCGCGATCAGCGCCACCGTCTCGGCCAGCGTGCCGGGCATTGTCGCGGACTGATCCAGGCTGCGCGCGGTGACAACGACGGTGGCACCTTCCGCGGCAAAACGTTGGGCGATGGCGCGGCCTATGCCGCGGCTGGCGCCGGTGACGAGCGCGATCCTGCCGCTCAATTTTCGGGGTACGGAGGTCATGTGGCTTCCTTGCTATGTGTGTCCAGACTCAGGATGCTCGATGCGAGCGGGCAGAAAGCATGGGAAATCGACGTCACGATCCATTCGGGAAACTCGGGATCGAACCAGCGGTCCACCCAGCCCCAATGGTACGGGTGCATCAGGTATTCACCCATCAGATCGTCGACGCGCTCGAATTCCTGCTGCCAGACATGGGTCCAGCGATCGTTCGAGGTGACGCGGCTGAGCCGCCAATTGCGAATGCCCGGCATGTAGTGCGGCATCTGCAGAAGCTCGCGTTCCAGTGCAGTCACCTGTTCGGCACTGGCTTCAGGGCGGACGCACAGCATCAGGGTGCGCCAGATCCCGTTTTGCATATTGGCGGCACGCTGTCCACCGCCCAGCCGCCGATAAGCGGCGCGGTCCACACGCGACACGCCAGCCAGTTGTGTCAGTCGGTCGGCGGCAGGCGGCGCATCGGTTTCACATAGCAAATCGACCGTGTAATCGCCGGCGCCCCATGAGCCCTCCAGGTTGCGTCCTATCCGCATGTGCCGGAGGCCAGGGACCGATGCGGCAAGCGCGTGCAGGTTACGCTCCACCCGCTCTTTGTCGGCGTCGGGGGCGAGATAAAGTTGTGCCGTTTCACTCCGCATGCTGGCTCTCCTTCGGCTTCTGCAAAGGCTCATCGGCGCAACCCAGGACATGGCGGCGGCGCTGCCGGCACAAGCCATCGACCGCCGACCAGAATCCGGGCAGGTCGGTACTTGCATTGTTGCGCATCCCGTAATAAGCAAGCACGCTTGGCAATTGCCACAGGAGCCACAGGGTATTGGGTTCGCCGTTCACGGCAACCGGTGGCGACACCCAGCGATTCAGCGGTGTCATTCCGCGCGCGGCGCAGCCAGGCAAATAACGTTCATGCAGTAGCGTCAGCACTGCGGGAACATGCGCAGCATCGAGCACAATTTCATCCAGCACATGGATCATTCTTCATCTCCATATCAATCATTGTTTATAGTTCTGTCCGGCGTGGTCTTTCCCGGTGATGTCGTGCTTGCATCGCAGTTCATAGGACACATGACATCAGGGTGATACCATTATGTGGCGGCCTGCCGAGTGGGGCCGGTACCGAATCAATCAACAAACACTACCGCTGCGATCAAAATGGAACTTGCATGAAGACTGCCCGTGCACGATCGTTACGATCCGCCACCGTTCCCCGTGGACTGGCGGAACGGCTGCTGGATGAGTTGCAGCGTAATGCTGCAGCGTCGGGGACAGCGCTGTCGCCGGCCGACGCTACGGCACTGGACCAGCTGGCAGCGAGCCAGCTAAGCGCGGACCGCTTTGCGGCGCTCTATGGGGCGGCCATCGAGCAGCTGGAGACGCAGGTCGCGCATGGCGACGGCCACGCGCCGATGCGGAAGGAGGAAGTCGCCCTCATGTGCCGATGCCTGTTGAGCTGTCGCACGCTGGCCGAGGCGATCCGTTGCGCAGCCGACTTCTGCGCCATGCTGCATCCGCGCGCCGGCAAGCTGGATCTCATCATTGAGGGGACGAGCGCAATATTCCACATGGATTCGCTGCGGCGGCGGCGCAGTTCTGCGGCCTGCCTGGTCGATCTGACCGGTGTACTGTGCTATTTGCAGCTGTTCAGCTGGCTCATTGGACAGCCGCTCCGTCCCGGCAGGATTTTTCTGGCCCATCCCCGGCGCGAGGATGCCATGCCGTTTCTGGGTCTGTTCAATGCATCAGTAAGCGTGGGCGAGAAAACCTATGGTTTCAACTTTGATTCGACATTGCTGACGCGCCCGGTGCTGCGCCAGCCGGCTGAGCTGGAAGCCTTTCTGGTGGATTTCCCATTCCGGCCGATCGGCGCATCGCCGGCACTAATGCCGGTCACGCAGCAAGTGCGAGGATTTCTGGAAGCGGCGCTGGCGCGCGAGCAGGCGCTGCCGAGCCAGGCCGACGTTGCTGGTTTGCTAGGCATCAGCCAAGCCACATTGCGCCGCCGCCTGACGGAAGAGGACAGCAGCTATCATGCCTTGCGCGAACACTGCCTGCGGGAGGCGGCCGAGCGTTATTTGCGACATACCGACTGGTCCATCGGGCATATTGCCGGGTATCTCGGCTTCGGGAGCGAAGCGGCATTCCGGCGGGCTTTTCAGCGTTGGAGCGGCCATGCACCAAGCCGCTTGCGGCGTGACATGCCTTTCGACGGAAAAGCGTCAGCGAAACCATGAGTTGAAGAGCGGTTGCAAAAGGGCTCGACCGGCCCTACGGTTCAATTGGTATTCAGCGGGTATGCATGGCTAGCAAACGCCAGAAATCCCCGGAATAGGCACCGGTATATTGCCACATACGACTGGTCGCATTACGCTCGAGCTCAATACGTTCATTAAGATGTTCGTACAGGCGCTCGGTGGAATAACCGACGAGTGCGCAAACGCCGATAATGACCGCAGCCTTGCCGACCATCATGTTGCGGCGCAGCGGCCTTGGTGTGCCGGCATCGGATTGGGTGGCCCGAGTGCTGGTGCGACGGAAAAGGCGAGTTGTCATCTTTGTCTCCATTCTTTTGCCGACGTGACGCCCGCTGTACATTGCAGTTGGCTTGATCGATATCTTCGCGGGCATGATTCATGTTTTCACTGCCCTGCCGGCTTCGCATCGTCCAAATGGACTATGACGCCTGCACCCGGGGCAGCAAGGGTACCTGCGACGGTGTGGGGGACGTCTCGGTGTGAACGTCGACCAGCTTGAAGATGCTGACCGACTGCATCAGCTGCGCCGATTGCGCCTGCAGCGCTTCCGATGCTGATGCCGCCTGTTCCACCAAGGCAGCATTTTGCTGGGTGGTGCGGTCCATCTGGCTGATTGCCTGGTTGATCTGTTCGGTGCCAGAGGCCTGCTCACGGCTGGCTGCGGCGATGTCGACGATAAGCTCGTTGACATGGCGCACGCTATCGACGATCTCTTGCATGGTCGCCCCCGCCGCACCGACCAGGCGGCTGCCGGTCTGTACTTTGTCCACCGAATCGTTGATCAAGACCTGGATTTCCTTGGCGGCGCTGGCGGAGCGTTGCGCAAGGCTGCGCACTTCCGATGCCACCACGGCGAAGCCTCGTCCCTGTTCCCCTGCGCGGGCCGCTTCCACTGCGGCATTGAGTGCCAGGATATTTGTCTGGAATGCGATACCGTCGATGACGCCGATGATGTCGACAATCTTGTGCGCAGATGCATGGATGGACGCCATGGTCTCCACGACCTGCGCGACGACCGTGCCGCCCTTGACGGCGACTTGTGACGCGGAATTGACGAGACGGTCTGCTTCGGACGTATTGTCGGCATTCTGCCTGACCGTGCTGGTCAGCTCCTCCATTGCCGACGCGGTCTCTTCCAGCGAGCCGGCTTGCGCTTCGGTACGGGCCGACAGGTCAAGGTTGCCGCTGGCGATTTCCCGCGAAGCACCGGTGATTGCATCGGCACCGTCGCGTACCTTGGCAACGACGATGGCCAGACTGTCGTTCATCTCTTTCAATGCGCGCAGCAGCTGGCCGGTCTCATCTTTGCGATGACAGTCAATTTGGCTCGTCAGGTCGCCGGCGGCAACCGTCTGCGCGACATGTACCGCCTCCCTGATCGGTTGGGTGATACTGCGTGTGGTCAGCCAGGCAATCAGGCTCCCGACCAATATGGCGCTGACGCAGAGGCCGAGCATCAGCACGCGGGCGGTGGTAAAGGCCTGTTCGGCCTCGGCGGCGGCTTGCGTATTGCGCTGCGTCTGCAGTTCGATCAGTTCATTGAGTGTCGCCATCCATTGCTGCTGCAGCGGGCGGACATCGCGCGTGAGCAACAAGGTCACTTCATCGGTCCTGCCATTCATGCCCCAATCCGCCGCACGGTCCATCAAAGGTACGATCGATGCTTCCGTCTCCTTGATGCGAGTCAGGATCTTTTGCTGCGCCGTCGCCTGGGGTTTGGCGGAAAGCAGCTTCGTCAACTGCGTTTCGGCCTTCGCATACTTGTGCGTTTCCGCTTTTACGCGCTCCACTTCCGGTTGCATCTGCGCTGGCTCGGTAAGCAAGGTGAGGTCGCGCAAGGCGATCATCCGCTCGGAGACCGAGTCGCGCATGTCGGCGGCCAGCCTGGTTTCGGCATTGTTGACGTTGACGACTTCACGCAGGCGCTGCTGGATCTGTTCCATGCGGTTGACGCCGAATAGCGCGATCACGATCAACAGGGTCAGGGTGAATGCAAAACCGACGCCCAAGCGTGTACCGATCTTCATGTTGGCAATGTTCATGATGTTCTCTGGTGGATAGGGGAGCTGATCGGTAATTGCCTGCAGGCAGGCGGTCAACGATCAAAAGGCACGAATTCCGTGACTTCGAGTTCGAAGCCCGCCAGTGCGCGATAGGGCACGGAATGGCTCATCAGGCGCATTTTGCGGATGCCGAGGTCGCGCAGGATTTGTGCCCCGGCACCCAGCATGCGCTGCGCAAACTGTGGTGGTCGCGGCGTGTCGGCCGATGCATAGCGTTCGATGTCCTGCAGGATTTCGGCGTCCGCATCGCCGCGGGCCAGCAAGACCAGCGCACCACGGCCGGCGTCGGCGATGTGTTGCAGGGCGCGACGTGCATTCCAGTATCGCTGGCCACCGGAAAAGTCGAGATCCAGTACATCGCGCAACACTTCCGTCCCCTGCACCCGGACCAGGGGCGGATCCCCTGGTGCTGATAAGTCGCCTTGCACCATCGCCAGATGCACCGCATTGATGATGGTGTCGTGATAGGCGACCAGACGGAACGGGCCATGGCAGGTGGCGATGTCCTTTTCCAGTGTGCGCGCAAGCAAGCCTTCGGTAAGGATGCGGTGATGGATCAGATCGGTCAGACTGCCCAGCGGCAGGCCGTGCGCTTGCGCAAACGCAGCGATGGCCGGGCCGCGCGCGCATTCGCCGGCCTCGTCGAGAATGCTGACCAGGACACCCGTTGCCGAGCGACCGGCCAGTCTCGCCAGATCGCAGGCGGCTTCGGCGAATCCGGCCTGACGTATCACGCCGTCGGTGGCAGCCATGATGGGGAAGATATGGCCGGGTTGTACGAGATCGTCCGCAACCGTATCGGATGCGGCCACAAGCTGCAGCGTCAGTGCGCGGTCGGCGGCCGAAATGCCGGTAGTGACGCCCTCACGCGCCTCGATCGACACCGTGAAACGCGTACGTCGGCGAGCCGAGGGGACCATTGCGGACAACTGCAGCTCACGGCAGCGTGCTTCCGGCAAGCCGACACAGATCAGGCCGCGCGCTTCGCGGGCCATGAAGTTGATGCTGGCTTCGTCGGCGGCATCGGCCGCCATTACCAGGACGCCTTCACTATCGTCGCGGTTGTCTTCGACCAGCACCGCGATTCGGCCTGCGCGTATTGCGTCGATGACGTTGTGAATCGATTCGGTTTGCATGTTTAAGCCAGTGCCCGTCGCGCCGCCTGTGCGGCAAATTCGAGCGCTTCGTCGGCAGCGCCAAGGATGCCGGTCATGCTGGCAAAGCCATGGAATACGCCATCCCAGCACTTGTACTCGACCGGCACGCCGGCCGCAGAGAGGCATTGCGCATAGCGAGCTCCTTCGTCGCGCAACGGGTCGAATTCGGCGGTGATCACAGTCGCAGCCGGCAGGCCGGCGAAACGGTCAGTGCGAAGCGGGCATGCGCGGGAATCGTCGGCATCGGCCGGTGTGCGCAGATACTGTTTCCAGAACCATCGCATCATGTCGCGCGTGAGCAGATAGCCGCGTGCATACGTATCGAACGACCCGGTATCGCATGCGGCATCCATGACCGGATAGAACAACAGTTGATGCGCTATCGCCGGCAGTTCCATGGTGGAATCGCGCGATAGCATAGCGCAGGCGGCGGCAAGGTTGCCGCCTGCACTGTCGCCACACACGGCGAGGCGTACCGGATCGATGCGCAGCGCCGCGGCATGGGCATTGATCCACCGCAGGGCCGCGCAGGCATCATTGACCGGGCCAGGGAAGGGGGACTCCGGCGCCAGCCGGTAGTCAACCGAGATCACGGTGCAGCCACTGCGGTTGGCGAGGCGGCGGCACAGGTTGTCATGGGTATCGAGGTTGCAGGACACCCAGCCACCGCCATGAAAGAATACGATTGCCGGCAGTTCACCCGGACCCGGCCGGATGACACGCAAGGCAATCGGGCCTCCGTCGCCGGGCATCGAGAAGTGCTCTACGCTGGCGACCGCTTCATTGGACATCGGCAATTGTTGCTGTGCAACGATGGCGCGATAAGCACCGGCATCAAGCGTCGCATAGTCGGGTTCGGGCATTGCTGCGAACATATTCAGGATCGCCGCTGCTTGCGGATCGATGGCCATGGAGACTCCTGTGCAAAGTAGATTGGAAATTATTGCTAGACAGCTAATAGTGTGGTCATGCGTTCGCGTAGCGCGCCCTTGAGTATTTCCTCATGCGGGAAAACCCATAGTTTTCCGGCGTCGACGCCCGCCAGCACGAGCTCCGCCAACTGGTCCGGCGACATGCCGTTGTCGCCGAGTAGACGCAAATACTGGTTGGTTTGTGCGACATGCATCTCCGATGCCTGTTGTTCCAGTCCGTCGAAGATCGCTGTGCGCACCGGCCCGGGGCAAACAATCGTCATGCGCAGCGGCAGGCCGAGCTCGATGAATTCCCGATGCAGGGTTTCGCTCAGGGCGACCATGCCGTGCTTGGAAACCGTGTAGGCCGAAACCCATGGTCCGACCAGCAATCCCGCCAGCGAGGCGACATTCACAATATGTCCACTGCCTTGCGAGATCATGCGCGGCACGAAGGCGTGCGTTGTCCGGATCGCGCTCCACAGGTTGACGTCGAGCACATGCTTCCAGGTGGCTTCGTCGATTTCCCAGCTAGCGCCGCTGACCAGGATGCCCGCGCAGTTGTAGAGCCAGTCGACCCGCCCCAGGGTGGCGAAGGCCCGTTCGCACAGTGCATTGATCTGCGCGGCGTCGGCGACGTCGGTGGGCACGGCAAGAATGCGCAGCGAGGGCGCAGCCCGTCCAAGTTCTGCGGCCACCAGATCCAGCCTGTCGGCATCCAAATCGGCCACGACCAGGTTGATGCCGCGTCTGGCAAGCGCGTGCGCAATGCTGCGGCCAATACCGCTGGCGGCGCCGGTGATTACGGCGCAAGAGCCGAGAGTACCGAGGTTGGAAAGGGTGGTGAGAGGGGGCATGACTGCTCCGGTGAAGGTATTGGGATGCAATATCGCTGTACCGCAGCGGCCCGGCATCGTCCGAAGAGACGATGCCGCTGCCATGCCGTCCGTTTACTTTTTGGATAAACCCAAACCAATAGGAGAGAAGATGGCAAAGGCATACAAGATCGAGGCGCGCCCGCTGGAACAGCGTTATGCGCGTGGCTGGCACTGTCTGGGGCTGGCCCAGGATTACAAGGATGGCAAGCCGCATACACTGAATATTTTCGGCACGCGCCTGGTTGCGTTTCAGGGCGAGAGCGGGGGCATTCACATCCTTGACAGCTTCTGCCCGCACATGGGCGCAGACCTCAGCCGGGGCACGGTCAAGGGCGACACGCTGGCCTGTCCCTTCCATGACTGGCGCTGGGGCACGGATGGTGTCTGCAAGGAAATTCCCTACTGCAAACGCGTGCCACCGAAAGCCCGCATCGGTGCCTGGACAACCTGCGAACAAAACCATCTGCTCTTTGTCTGGCACGACCCGGAAGGCAATCCGCCGCCGCCGGAAGTCGCCATCCCGCGCATAGATGCTTGTTTTTCCGACGAATGGATGCCGTGGGCGATGGACAAGATGGTCATCAATACCAATTGTCGTGAGCTGATTGATAATATTTCCGACATGGCGCATTTTGGCGCGGTACATGGCGCCTTCGTGACACGTTTTTTCAATGTGTTCGAAAAGCACATCGCGACGCAGTACATGGAAAGCAAAAGCAAGCGTCTGGCCGGCGACGGCGTCCTGACCAGTACCGCGACCTACTATGGCCCCGCCTATCAGATCACGGTGATGAAAGGCGAGATGGATGGCTATCCGGTCGACTCCGTCCTCCTCAATTGCCATGTGCCCATCGACATGAACAGCTTCGAGCTGCGCTATGGCGTGCTGGTGCGAAAATTCCCGGGCATGCCGGAAGAACAAAGCCGAATTGCCGCCGATCAGTATGTTAGACTCGCCCAGGATGCCTTCTACGAAGACGTCGAGATCTGGCACAACAAGACCCGCATCGACAATCCACTGCTATGCGAAGCCGACGGTCCGGTCTATCAGTTGCGCGAGTGGTATCAGCAGTTTTATGTAGATGCTGCAGAGGTGGGTCCGACAACGAGAGAACGGCGCGAATTCGAAGTCAAGGCAAGCTGATCGGAGGTCCCAATGAAAGCCGTTGCACACATTGCCGACTACGCCACAACAGGCGGGAGTGCGGAGATCCTTTCGATGAAAAATTCAGCTTCGGTTATTTCATTGGACCTGTTTGCCGAATTGACCGGGGCGGTCTACGACGGCTTGCTGGAGTCAATTCCCTGGCAAAAATGTCTGATCCGCCTGCGTTCCGAGTTGCAGGCCAACTATGTCACCCTGATCCTGCGTCCTCCCCGAGCCGGCGACCATGGCCTCATGGTCAACGTCGGCGATGTGACGACCGAGGGCCAGATCTCTTATGACAGCCATTTCTACGCACTCGATCCCTTCGTCGGACTGCCGTCCGACCGCATGGTCACCATCAATGAAATCATCGAGGAATCCCGCTGGGTAGAATCGCCGTTTTATCAGGAATTTCTGCAGCCTTTCGGCGTGCATTACATCATGGGCGCCGATGTGCGCACCGCCGATGGCGGCGAATGCCGGCTGCGGGTTTGCCGGCCACGCAATATGCCCAACTTCGCCGAGCGCGACAAGATGCTGTGCACGACGCTGCTGCCGCATTTCAAGCGCGCGGTGCAGTTGCATGGCCGGCTCGACCGTGTGGAATCGGAACGCAAGCTGTATGCAGGTGCGATGGACCGATTGATGGTCGGTACCGTGATACTTGATGAGAACGGGCATATCCTGCAAACCAACCGCATGGCCGACACGATCCTCCAGGTCGGAGACGGCATGCGCATCCTCAACAATATGCCACATGCGACCCACCCGGCAGACAATCGCGAACTGCAGCGCCTGATCAAGAGCGCGCTGGAAGGCCAGGGCAATGCGCGTGCCTCGCTAATCGATGCACTGTCCATTACGCGTTCGTCGGGACGCCGTAACCTCGGCATCGTTGTGCATAGCGTACCGCCGAACGAATGGTCGGAACGTGTGCGCCGCCCTGCAGCCGTACTGTATATCCGCGATCCGGAACAGAAAGCCCAGGCACCGCACGACATCGTGCGTCAATTGTTCAATTTCACCCCGGCCGAAACCAACCTAGCAATGCTGCTGGCGGACGGTTTGCCTCTGGAAGAGGCGGCGCTGGAGCTGGGAATACGCCGCAATACCGCGCGAGCCCATTTGCGTGCGATCTTTTCCAAGACCGATGTGACGCGACAGACTGAGCTGGTGCGGATTATTTTGAATAGTGTGGCGACCTTGGGGGTGAGGGAAAGCTGAGGGTGCCTCTCACGGATTGCTAGTACCGTCGCATTAAAACCTGCTCCGAACGGCTCCTTCCCCCTGTAAGGGGGAAGGTTGGGATGGGGGTGACACGTTCGAGATATAGAGTTGATACCTCGAGCGCACTACCCCCACCCTAGCCCTCCCCCTGCAAGGGGGAGGGAATCATGCAGTGAAGCTTTTGACGCAGTAGCATTGACTTCGCATCCTCTCGACACGCAAGCAGGCTTGATGGAGGCTGTTGGCGATAAAGCGATTGCGCAGCGTCAGCGGGCCGAAGCGCAAGGGCTCGAAGGAGAGGGCATCACGCCACGCTGCTCTCATCCCAGAATGCGCGCAGATGCGCGATTTTTCCCTGTTTGTCCAGCCTGAAATTTTCCAGGATACGGATTGTGCAGGGCGGCACGCCTTCGATCGTGATGGTCAATGTAAATTGCACCAGCGCCTCGTTGCCGCAGACGATGAGGCGTTCCAGTACCGGTTCGAACCGGGTCGGCACCGCATCGGTGCGCTTCCAGAATTCGAATAGCGCCGACTTGCCGACGATCGGCGGCGTACCGACCGGATCTTCGAAGATCGCATCGTCGGCAAACAGGGCGCCGCGCGCCTGCGCATCATTGTTGCGCCAGCTGTCGAGATAGCCGTCGACAGCGGCCTTGATCTGCTCGGGCGAGACGTCAGCGCGTATCGTGCCAAGCAGTTGCTTCATCATGGCTTGTATCATCTAAACTCCCATTCTTCCATTGCCGACTTAACGTGACGTGTAGCCGCCATCGATGATCAATTCGGTGCCAGTCACATAGCGGCCGGCATCCGATACCAGGTAAAGAATGCCGGCAGCGATATCCTCGGGCACACCGATGCGCTGCATGGGATTGAGTTGCGCCATGCCGGCGATCACGTTTTCGAGCGGGCCGTGCTTGCTCAATGCCTGTTCCAGCATCGGGGTGCGGATGAAGCCGGGATGGATGGAATTGGCACGGATATTTCTGGTCGCATAGAGTTGCGCGTCGGTTTTGGCCATCAGGCGCACTGCGCCCTTCGATGCATGATAGGCCGGCACGTCGGGTCCGCCGACGAGGCCATACATCGACGATACGTTGACGATGGCGCCGCCACCGGCGCGTTCCATTGCCGGTACCGCATGCTTGGTGCAAAGGAAGGTGCCAGTCACGTTGATGCGCATCACGCGCTCCCATTGTTCCAGCGTCATCTGGTCGGTGGGAATGTTTTCGCCCTCGATACCCGCATTATTGATCAGGATATCGAGCCGGCCAAAATGGGCTTCCACATCGGCAAACACGCGTGCCACGTTCGCTTCATCGCCGACATCGAGCCGCCAGAAACGCGCGGCGCCGCCAGCCGCTACGATTTCACCGACGGTTTTTTCGCCTTCATCCTCCAGCAAATCGACCACCGCGACCCTGGCACCGGCATCGGCCAGCAGCCGCGCCGTGGCGCCGCCGATACCACGTGCACCGCCGGTGATAACGGCAACCTTGCCGTCAAGGGAAAAAAGGCGTGCCACTTGTTTCATGTTGAATGTCTCCTGTTATGCGACTTCGGTCGCCTTTGTTTTCGATGCCGCGGCGGATTTTTTTGACTGCTCGCGGAAATAAGGGATGACGTGCTTGCCGATATTGCGCACCGTCTCCAGCTGCACGTCGCCGGGAACCGTTCCCATCTGTACCAGGAACAGGATTTCGTCAGCGCCGGCATCGATCAATTGTTGCACATAGTTGATGCATTGGGCAGCACTGCCGTACGCATGCTCGGCGTTGTACAGGCCGGTTGCCTCGGTTCCGTAGGGAATTTTTTCCTGACCGAGATAGGCTTCGACCTGCTGACGCGACTTATCCATGATGTTGATCGTTTCTTCCGCATCAAGATCATCAACCTGGGGTTCCGGTCCGTTCTGATACCAGCGGGCGAGCGATTCGGCGAAGAAACGCTGGCCGCGTACACCGACACGGCGCGCCCGTTCCGCATCGTCCAGCACCGTGGCCGGGCAGAGCGCCGCGACATGGCGGGTAGCGAATTCACCGACCTGATCCTTTTGGTCGCGGCTGTCGAAGGACTCATGATAAGTCTGCACCTTCTTGCGGATATCCTCCGGACCACCGAAGCCGAGCACTAGTGCGCCCAACCCGCGCTTGCCGGCGGTGACCAGCGTTTCATGGCGGGTGCATGCCATGTACAGCGGCGGATGCGGGTCCTGATAAGGTTTCGGATGGATCGGACGCGGCGGGATCTCGAGACCGGTGGTTGCGCTCTTGTATTCAAACACGCCGTCACGCCACATTTTGGGAATGATGTTCATCGACTCGTCGATCTGCGGCTGCAACTTGTCGAGCTGTTCGCCGAAAGCGCCGGCTTCCTGCTGGGTGCCTCCCTTGCCCATGCCAAAATGCAGTCGTCCCTTGGACAGGATATCGAGAGTGGCGATACGCTCGGCCACCTTGATCGGATGATTCATCTTGTGCGGCAGGCAGACTACGCCATGGCCGATGCCGAGACGTGTCGTGCGTCCCGCGAGGAAGGCAAGGAAAGTCTCGGGTGCCGACATGTGCGAGTACTGTGTCAGCGAAGTATGCTCGACAGCCCACACATTATCAAAACCGAGTTCTTCGGCCAGCAGGCATTGTTCGATAGTCTCGTGGAATACCTTGGCTTCGTTGGCACGCGAGGTGTCAACCATTTGTGCTTCGTAAATGAGAGAGAATTTCATTGTTTTTCCTTTAATTCAGATAAGAAATCGAGACACATGCGGTTGAAGGTGTCGCGATGTTCGACCATCACCCAGTGTCCACAGCGGTTAATCAGCAGGAAGCGCGCATCGCGGCAGTGCGCCATCAGTTTCATGACGCCGGAGACCGGATTGAATTTGTCTTCCGTGCCCCAGAAGCCGAGCACCGGGCAGGCCAGCTCATGCAAACGCTCAGTCATGTTCGGCACGCGCATGGTCGACAGCACCGTGGTCGGTTGGGTGTCGCAAACACCGACGCGTTCGGCGATCAAGGCATCGGTGAGCAGGCTGTTGTCATAGACCAGCAGCGACATCAAGCCGTGCATGGTGGGCGCATCGAGCTGGCGGCCGGCGAACAATGCCACCATCTTTTGGATGCCCTCCATCTGGAAATAGGTCTCGCGTTCCTCCACGCCGCCCGGTGCCATCAGGATCAGTTCTGCGACTTCAGCGGGGAAGTCGAGCGCATACTTGATCGCAATCGCTCCGCCGAGCGAGTTGCCAACCAGCGTGCAACGTTTAATGTCTAGGCTCTGCAAAAATTGATGCAACGCCTCAACAAAGAAGTCGAGCACATACTCGGCATCCTCCGGTTTGGAAGACAATCCATAGCCAGGAAGGTCCGGCACGATCGCACGCCAGCCGCTTTCCGCAAATTGCGGATAGTTACCCTTGAAATTGCTGTAGCCGCTGGCTCCGGGACCGCTGCCGTGCAGAAATACCACCGGCGCACCCTGGCCGGCCTCGTGATAGTGGATGGCCATCCCGTTTTTCAGCACGACCTGTTTGCCGAAAGGGATGGGAAATTGTTGAGTCATGTAAGCGCACTCCCGTTGCCATGGTGATCCGATCATGGCAAATGGAGAATGGCTTCACATCGTCCCTTCAGACTATGTAGGCAATGCGTGCTTTGTTTACCATGCAGCTTTGCAAGGGAGAGAGCAATGCAGGCGAGTTTTGCGGGAAAGGTCGTGCTGGTCACCGGCGGCACACGCGGTATCGGTAAGGCGATTGCCGAGATGTTTCTGGCGAACGGGGCACAGGTAATTATCTGCGGACGGCGAGCGCCAGAACAGCCGTTGCATCGCGATGGACGCGAAGCCGTGTTCATGCAGACAGACGTCCGCGATACGGAGCAGGTCAAGCAGCTGATCGAACGCATTGCCGCACAGTTCGGCCGACTGGATGTGGTCGTCAACAATGCCGGCGGAAGTCCGCCTGTGCTGGCGGCGGATGCATCGCCTCGTTTTCATGAATCGATCATTCGGCTCAACCTGCTGGCACCGCTCGACCTGGCGCAGCGGGCCAATGCATTGATGCAAACGCAGAGCGATGGCGGCGTCATCCTGTTCATCGGCAGCGTGAGCGCCTTGCGCCCCTCGCCGGGGACGGCAGCTTACGGCGCGGCCAAGGCAGGCGTGATCAGCCTGGTGCGTTCGCTGGCTATTGAGTGGGCACCCAAGGTACGTGTGGTCGCATTGAGCCCGGGCTTGGTACTCACCGACGATGCGCGTGAACATTACGGTGACGAAGCCGGTCTCGCTGCCGTGTCCGCCACGATTCCACTCGGCCGGCTGGCGACGCCGGACGATATCGCGGCCGGCTGTCTTTTTCTCGCGTCACCGGGCGCAGCTTATGCGACCGGCAGCAATCTGGTCATGGAAGGAGGAGGAGAGCGGCCAGCGTTTCTGGCGGCTGCCGAGGCGAAGCGCTGACTGGCTCTTTTAGGGGCGACAGCCATGACAGGTTCTAATGATGTCTGCCCCCCATCAAAGCGGTGCAGACCAAACGCCTACTTCAAGAGCTAGTGTGGCGTCCTGCAAATAACTTCATATATTCATTTGCTCGTATGCCGTGCCGTTGAGCCATCTGACATACGGTCTTTAATGAAGTTAGCTGCGGGACAGAGCACTAGGCGATAACAGCAGCCGCGAAAGTCGGCAGAACCGAAACACCGGTTAGCTGGATGAAGACGTCATCCGCCGCCACACCACTTCCGGATCCGGTAGTTTCAAACAGCACATAGGTATTGCCCTCAAAGACGGCAAACGAAACCCCGAGGTTGGTCAGGTTGGCGGTGGCCATCGCGCTGGCAATTGCCGTAGCGGACGATCCGCCAGCCAAGGCGGTGACAGCCGCCTGAACATCATTCTGCTGGGCCGATATGGCGGCGCTGACGCCGGAGAATTGCAGCTTGTCGGTGCCGACGACGAAGTCAGTAATGATGTCGGCTTGGCCGAATGTCGCGCCGCTTGATCCTCCACCGGCAGTACCGGCAAACACGAATGTGTCTGCGCTCCCATTACCGGTCAGCGTATCCACCCCCTTGCCGCCATTGATGGTATCGGCGCCAGCACCGCCTTTGAGCACATCGCCATTGTCTGTGCCGGTGAGGTTGAACTCGAAAAGCGATGCAGTGGACCCGAGATTGCCTAAATTGACAATATTGCCAATATCGATTTTTATAGCCTCGGCCGTGCCGCCCGAAGAATCCTGCGTAAAGATGAAGACGTAATCGGTTGAATTTGGATGGCTAGTCCACGCATCGATGAAAATGTTTCCCGCCTTCTTCGTTGACCAGACAACTCCTCCCGTGCCGTTACTCTCTTGAAACGATGATCCGTCGATGTTCGACCCGGTGAGCGCGATGCGGACCTTGTCGGCAGTTTTGTCGAAGTCCGTTATTCGGTCCATTCCAGTGGACGCTATCTCGTTGCCCGTGTATGCAAAGACATCGGCTCCTGCTCCGCCGGTCAACACATCCGCGCCATTGCCGCCAATAATGGTGTCATTGCCGGTGCCGCCTCCAATAGTGTCAATCTCACTGCCTCCGGTAATGACATCGTTACCGTCATTGCCATTGATGGTCAGGGCGGCTGTGACACCAGTAAAGTCGAGAATGTCGGCAGTATTTGCACCATCCGCTGTGCCGTTGAACGTGATGATTTTGTTGCCATTGACGGCATCAATGCTGTTGATGTCAGCAGCAACGAAAGGGCCTGAAAGGGTGACGAAGAAACTGGAGCCAAGGTTGTACTGGTTTGCACCCACGCCTTTTTCGGCGATGATGGCATTCACCTCTGCCAGCGTTCCGCTTACGCCCAAAGCAGACACATTACCGGTCGTCATCCCATTCAGTTCGATCAGATCGGCAACGGCAACTATTGAATCGCTTAAATTCAGTGCGATATCCGCCTTGAGATCAAATTGATTTGCCGTAGCCCCTTTTGCGGCCATCACAGTCTTCACGTTGACGAATGAACCGCTCAAGGTTGCCGCGTCGATCGCCGAAATGTTGCCGGTTGTCTTGCTGTCCACCGCGATCAAATTAGTCGCCGAAACCATCGCTGTGTCGCTTACGACGACGGCGATATCGGCCTTCAGGTCATATTGATTGCCGCCAGTGCCTTTAGCGACGGTGACAGTCCTCACATTAGCCAGTGTACCGCTCAAGGTCGATGCGTTGACAAGCGAAACGTTGCCGTCTGTTTTGCCGCTCACCGCAATCAGATCAGCCGCCACGACTGCCATTGTGTCTGTCAGGGTCACGGCAGCATTATCTTTCATATTGTATTGATTTGCGCCAGTACCCTTTGCAGAGACGACGGTCTTCACATCAGCCAAGATGCCGCTGATGGTTGAGGCGTTTACTGCAGACACATTGCCGGTCGTCGTGCCATCCAATTCGATCAGGTCGGCAGCGTCAACAGTCGTTGTGTCACTTAACGCCAGAGTGGCATTTGCCTTGAGATCAAACTGATTTGCCGCACTACCTTTTGCGGAGGCGACGGTCTTCACGTCGGCCAGTGTGCCGCTCAAGTTCGTCACGCTAATAAGCGAAATGTTGCCGGTCGTCTTGTCATCAAGACTAACGAGGCTGGCCGCGGCTGCTGTCGTGTCGGTCAGAGCAATATCTTCATTTCCCAATCCAGTGATGGAACCAGGGTTGGAAACGCTGTTTGCATAGACGGTCGTCACATCAGCCAGCGTGCCTGTTATCGTATTCGCGCTGCCAACATCGACGGCCCCGGACGTGGCGGCATCAATGCTAGTGAGCGTCGCGGCAGCGAGGCTGGTATCCGATACGGTCACGGCCACATCGGCCCGCATATCAATCTTGTCGCCGGTAGTGCCCTCATAGGTCACCAACAACAACTTCGCGTCGTTCGCAGAGCCGCTAATTGAAGTCACGCTGGTGGCGGTCACCACGCCGGTCGTCGCTGCCTCGATCGACTTGAGGTCCGCTGCCGTGACGGCTCCCGTGTCGCTCACCGTCACAGCGCCGTCGATCCTGGTGATGCCTGCCAACACCGACGCCGCACCGGAAAGCGTAATCCCGGAAACAACGACCTCGGTCAAGCCGGTCTTAGCTACTGATTTTGCGCTGCCGGTGCCTGGTGTAAAGACAAAGCTCGTTCCATCGTCAGTGACAACGACGTTGCCGTTACCCGTTGAAAGGGTCCAGATCTTCGAGCCGGACGCGCTCTCGGTCACGGTAAACGTCGGCGGCGGGGACCCGGGGTCAGGTTCAGTCACTGGCGGGTGCAGTGCCGCATTCACCAGCGTAATTTCGTCATCATCATGGCGGCTTGCCGGATCAAGATCGCTCACTCTGGAAGTCTTGATAATGGTGTCGAGAGCGATACCGGTCAATGTGCCAATAAGGGAATCCAACGTTCCCAGACGGGCCGCGACATGAATGGTGTTGCTGATCGTGCCTTGCGTTGCTGCCTGTATCTGAGCAATTTTGGCGACCGCCAACGTGGACCCCGCTGTTTGAGCGGCGATATCAATCTTTGACGCGGTTTCTGCAAGCACGGTAGAAAAACTCGTCGACAGTGCTTGAATGGTCGCAGCGGCGGCACCGAGCATTGCCGTATTGGTCGAGACGGTGCTTCCAGTCAGGACGGACTTGACCACCGATTTGTCGGTGAGATCGATCACGGTGTCTATCCTGGACTGGATAAGCTCGGCCAAAGAACGGAATACGGCATCGGATGCTGCGGCAGACGCGATGTCGGTTCCGGCGACTGCTTGCAATACGGATCCCGCTGCGGTCACCAGGTTCTGTATCTTGACCACGACAGCATGGACTTGCACCGCGAGCGCTCTTTCAGAAGCGGATGCGGCTTCGTTCAGCGCACTCGCCAGCGCTGTGTATTCCTGCAAATCGAGCTTTCCAGACAGGCCGAATGCGGCCAGAACCGTCGTTTGGGCTTCTGCGACGGTTTTTCCTTGCTCGACCAGGATCTGTTGCAGGGTCGTCAGAGGCGTGACAGCGGTTGACCCGATGGGAGCAGTAAGCACACCACCATAGGGCAAATTTGTCGCCGTGCCCGTTCCGCCAGTGGCGACGATGGCGCCTTTGGCGTTGGATAATGTGAAATTGCCGTTACTGTCGCTGATGGTATGCGCCTCGCCGTCGTCCAGCACACGGTTTCCATTTGCATCGGCAAAGACCGTAGCGCCTCGAAGATAATCAACAGCGACCGTGCCGGCAATTTTGCTACCGCTATATTGATCCAATTTCACGGCCGCAGTTGCAACGCTTGCCGCATCAGCTGTGACTGACTTCATGATATCGATCAGCCTTGCCGCCGGAATTTCCGCCCCGGTGACCAATTGCTTTTCTACTGCCTGTATGGCGGATTCCAGTCGATTGGTAATAAACGCTTTTCCGGGAGTGCCGTCCGGCGAATTCAGACCGGCATCCATCATCGACATGATGACATCGCTGCGCTGTTGTCCGGAGTGCAAAAGGTCGGTCCAGAATGCAAGCCCCTCCTGGTCAGGATCCTTGCCAAAGACATTCTGATAAATCGCCTTGACAAAATTGCTGTCGCTCTGCGATGAGGGATAAATCGCTTTGACAACGTCCAGGCTGAAAATGCTATCCGTCAGTTCGCCAAAGGTTTTACCTGCCTCTCTCTGCTCAACCCAAAAAGCCAGCCCGCTTAGATCAGGCGCGCGGTTAAAACATGCCAGATAAAATCTTGCAAAAGCTTGTTGAGTAAGGGAGAGAGACATTTATTTCCTTCGAACCGAAATATTGAACAATGACGATTCGGGAAACAGCAGTAGGTTTTTTTGACTGATCGATGCCAAGCACGACAAATGCTTGATGCAATCATGATCAAATGCGCGCAGATTTCCCCGAATGTGACGGGGAGTAATTAGAGCGTTTCGAAGGACAAACCGTCAATGAAACGAACGGCAATGACGTCGAAACTGAATGTTTTTCAGATTTGGATCGAAGGGCGAGTATCCACTTGAAAACTCTGGAGATTTGTGGGTGTCCGTTCGGAGCCAAAGGCCGACGCACGGGATGCCATCCAAGGCCTCCACAGTTTACACCGGTGCCGTGGCGGCCGAGCCGTCCTCACCGGGGAGTGTATAGCTTAGAAAGCCGAGAATCAGCCTGACCATTTCATCTTCGAATTCCCGGCTGCGAAGAAGTGACGGCCGTTCAACCGCGGCGGTTTGAATGGTGCTGGAGATGGCCCTGAATAATACGAATCGAGCGCTGTCTGTCTGCAGGCGATGGCTCTTTTCCGGATGCGTTCTGCTCGCCATGCCCACAATCAAGCCATAGTAACGTTGCAGTCCCTGGCCTAATGCTGAATCTTCCGGGGCATTGATCATCTCGGTGCGCAGTATGCCGCCTAAGCGCGGACGTTCGCCGATGATTTCAATCATTGCGGCAATCAGACGGCGGGAGTTCATTACCGCGTCGCTTGGCGCTGCATTCCAATCGGTCAGGATTTTTCCGGCCACGCCCAGCATGCGGTCCAGTTCACGCATAGCCAGGGCTTCAAGCAGTTCCTCTTTGTTAGAAAAGTACTGATATACCGTGCCTACGCCATAACCGGACACCTCAGCCACTTTCTGTGTAGTCAACTCGGAACGATCGCCATTTTCCAGAATTCGACATGCGGCCTCACATAGGTTGTCGAGTGTCTTTTGGGTTCGATCCTGTGAGCCGCTTTTTCCTTTCTGAGATTTGTGCGATGGATCTTTTTGCATATTGCCTGATGTTCGCATGAACCCGCCTATTTTTACCTGCCTAATCAACGCTGGAGACGAATGGATATGCCTATGCGGTGGATGGTGACGACGTTTCGGCGAAGTACGTCAATTCCGCATTTTTGCCCCATTCGCTGGTCAATTATACGAAAGATTTGATGGGCAGGAGTTAGGCACTCCAAGCCTGCTCTCAACGCCCGATGTCATTGCAATAAAACTAACGTACGGAGGTTAAATGGCGAAGCCTAGAGTTGAACTGCGTAACATTGCTCTGGAGGGAAAGGGAAGACGATCCAGGTTTTTCGGTATTCACGCCGATTGACGTCGACGTTCCCGACATCAGAGTCCTGGCGTTTTCAACACATACTGACTGGTAGGCAAGACATCGATCTTGTCAAAGTCGATGAAGCGTGCGCAGCTCTCCATCATTGCCTGCAGATTGCGCTGGAGTTTTTCTTCGTCGTCGATCGCATTAAAGAACGCATATGGATTCGTCATGGCTGCCGCCGGAAAACACTCTTCCACAATCGCATCGTAGGGCGGAGCTGCATGGGTCAAGGAACGCACAACCACGTTCTGCACGTAAAGAAAATTATCCTGGGTGTCGATCGCAACCTGCGTATGGCGGTTATGCCAAACATCGAGCCATGCCTCATGCGTAAGACGCGGTGGCCGCTTGAGGAAGGCCAATTGTGAAAACCCGGTAGTACGTTCACCGTTCTGCGGCGGGAAACGGGTATTGCGAATCGGTTGCGATTCGGTAACGAGATAGCAAGCCATGCGCGCGACGTCCGCTTCGATGGCCTGATCGAACGGCAGACGAAAAGCAGCGATGGCACTATCAACCCAGAGAGACAGCGTGCCGTGCATCTGTGGCAGGGTAGCGGTCTGACGCAATCCTTCCGCAGCTCGCACTTCCTCATCCGCCACATTGACTTGCAAGCCGCGTGCGCCGAGCGAGAGCAGTTTGTCCGCCAGCCTTGTACGCAAATGCCGGCTGAATTCTTCGGCATTGGCATGTTCGCTACGCCATACGACGTAAATAATTTTTTCCATTGATTTATTTTCTTTCACTGCAAGGCTGCAAACACCCGTGCGGCCTGCCCGCCAGATCGCGGGCAGGCCGCACGCTTACTTGAATGCCAACATGTCAAGGAACGATGTGCTGTTTTCCGCAACGATGCGGAAGGAGGCGGGGGCATACTCGTTCGCACCAATTGCATATCCGCGATAGTTGCCGTCCGTGCTGCCACAGCGGGACAGCGCGATGGACAGCGACAGGGCGCCGATAATGTTGGACGTGGTCTCGATGGCACCGGCTATCTTGCACGTCGCATTGCCACCGGCAATCGCGCCATTACTGGCGACCGAGAGATTCGTCACCGTATTGTCGCGCCCGATTGCCATGTAGCTGCCGGCCACTGCCGAAAGCGACAATGCAGTTGTCCGGATCGGGCTCGTGCTGCCGGCCACCGTACTGAGCTGAATTGCGGAAGCGGCGGAAGGCACACGTCTTATGGCATTGCCCTTGACGTCATAGTAGGCGATGGCCGGTTGAAGATCGTTGTTTTCAACCAGCAGGATGCCGTTGCCGTCGCTACCGATAAACGCTTCGCCAAAACGCCCATCCGGGTCGCCCTCGATCAGCATGGCGTTTGCGCCGCCGACCAGTGTACTGGACAGAACGGCGCTATCTACGTTGTTGTCGCCGCCACATGCGGAGAGGAGGGCCAGCGCGCTGGCACACAGCAGGACTCTTGGAATCATCGGCTGCCTCACTTTGCAAGAGCATTCAGCTTGATGCGCACTGCGGCTTCAGGCGCGCGATCGGCTTGGTGATTGATTTTCAGCACCGAGACAGCGACCGCTCCTGCCTGCACCACGTTCTGCTCCGAGGCGGGATCGGTATCGGTCAGCATCGTGAGGTTAGCGGGCTTGGGACCACCGATATACAAGGTCACGCCGGGCAAGGGAGGTGCGCCGCCCGGGATGTATCCATTGGCAACCGAGTCTTTCGACAGATCAGGCACGAAGAAGGGTGTCGCACTGCTGGCGAGGCCTTCCTTGCTGATTTTGATCGGGAGGTTGGCGGCAGTGCCCTTGGCGAACTTTGGCATGTTGACATTCAAACCGATGCCGTCAGGCAAGATCTTCCCGCCGGCAGTCGCCTTTTGCTTGTCGAGTTCGTTCACTAGCCGCACCACGATATCGGCGTTTTCATACTCGACGTCGCCGGGAGCCAGCTTGTCGTAAGCGCGATAAGAGGTCGGTGCTTCGGCACTGGCTGCGATTGCTGGCACCCCCCGGTTGATCGCGATTAACGCGGCGTTAACCGTTCCGGAGCCGTTGTTAATAATGCCGGTGTTGTTGCCGTAATTAATCCCGGACACCACTAGATCGGGTGCCTTGCCCCATTTCGCGGGCGCTGCGACATCGATACCGTAAAGAGCGCTCGCGACCGGCGTGCTATCCACGTAGTACACGTCGCTGTTTCCGGGCATTGTGCCGACGCCAGGTGAGCCAGCCTTGATGCTGCCGGCACGTGAATCCTTTGTCATGGTGGCTATCGGACGCAGGAAATTAAGAGCACCGCCCTGGCCGCTGCTGTCTTGAGCAGGAGCGGAAATAATCACGCTATGACCCGCTGCCTTCAGTCGCTGGTACAACGCATGAATAAATGAGGCTTCAAAGCCGTCGTCGTTGGTGACGACGATGTTGAGCGCCTGCGCCGGAGTGGCGAAGGCACATGCCAACGAAAGGCCCAGTACGGATACCAGCTTGGATGGCTGCATAAATGATCTCCTCGTTATGAATGGAATTTTTCCGATTGCGCCTGTTGATATGGATTGGCGAATCGTTGCCGCCTTCAGGGGGAAGGCAACGGGCCGATGCTTGCATCGAATTCCATGTGCAGCATCGTCTGAAGAGACTATGCAGGCGGGGGGTTCAGTCAGGTGAACCATGGCAGGCAAGCATTTCCATTGATATCGCTGATGAATTGAATGGCCTTGAGAATGCAAGCCAGTCCCGGCAGGCATCGTTCAGGATGCAACTTTATAGGATCAAATTTTCCGAATAGTCCGTTTAAACGATGTCCGGCAGTTATCTCCATTCGATACTGGCCACACATCGGCAAAGCAGTAGTGCAGTTCACCCTGCTTGCCGCGTGAAAAATAAAAAAAAATGATCACAGCCAGGAGACGTATCAATGACACAGAGTCGGCATTTCACGCCGCGGCTCCATGCCGCCCCTATTACTGCAGTAGTCGACGCAATCACGCACGCCGGCTGTGGCGAACATGACGCCGATGGCGCCCAGGGCTTTGCCTGTCGAATCGGATCCATACCCATGTGATGCCGACGCACGACAACTTTCAGGATAACGAAGTGACGCAGTTCTTTGTCTTCGAAGTACCGCCGAGATGGCCGAAGGCGGTATCCGGCAGGTCGGCAAATACCGCTGACATGTCTATGCAAATGATGTTCGCATGAGCCGCGATTCGATATCTGCACCACATCGATAGCTAAAAAAATTACCCGATTGATCAACGAGGAGAACAGAGGTATGAATCATTATCAACGAATCGATGGCCCTTTCCGTTTGCGACGCATGGCCGAGGCGGTGTTGCTCGCGGCATGTACGCCGGCGGTGATGGCTGCGACCACGGTGCAGATTGGCGACGAGACGACCTTCGATTATGGCGCCACCGTCAACTATGGTGTAGGTGTTCGCGCAAGCAAACCTTCGGATACCTTGATCAACGGCCCTATCGGTCCGGCAGGCTTGCCTGTGACGATCAATGGCGACGATGGTGATCGCAATTTCAAGCGTGGCAGCCTGACGACCAACCGTCTCAGCGTTCTGCTTGAAGGCCATTTGAAGCATGACAACCTTGGTTTGTTCGTGCGCGGCAGTGCGTTCTATGACTCGGTCTATAACCGCAGCAACGATAACAACTCGCCCGGCACCGTGAACAAATCAGGGCCGTTCAATGAGTTTACGAGCGGCGCACGCGACTATGATGGACGCCGCGCTCGCCTGCTCGATTCCTACGTGTATGGCAACTTCAATGCCGGCGGTACCAAGCTTAATCTGCGCGCCGGTAATCAGGTCGTGCAATGGGGCGAATCCCTGTATTTCCCGAACATCGCCGGGGCGCAGGCGCCAGCCGATGCCACCAAGGCCAATGTGCCGGGTGTCGAAGTCAAGGACATCCTGCTGCCGACCGGCCAGGTGTCGGGCCAATGGGCCGTCAACGACGCGGTCAGTTTGCTGGGCTACTATCAATATCAGTATCGCCCCACCGAACTGTCACCGGCCGGCAGCTATTTCAGTACCGCCGATATGATCGGCCCGGGAGCGGACCGCATTTATACAATGGCCAATCCCTTGCTGGCGAGCCCGGCGACAGCTGCACTCCCAGGTTTGCCCACTTCCCTGACCGCACTGCGCGGTCCCGATATCCGCCCCAAGGACAGCGGCCAGTGGGGTATCGGTAGTCGTTTCCGTATCAGCGACAGGACTGAACTCGGTGCTTACCATCTGCGTTATCACGACAAGAACCCAAGCGTCGTGACTAATCTTGGCACTGCCTCCCTCTATCCCGGCAATGCCGCCCTTGGGATTCCGCCGATTACTTCGGCTGCGCTGCCGCCCGCTTTTCAGGCCTTGCCGGTTGGCTACCAGATCAAGTACTTCGACAACATCAAGCTGACCGGCGCAAGCTTTTCAACACAGCTTGAAGGCATCAGTGTGGCAGGTGAACTCAGTTATCGCGATGGCGCACCTGTCCTGGTCAATACCTTGCTTGGCCCGACGGCAACACGTTCGAAGTCCTGGCAAGGACAAGTGTCGGCGATCAAGACCGTCGAATCGACTGCGCTGGCAGACGCGATGACACTGGTCGGCGAGGTCGGTGTGCACCGGGTCAGCAGCGTCGAAGCGGTCAGCATGGCCGGCAGTCAGTTCAGCGACCTCAGCAACACCCGGTCGTCGTGGGCTTACGCACTGGCATGGACGCTGAACTACAACAATGTGTTCAATGGCTGGGACCTCGCCGTGCCGATCACTTTTCAGCACCTCGTGCGTGGCGTGCCTGCAGTGGCGGGCAGTTTCGGCAGCCTGACCGGCGAGGGTGACAAGCGCCTGAGCGTGGGCGCTACCTTCAAGTATCTGAACAACCTTGAACTTGGCGTCTCTTATAACGCGTTCCTTGGCAGCCCCGACTTGCGTCTGCGGCCACTCGCGGACCGCGATTATCTGGCGCTGAGCGCGAAATACAGCTTTTGACGTAACGGTTCTCGTGCCAGCACTGGGTACTTAGGTACTTTGCAGGCTCGGGGTCCAGGAATAGCTTCAGATTTGGGCGTTACCTTTGTTTAACTCTACTCGAGAAGGAAGGTGCACATGAAATCCATGCTCTATCAAGTTATGCTGCCGACAATGGCGGCCGCTGCCTTATTCGCCGCAGCGCCGGTTTCCGCAAAGCTGAATGCGGATGAAATCAAGGCATTAGGCACGACACTCACGCCCATGGGCGCGGAACGCGAAGGTAACAAGGACGGCAGCATCCCGCCATATTCCGGAAAATGGCTGGGGGTACCGCCGGGCGTCAGTTTCAGCGGCACAGGCAAGCACCAGCCTGATCCGTATGCCAATGAGAAACCGCTGTATACCATCACGGCGCAGAACATGGCGCAGTATGCCGACCGTCTGAGCGAGGGGCAGAAAGCACTGTTCAAGAAATTTCCTGACAGCTTTCGCATGCCGGTATACCCCAGCCATCGCGACTTTCGCTATCCCGACAAGGTACATGCCAATGTGAAAGAAAACGCGGCGCAGGCGGAAGTCATCGAAGGTGGAAACGGTATTCAGGGTGCATTCGGCGGGCCGGCATTCCCGATTCCCAAGAGCGGCATCGAGCTGATCTGGAACATGCTGTCTTCAGCGAAGGCGACGAGCGAGATCGCAATCTACGATCAGGCAGTGGTTTACCCGGACGGTAATATCGCGTGGGGCAGGGTCGACTACAAGATTCTCGCCACGGTCAACGATGTCAACGCCTCGCGTAAAGCATGGGATGGCAAGTCGGATCATTTCAATGTCCTGACGCTGCTGCCCGAACGCGAGAAGGGCACAATCATCATTGGTCACGGTTATTGGGATTTTGTGAACCATCCGCGCCAGGCCTGGCAATACAATCCCGGTACGCGCCGCGTGCGTCAATTGCCCAGTTTCGGTTTCGACATGCCGCAAGGCCCGGGCGGTTTCCGCACGGTGGATGATGATCGCCTGTTCAACGGTTCTCCAGAGCGTTACGACTGGAAAATCATCGGCAAGAAAGAAATCTATATCCCGTACAACGCCTACAAGATCAACGATCCTAAAATCAAGTATGCGGACATGCTGAGCAAAGGCCATATCAATCCCGAGGTCATGCGCTATGAACTGCACAGGGTATGGGTACTGGAGGCCAAGCTGAAGCCGGGCGTACGCCATCAGTACGCTAAACGCGTGTTTTATACCGACGAAGATACCTGGAACGCCATCATGGTCGATAACTATGACGCACGCGGTGAGTTGTGGCGCGTTGGCATGATTAACTTCTACTACGCCTATGAACTGCAAGGTTATCAAGCCGGCGTCGCACTGTTTCACGATCTGCTATCAGGCGCTTATATGGCCGACCGCATGATCAATGAACAGAAGAATGCGCCGCGTATCAACAGTGGAGAGCTGGACACGTCGCAATTCACACCAGACGCCGCACGGCAAAAGGGACTGTAAGACCGACACGTTGTCCGTTAAGCGGGTGGCCGTGCGCCACCCATTCCCACAACTCCCGACAACCAAGGAGCGGCTTGATGCCCATTTCCGAACTGGAAGCGCGCGTGCGCGCATTGGAAGACCTGGAGCAAATACGAGCGCTGAAATCCCGGTATCTTTTCAGTTGCGACAGCAAGAATCCGCAAGCGATACGCGACTGCTTCGTCCCCGGCGAGGTGTTCATCGACTATGGCGCAATAGGCGTATTCCGCCATCGTGACGAACTGGTCGAATTATTCACCCGCCTTGCTTGCCATGAGCATATCGTCGAAATGCATCATGGCGTCAATCCACGGATCGTCGTCACGGATGAGCATCGGGCGCACGGCACCTGGAGCCTGTTTTATCAGCAGATCAATACGGTCGACAACAGGTTGACCCAGCTTGGTGCGTATTATGAAGATGAATACCAAAAAATCGATGGCGAATGGATGATCAGCAAGACACGATGCGTTGTGACATCCACATTGGTGCGTGATTTCGCACAAGACAGCAAGATAGTCTTTGCCGGCCGTTCCATTCCGCAGCAGATAATGTCGCAGGAGCAATCATGACGGCGCCCGCCAACGATCCTATCCTATCCGGACAGACCTGGGATACGTTCTGTGACATCCTCAGACAGGCCGGCCGACAAGTCCTGAGGCCAGAAGTGCCGGCAGATGCATTCACCCGCGCCGAAGGATATCGCTATCTGAGCCGTCTGTTGCGCATCGGCCTGGAAATGCACGTCGAGTTCGCCGATCCCGACTTTCCGGGATTTCTAATTCCATCGCATGAAACGGCAAAAATCGGTGCCGATAATCCGGATAACTTGTATCAGTACGCGCGCCTGAACGGCCGCAACGAATACCGTGTGCGCGGGCACCGTGGGAGTGTGTCCTACCTGAGCTTCGGCAGCCAGAAAGGCGGCTACGAAACGGACGGGAAAATGACACAGACCGGCTTCATCGATGCACAGCAGATGACATTCGACTCGGACGGCAACTTCGAACTGGTGCTCAGTCAACACCGTTACCCTGGCAACTGGCTGCCGCTTGAGCAGGAAAGCAATGCACTGATCGTGCGCCAGACTTTTCTTGATCGCAAAAAGGAAAAGCCTGCACAGTTAACGATTGAACGGATCGGTGCGGAGTCAGGTCCAATGCCGCTGGATCCGCCAACGCTGCATGCCGGCCTGCTCAAGGCGGCCCGTTTCGTCGAGAACACCGCCACGTTGTTTGCCGACTGGGCACAGGCTTATCAATCGCATCCGAACCAGCTTCCGCCGGCCGATCAGGCCTTGTGCCAATCCGTTGGCGGCGACCCGAATATCTATTATTACCATTCCTATTGGTCGCTAAGAGAAGACGAGGCGTTGCTGATCGAGATCGAACACATCCCGGAGTGCCGCTTCTGGAATCTTCAGATCAACAACTACTGGATGGAGTCTCTCGACTACCGCCATCACCGCATTTGCTTCAACAAACACAGTGCGACGCCGAACGCCGACGGCAGCATGACCCTGGTGCTGTCGCACACCGATCCGGGCTTGCCGAATTGGCTGGAAACCGCTGGTCACCAGATGGGCACGCTATGCCTGCGCTGGGTCGATGCGAAATCACCCGTGCATCCGCGGACACGGGTGGTGAAGCTTGCCGAGCTGAACGGGAAAGGATGACGATGGTCGACGTACAAGCGTTTGATATGGATACTCTCATGCAGGAGGCCAGCGCGCGCAGCAATGGCTTGAGCGACTTCGGCGATGTCCATTTTCGGCCGGCATTATCGATCATGCTGCAATCGCTGGAGAAAGAGGCCAGGTTGTCATCGACAGGGCGCCATCTGATCCGGCAGCGCCTTGTCGAGCTATTGAGCAATCGCCTGAAAGTTGAAGACTATTGCAAGCGCAATCCCGAAATTCTGGATGAGGTGGTCGCGGAACCGGTCGTGATCGTCGGCCTGCCGCGCACCGGAACGACATTGCTGCAGCGGATTCTCGCAACCGATCCCAGATTTTATTCGCTGGCATGGTGGGAAAGTCGGCATCCAGTGCCGGTATCGCTGATCGAGGCAGGCAAGGCCGATCCCCGTATCGAATCCGCACGTGTCGAAGTCGCGTCAATGATAGAAGCCATGCCGGAACTGCTCTCGATTCATCCGCTCGACGCGGAAGAAGCCGATGAAGAAGTCATGCTGATGGAACAATCCTTTCACGGCGCGATGGATGCCTATGTGCATATCCCTGCCTATGCGGACTGGCGTGAGCAGCAGGATCAGGTACCTTCCTATGCGTATCTGAAGAAACTGCTGCAATTCCTGCAGTGGCAAAAGAAGCGTCGCGGGATCATGGCCGAACGTTGGGTATTAAAAACGCCACATCACCTTTATGCAATGCAGGCGCTGCTGGCGGTCTTTCCGGATGCAAAAGTGATACAGACGCATCGCGATCCCTTGCAAACCATTCCGTCACTGGCAAGTTTCGTGCACACCTTGTGGCGCATCTATAGCGATCACGCGGACGCTCGTGAGGCAGGCCGCCAATGGAATGGCCAGTTTGCGCGTGGTCTACGCCGCACGATGGCGCTGCGTGATGGCCTGGATGGCGACGTATTTCATGACGTCAGGTTTGCCGATACGGTGAGCCGGCCGATGGAAGTCGTGAGGGATATTTACCGCTTTCTCAAGATGCCGTTGAACGTCGAAGTGGAAGAGGGAATGCAGCGATGGCTTGCAAGGAATGGGCGCGAGAAACGCGCCCCGCATGATTACACGGCTGCGCGTTATGGGCTGAGTGATGAACAGCTTAGCCAGGACTATGCGGAATATCGCGCGCGATATTTGTGAACGGCGTTTTTACTAACAGGAGACAAAGCGCATGCTATTGAAGAACAAGGTGATCATCCTATCCGGCGTAGGACCGGGGCTCGGCATAAAAATGGCAATCGAATCGGCACGCGAGGGCGCGAAGGCAGTCGTGCTCGCCGCCCGTACCGCTTCCAAGCTTGACGAGGCCGAGCAAGGTATTCGCGCACTCGGCACCGATTGTCAAGTACTCAAGGTGCCGACCGATATCACTGACCGCGCTCAATGCCAGCGTCTGGTGAAGCAGACGATCGATCGTTTCGGCCGCATTGACGGCTTGCTCAATAGCGCTTTCATGCACGGCAACTTTCCGGAGGCAGTCGATACTGCCGATCTGCAAACCTGGCGTTCAGTATTCGATACCAATCTGTTCGGCACCATGAATCTGACACAAGAAGTCGTGCCACAGATGAAGAAGCAGAGCAGCGGCGCAATTGCGATGATCAACACGGTCGCCGCTCGGCGGCCGTTCCCTGGTGAGGCCGGCTATGCGGCGTCGAAGGGTGCCTTGGCCGTAGCGGTGAAGTATCTTGCCAAGGAACTCGGGCAGCATGGGATTCGGGTGAACTCGGTGTTCATGGGATGGATGTGGGGCGCTCCAGTGCAGGCTTATATCAAGCGCAGCGCTGCCGAATACGGCGTGCCGGAAGAGCAACTCATTGCGCCGATCGCTGCCAGCACGGCATTGGGCAGGATTCCGACGGATGACGACTGTGCGAAAGCCGCTCTGTTTCTCATCTCTGACTATGCCAATGCGGTGACCGGTGCCTCTCTCGATGCCAACGGCGGCGAGTACATGGGTTGAGCAGGGATTGCGTCTACACAGGAGATGACGATATGTGCAAAGCAGAAAATCTGGTTACCTCGATCAAGGTCGATATCGATGCTCCGGCTTCGCTGGTATGGGATGTCCTCGTCGATCTCGCCCGCTATCCCGAATGGAATCCGTATACGGTGCGCGTCGAATCGACGTTGCGCCTGGGCGAGCCGGTCAACCTGTTCTTGCCCGACCCGGCGCGGCCTGGTCAGTACATTCATGCTCCCGAAACCTTGGTCGCATTCGAACCACAACGGCTGCTGTCCTGGGAAATGCGACCCACCGCACAATCCAAGGACGCGGCCCGGCGCGATCAATACATCGAGAGCCTGAGCAAGGACCGATGCCGATACTTTACGACCGATATCTTTCTTGGACTGAATGCCGACGCCATCATGCGCAACCACGGACCATGGGTCAAGCAAGGTTTTGATGCGGTCGCATCAAGCCTGAAGAAGCGTGCGGAATGGTTATGGGTGAGTCGTCGGGCCAGCGCCTGATTCTTTGCCACTCGACAGCGTAGTACCGGCGACTCCGGTACTACGCCATGAAATTACTACGGATCTTGATCAGGGCCGGATGATTTTCTTTCTACGTGCGACGGCTGCCGCATGCAGTTCCACATCAAGTCTGCGTTGCGAGATAGCCAGTACGTAAAAGCCGGCACACTCAATGCCGTGAAAAGCAGCCGTCGAAGTTGGCGATAAAGCGTTCGACGTCCGCGTCGGGCAAATGATTGATTCCTCCGGCGAGTTTTCTGCCCCCGCCGGTTTCAAAAGCACGGCAAAAATCCGCAGCGCTTGCCGGTGCGGATGCCGGTACGCGAACGCTGACGCTAAAGCCGCCTTCTGATTTGGGCGAAAGAATGGCAAGTGCGTGGTCCGGCTGTTCCCGGATGCGATGGTTGGCCAACACACCCATGGCGCGACGTGCCCAAGCTGCGTTCGGCATTACCATCACCGTCACTCCAGCGCGTTGATGAGCCGGTAGAAAGAGGCATGCCTGTTCCATGTCGGCATGGTATCCGGCGGCAAGACGCGCATAGATCCTCGAGCTGGTGGCGAAGTCGACCGGGTCCGCAAAGGACAGCATGTGACGTGCAAGCTCCGCTGGATCGATATGCAGATCCGCAATCGATTCCCCGTAGGCGTTGTAGTTTAGACAGGTGCCGAGCATTTCCAGTACGACCATCGTCGCGGATGACATCCCTGCAACGCGCGCCATGTCATGGGCTACATCGGCAAGATTGTCGCCTAAGGCTGCTGTAATTGCCCAGGCGCGATAGCGGCCGCCCAGATATCGGTCGACGAGGATGCTGGTACAGACATCGGCACTTTCGTCGATATGCAGTTCGAGACCGGAATGTTCAGGCCGATCGCCGGCATAATGATGGTCGAAGTAACGAACCGACGCGCCTTCAGCCAGCAGACGCTGCAGGTCGGTCCGATTCTGGTCGAGGGAGACGTCGAGTGCGGTAATGTCGTCGCCGGCATGCGCGCTTATCCGCTGCAACAGCTTGATATCGCGTTTGACGCCTGTCACAAGAGTCGCATCGCGCGGATCGGCGAGGCGCAATTGCTGCAATGCGCATAAGCCATCCGCATCGCCATTGAAAGCATAAAATCTTCTCATCTCGGGACGTTGCAGTTTTGTATCCCAGCGATGCTGGATGGTGCGTGGAGAAAATACCCGTTCCTTGGCGCGCGATTTTTCCTCTTCACGACGCGCTCCGCGATATGAATTCGCTCTGCCTCCAGCCGCTGCACGTGTATCAACATCGTGTTTCCTTTAGTTATATTCGATGTCTCATCATTGCGAAGTAGTGCAACACGAGACGCATGCACCACTGGATTGGATTCTCACCCGATGCTACACAGCTGGCTGAGACGCTCATCGTCCGTCTGGACTAAGTTCCCGGCAATGTGCAGCCAGATATCGGCACTGGCCGAAAGACAGTTCGAAAATAAGTTGCTAGGCATGGTGAGTGCCCTCGCGCAGATCAGGCCACAATCCACTAGTCCGTTTAAACGATGTTTGGCTCAGGATGTAGATCGATACTTTGACTCCAATGGACATCCCACGCGATGAAGCATGAAGCGTCCGCACCGACTATATGGAGGAGAAGTGCAAATGAAACGATTGCTGTACAAACTGGCATTGTCATCAGCGGCTGCTTCGGCGCTGGTTGCGGGTACGCCCGCTTGGGCAAAACTGAGTGCGGACGAGGTCAAAGCGCTTGGCACAAGCTTGACGCCCATGGGTGCAGAGCGGGAGGGCAACAAGGATGGTTCGCTCCCGGCCTATTCCGGCAAGTGGCTGGGTACACCCCCTGGTATTACGCACCGTGGTGTCGGTACGCACAATGCCGATCCGTATTCCAGCGAAAAGCCGCTATTTGTCATCACCGCGCAAAACATGGCCCAGCATGCGGAGCGTCTGACCGAAGGGCAAAAGGCCCTGTTCAAAAAGTATCCCGAAACGTTTCGCATGCCGGTGTACCCGAGCCATCGCGATTTCCGCTATTCCGACAAGGTGTTTGCCAATGTGAAAGAAAACGCCTTGCAGGCGGAAGTGATCGATGGCGGCGCTGGCGTCAAGGGCGTTTATGGCGGCACCGGATTCCCGATTCCCAAGAACGGGCTGGAGCTTGTCTGGAACATGCTGTCGTCGCCCAAGGCGTCGAATGAAGTTGCCATATTCGACCAAGCCGTCGTATACCCGGACGGCAATATTGCCTGGGGACGGGTCGATTACAAAATGCTGTCCGCGGTTGACAATCAAAAGGTTAATCGCAAGGACTGGAACGGCACGGCGATTTACTTCAACACGGCGACGCTGTTGCCTGAGCGCGAGAAAGGCACGATCATCGTCGGCTATGACCATTGGGAATTCGCGAGCCGTCCGCGCCAGGCCTGGCAATACAATCCCGGTACGCGGCGAGTACGCCAATTGCCGAGCTTCGGCTTCGATATGCCACAAGGCCCCGGCGGATTCCGCACCGTCGACGACGACAGGTTGTTCAACGGCTCCCCGGAACGCTATGACTGGAAAATCGTCAGCAAGCGCGAGATTTACATTCCCTACCATGCCTACAAGATCAACGATCCGAAGATCAAGTATGAAGACATGCTGACCAAGGGTCATATCAATCCGGATGTCATGCGTTATGAACTGCATCGTGTCTGGGTACTGGAAGCCAATCTCAAGCAGGGCGTGCGTCACCAGTATGCGAAACGTGTGTTCTACATTGACGAAGACAGCTGGAATGCCGTCATGGTCGACAACTATGATTCTCGTGGCCAGCTCTGGCGTCAGGGCACGATGAACTTCTATTACGCGTATGACCTCGCGGGCTATCACGCCGGCGTCGCTCTGTATCACGATCTGCTGTCCGGTACCTATATGGCCGATCGCCTCGTAAACGAGCAGAAGAATGCACCGCGCATTAACAGCGGCGAACTGAATCCTTCGCAATTCACCCCCGACGCCGCGCGGCAAAATGGTCTGTAATCTGAAAACGGCGCATGGACCAACGGGAGCAGAAAATGAATAAGGCAATGGACAACGAATCGCTCGACCGCATCGGGGATGCCTTGTATGAAGCATGGTTGTCGCGGCGGGTCATCGCGCCGATCAGCGCCGATCTGCCCGGACTGACCATCGACGACGCCTATCGGATCCAGCAAAGGATGGTGGGGCGGCGTCTGGAAAAGGGCGAACGCATCATCGGCAAGAAAATCGGTGTAACCAGTAAGGTAGTTCAGCAGATGCTCAACGTACACCAACCTGATTTCGGCGTGCTTCTGTCGGGCATGCATTACGAAGACGGCGCGGCGATTCCCATGTCGTCGTTGATCCAGCCGAGGGCGGAAGGCGAGATCGCATTCTTCCTCAAGGAAGACCTGCGCGGACCGGGCGTGACAATCACGCAGGTGATGGATCTGACCAAGGAAGTTGCCGCATGTTTCGAGATCGTCGACTCCCGTATCCGCAACTGGAGTATCGGTATCCAGGATACGGTGGCCGACAATGCTTCATGCGGAGTATTCGTGCTGGGTAAGGAACGCGTCGATGCGCAAACCATCGATCTGCAGACGTGCGGCATGGTGATCGAGAAAAATGGCGAAGTCGTGGCAACAGGCGCAGGTGCGGCAGCGCTTGGCCATCCTGCCAATGCCGTGGCATGGCTGGCTAACGAACTCGGTGCGCGCGGCATAACTTTGAAGGCCGGCGAGCCTATCCTGTCCGGCTCCCTGGCATCCCTGATTCCAGTTGCCGCAGGTGACAGCCTGCGCGTGCGTATCGATGGTATCGGTGCATGCAGCGTGTCATTTCAATAAATAAGGTAGGGCGAAGACTCAATGAAAAAAATCAAATGCGCATTGATCGGCTCAGGGAATATCGGAACCGATTTGTTGTACAAGCTGCGCCGCAGCGAATGGCTGGAACCGGCCTGGATGGTGGGCATCGATGCTGCGTCAGAAGGCTTGGCGCGCGCGAGGGAAATGGGTTTGCTTACCACGGCGGATGGCATTGACGGCTTGCTTCCCCATGTGAAGAAGGACGACATCCGTATCGCGTTCGACGCAACATCCGCCTATGTCCATGCGGAGAACTCGCGCAAGCTGAATGAACTTGGTGTTCTGATGCTTGACCTCACGCCGGCCGCCCTTGGACCCTACTGCGTACCGAGCGTCAATCTGCCCGAAAAAGTGGAGGGCATCAAGAATCTCAACATGGTGACCTGCGGTGGGCAGGCCACGATCCCGATGGTCCATGCGGTATCCCGCGTGCAGCCGGTCGCGTATGGCGAAATTGTGGCGACGGTGTCGTCCCGTTCGGTTGGGCCGGGTACCCGCAAGAACATCGATGAATTCACCCGGACCACTGCAGGCGCGATCGAACGTGTCGGTGGCGCACAAAAAGGCAAAGCAATCATCGTGATCAATCCGGCCGAGCCGCCGATCGTTATGCGCGACACGATCCATTGCCTGACAGTAGATGAACCGGATCAGGCCGCTATTACCGAATCGGTGCACAGGATGATCGAATCGGTCCAGCAATATGTGCCGGGCTACACACTGAAAAACGGTCCGGTGTTCGACGGAAAACGCGTATCGATCTATGTCGAAGTGGCGGGCCTAGGCGATTATCTGCCTACTTACGCCGGCAATCTTGACATCATGACAGCGGCGGCAACCCGTACCGCCGAACTGTTCGCCCAAAAACTGCAGGCCGCTTGAACGCCGTCTGAGGAAAGGACCATAGAAAATGGAAAAGGATTTGCGCGGAACGGCGATTACTGTGCATGACATGTCGCTGCGCGACGGCATGCATCCGAAACGGCATCAGATCACATTGAAGCAGATGCAGGACATTGCCACCGGCCTTGACCAGGCAGGCGTGCCGCTGATCGAGGTTACCCATGGCGACGGACTGGGCGGTGCATCAGTCAATTATGGTTTCCCTGCGCATAGTGACGAGGAGTACCTGCGGGGCGTGATTCCACTGCTCAAGCGTGCGCGTGCTTCTGCCTTGCTGCTGCCAGGCATCGCTACGGTCGATCATCTGCATATGGCGCACGACTGTGGCGTGGCGACTATTCGTGTCGCAACGCACTGCACTGAAGCTGATGTATCTGAACAGCATATCGGTCAAGCACGTAAGCTGGGGTTGGACACCGTCGGCTTTTTGATGATGGCGCACATGTCTTCTCCGGAGAAACTGCTGGAACAGGCGCGCCTGATGGAATCCTATGGCGCCAACTGCATCTATGTGACCGACTCGGCCGGATACATGCTTCCGGAGCATGTGCGTGCGCGTATCGGCCTGTTGCGCGAGAAGCTGAAGGCGGAAACCGAGATCGGTTTCCATGGGCATCACAACCTTGCGATGGGCGTAGCCAATTCGCTGACCGCCATTGAATATGGCGCCCGCCGTATTGATGCCGCCGCCGCCGGCCTTGGCGCCGGTGCCGGTAACACGCCAATGGAAGTTCTGGTCGCAGTATGCGAACGCATGGGCATCGTGACCGGTGTCGATGTCTTTGGCATATCGGATGTGGCGGAAGATCTGGTAGTGCCAATCATGGATAGTCCGATCCGTATTGACCGTGACGCACTGACGTTGGGATATGCCGGTGTGTATTCTTCATTCCTTCTGTTCGCCAAGCGTGCAGAGGCAAAGTACGGCGTGTCGGCAAGAGAAATTCTTGTCGAGCTCGGTAGGCGCGGCATGGTCGGCGGTCAGGAAGACATGATTGAAGACACGGCACTGACAATGGCGCGTGAGCGCAAGGCCGCCTGATGCAGGCAAGCCGGCTACCGAAGGAGACGCTGGAGCGTATGGCCGACTCGCTCCAGCGGTATTGGGGCGCGAATTTCGACGAGGATATCGGCGACTTGAAGACCACGCTTTTGCTGCAATTCATTCTGGACGAAATTGCACCAAGCGTATACAACCTGGCCATACGCGACGCACAGGCGTATTTACAGGAAAAGATAAGCGATCTGGAAGTTAACTATTATTGCGAGGAATTTTCCCACCCATGGACCGGAACGGGAAAACGGAGTCTGCGCAAGAGGTAATACCAATCCCGACCCATAACTTGACACGAAGTCGCACCACTTTCCGCCTGCCGGCATCGCGTTCGTCGTCACGCGCAAGGCTATGGATTTCTCCTGCGTCTTGCCATTCAATATCGACATCGATTTCATCCGTTACCTGATGGGTCAGCATTGGTATAACACTGGAACCAGGTTTGCAATGGAAAAAAGGATAAGTAGTTGGCGACGAGTACGGTTTACGCAACAAAGATGGTAGGAAAAGGCGAGAATACCCGAACATTGATTCTGCATCAGGCATTGTCGATGGCCCTTCGCAGCAGCCTGGATTCTCTTACCATTGCCACGATTGCCGATGAAATGAAGATGAGCAAGACAGGGGTTTTTGCTCGCTTTGGCTCTCGTGAAAAATTGCAGCTTGGGGTATTGCGCTTGTACAGAGAACGCTTCGAGCAGGCCGTATTGTTCCCTGCCGCAGAGGCGGAACCCGGTTTGCCAAGGCTGATAAGCATGTTCCAGCACTGGGTACAATTTGAAGTCAGCGGCTTTGAGTCGGGAAGCATCTATATCAGCGGCGCTGTAGAGTATGAAAACCGTACAGGGCCGCTGCGGGATGCTCTGGTCGCCATGATTGCTGACTGGCAAGCAGCACTAAGACAATGTGTCGATATGGCTATTCACTTGGGACACCTTTCTGCGGATACGGATGCGGCTCAATTCATCTATGAGGTGTATGGGTTGATACTTGGGATGCATCACGACATGCGCGTATTACGGCGTGCCGGAAGTGCACAGCGGTCGGTGAATGCGTTTAATCGTTTATTGTTCAATGCAGGAGTGCCTAATGCGGATCGTTTCAGTGAGAAGCTAAAAGACGCAATAGAACAGAAATGCGAGATCAGGCGTGCATCGCCAACGGCAGTTTCACCGTTAATTCCCGGCTCGCTCCCCCGCACGTGGGCATGAAGCAATTAGCCTGCGTGGTCCATTCTTACCTTCCCAGTTTGCGCCGAAACATATGCCAGCTTTGAACATTAGGATGCGGACGGTTTCTTTGCTCGATACTAAGCCATGGTGATGCCCTTCGTGACATTCGACGCATCGTATGTCGCTGCGAAGGCCTTGAGATGTCGCTTACTCAACCGCCATGCTCAGAGCGGGGAGCCCATCCCGGAAATCGATTTTGGTGCTCCGAAAGGCGTGCCTCCGAGTACATCATGGCCAACGCCGCGTAGATCAGCGTCGGCAAAATAGCGATCAATCACATGCACGAATTTACGCGCCAGTTTCTGGTAACCGGTTTGTGTGGGATGAATCTCATTTTCCCAGTCAAGCGTTGCCACCTCCACCCCCGAGGGGGCCGGCACTAATGTACCAGTCGTATCGATGATATGGAGGTTCGGTAGATTCAGCATAAGCAAGAGGCTCTTGAGTTCATCAAGTAGATATTTCGAGAGTGCAAACCAATCCGGCTCTGGTATCTGGTAGGCGCGAACCGCCGGATAAAGCCATGTTTTCTTGCCACTAAAGAAAGGCACAGGCGCGTTACGAGGCATGATGTAGTCGTAGCAGTGCGCGAAAACAGGTATTCCGTGACTGAACGGGTCGGCATCGCGTAAGGCGACTAATTCCTTGAACTGTGCGACAAGATGTGAGCGGAATCGCTCTAGTCCAGACGCACTCACATATCTCTCTATTCCGACCCCATTCCACTCTTCTTTTCTCAGAAGGAGTCTGGATTCGGGCTCTACTGGGGATCCGCCCAGATAGAATGGCAGCACTCCCGCGGCATCAATCAGATCATTACCGCCTGCCGAAAGCAAAATGGCGTCCCACCGTCCAGGTGCGAACCTTGGAGACATCAGCCTACGAAACTGTGGATCGAGTCTCCCGTCAAGCATGTGCTGCAGGTGGTCTCCGGGGTTTGCGCAATTTACTGCATACGCGCGGTCTTGCAGCCTCATCTCAAACAGCAGATTACTGGTCTGGAAAGGAGGGATTGCACCAATCGAAAACCACGAATCGCCTTGCGCAAGATACCTTCGGCGAAACGGCTGGAGGTCCGGACCTCCGCTATTGCCGGGGTTGAGAATCTGGTCGGGTTGGAATACTGTGAGTCTGAACATCAGCTTCTCCCTGGTAGAACGGCGTCTGGCGGCGGCATATCGATGGCTCGCGTCCTGTCGGCTTTCAACGGCAATAGGCCAGCGGTAATCATCCCGATACTCGCGGCAAGCATCGTGAACTTAAGGGTGCTTGCGGCCGATACGAACGTTGCAGTCAGCTGTACGAACAGTGTCCAGTCGATTGCGGCGAACGCCAGCATAGTCAATGTCGTGCAGTTTTCCACGATATCTGCAAATACGGCCACGCATGGCACCCATCCGGCAACGCGCAGATAACGTGGTCCCCGTTTTGATACATCGTGCAGCCCGGCCAAACGCGAGAATGCCCAAGCAGCAAAAAAACCGAGTACGTATGAATACGCAGCGATGAATGCAAAATCCCAAATCACTGCCCACATTGCGTAGTAGACGCTAAACCCGTCGGGCAGGGCAGGCGCGGTGACATGCGCGCGCCACTGCCATGCGGCGAACATACGTCCGGCCTCCGCTAAAGCCGCCAGATCGGTGGTCAGCAATCCGGATGACAGATTTCTCCACGTACCGGTAAAAGCAGATTCGGATAACCAGCACACGACGAGATACATCAGAACGGCGACCGAGCACGCAACCAGCAATCCTTCCCACTGACGTGCCCCTGGCCTCTTTAAAGCGACGTGTTTTTGGTTACTTGCTACGTCGGCTCTCCGCGGCTTGTGAAGCTCGGATTCAGCGCTTCGTTTCCCTACGTTGACGCCGCGCTCCCAGAAGGCATCCTTGGGTGGGCGGAGATTCCGAATCATCATGCCTGTCACCGCCCACCATGGATTTGACCTGCATTCGTTATGCACCAGGAGGCATCTTGTGTCTTCTGTCACGGGCCATGGCTGCCGCGGCACGGGGGCGTTGAATCGTAATCCCGCTTGCTCCGCCTCTTGCATCATCCACCAAAACGCATCATCCGAGAGACGACATTCATCATCCTGCTCGTAGCCTCCACCAAGGTCGCAGTGCGCGCCACGGAACCAGAATTGCTTCAGCGACCGGCCATTTTCGTCGTAGTTATCATCCCAATATAAACGTGGTCGAAATGCGAAACGGTGCTCATCGAGCGCCAGAGCATGCCTGATATGCGTAAGCTGCGGTTTCGTCTTCGCCATGCCATCACTGGTAATGGTCGTTTGTAGCAACGGAAAACCAACGGACTCAACAGTGTCCCAGACACCTATGAAGTGAATTTTTGCATACCTTCCCTGGAGATTCGTGAACCGGTCTCGAATCTGGTTGGCAACTTCCTTGCGCTTATCGAAGATCCCGGGGATCGGTTCACGATAACTGAAATACACGTTGATCATAGTTGGGATCAGCGATATATGTTCAGGTCGAATAATGCCAAAGAGGTTGATCAAGCCGCTGACGCTTCGGACCGTAAATGCCCCCCTCGAAAAGCCGAATAAGTACAGCTGGTCGCCGTCCGTGAAGTTCTCGACGATAAATTGGTACGCTCCTGCAATATTTTCGTAAATTCCCTTTCCGGACACCAAACCCTGAATTCGGTTGAGGTGCCGGGTAAATGCATCCCAGTTAGTCGTTGTAGGCATCTGGTCGGCGGCGCCTACACCGGGATCGTAGTAGAGCTTTTGACTATTCCGATCGGGGTCGAGCAATTCGACAGTCTTCAACACATTCGTATCGTGCTGGCGCCCGGTGAGTGTGTTACTCGTACCATCGCAGCACACAATGAGCTGTCTGCCCCTGGCTGACCGATGCTCGCTATCCATGGCATCCCCGCGGTGGAAGTCCATGTCTACTTTTGCACTTTTGACAGGTCGCTTCTTGGTCTATCTCAATAAGAGAGCGATAGTCTGCTTATGAAGTAGCCACCTAAGATCCAGGACCCGTGGTACTCCCTAAAACATTGATTGGAAATACTGCTAAGGGATATGCCTATCCCTTCGATAAGAAAGCGCAAAGTAGAAGTCATTACCGGGTTTCAGCGGCACGGAAGCTGGCTACCTCGTGCCGGTCTCGGCCTGTTGCAATACACCAATTATTTGCTCATCAGTAAAACGTTGTTTCATGACTGCCCTTAAGTAGACAAGCTCCAACCTAACGCGTCACTAATATACATGGGAGCAGGTCGAGCTCAACCCGAAGCGTCATTACGCCGTATGTATAAAGCAAGCAGCTCGAGACGCGTGACAACTACATTGACATACGTCGATACCCTGGCACAGACACCATTACCCATAGTGTTTGCCATATGTTGTTCTTGATCTGAAGCGCAAAGTACGGATAATTTGATATCCATACTGTGCAAGCAGCGCGCCTAAAAGTTTAGCTATCGTTGCTAATGAGCACTGACACAGCCGGCACTAAAGCGAGGCCGTTATGCAAGGCGTTGATCCGCGTTTCTTCTTTTTTATTACTGCATTGCTGAGCCTCTTGTGCTTCGTTATCCTTGTTATTGTGATGCGGCGCAACCTCCCCCAATCCATAGCTGGGGTTTCCGAGTGGGGCTGGGCTTGCGGCTTTATGACCGTAGCGGGAACCCTGTTCATCACAAGAGGGATATTTCCCGCTGGTTTTTTTACTGATGTTACCCAGCTTCTTGCAAACGCAGCTTTCTTTCTCGCCTTTTGGATGATGTACGTAAGTTTGCTTCAGTTTGCAGGCCGTGCTCCAAAAATTCGACACCTTTGGTATGTCGTTCTGATTCCGACACTCCTGTTGGCGTGGTTCAGTTTTGTCGACAATTTTTACATTGCACGCGTACTCGTGGCAATGGCCACGATCGTTGTCCTGTGCTCTGCATGTGCAAACGCCATCTTAAAAATGAAATACAAAGGCGTTGCGGAAAATTTCATGATGATGGTATTTGCTCTGTTGGGAGCCGTATCCCTGGCGCGTTTTGGCACCACGGTCCTTGGCGAAGAGAAAACGCACTTTCTTGAAACGGCGTCGTTATCCCAGACAGCGTACTTTGCGACGCAATCATTGTCGATTGTGGCTCTGACGGTCGGTTTCATGCTGATGATAGGTCGTCGACTGAGCGATACGCTTGGATACCTCGCTTTGCGCGGCGAATTTCATAAGAGTCGAAGCGATGAGAGACTAGATATGCAGCGGGCGTTGCAGCAGGCGGTGAGGAATAACGAACTGGTCATGTACTACCAACCACGAACTGATGTAAGGACAGGCGTCGTCATCGGGCTAGAAGCTTTAATTCGATGGAATCATCCTGCTTACGGTCTTATTGGACCAAGCCAGTTTATTACCTTATGTGAAGAAACCAATGCGGTACTGCCTCTCGGAATCTGGGTACTCGAGCATGCAATCTGTTTTTTAAATCGATTGCACAGTGACGTTAGGCCGGGGATTCATCTATCAGTCAATGTGAGTGCACGTCAATTCAATAGTCCCAATTTAAAAATCGATATCGAACGAATGCTAAAGAACGCCGTTTTTTCGGCTGACCAATTGGAACTCGAATTAACCGAAAGCGCACTGCTTGACGATCCGGTAAGGGCGAAAAACATAATGAGTCAATTAAAAGACATGGGAATTTCGTTATCCGTCGATGACTTCGGGACCGGGTACTCGTCTCTGTCTTATTTAAAAAGGTTGCCAATCGATTGTATAAAAATAGATTACTCGTTTATGAAGGGAATTCCCGAAGATTCAGACGACGTGGCGATCACACGCGCCATTATCGTCATGGGCCATGCTCTAGGCTTAAAAGTGGTGGCGGAAGGGGTTGAAACGCAGGAACAGCTTATTTATCTGCGTAACGAAGGGTGTGACGAATTCCAAGGTTTCTTCCGCTCCAAGGCACTTCCCGAACAAGAGGTGATCCGTCTTTTAGCAGAAGAAAAATGGTAGGAAGAGGGCTGCCTTACTTGTTCGGGATCGACGGCTCATTGTGAGAGTGCTTATGGAAACCCGTGATTTATCCGGGTTCGTCGTGGCATGCCGATGTATTGACCAGTCAGAATCTGGTCAAATATTGCTTCCCCATACGCTTCCTGTAATTCCTTGATCTGCACCCGAAAAGAAAGCGGATCTGAATGTAGTACTTCCTACGTAAAAAAGGAAGTTCTACATGATGAATCCGCGTTTGTCGGAAAGCCAGATTATCGCCATCCTGAAGCAGGCAGTGCAGGAACGCCACTGCCTGAGCGATGAATCATGCAAACAATGCGACGAAATGCCCAAACATTATTTGCCCTTAAAAACATAATTATTGCGTATTCAAGGGACAGCTTTGCGCTGCGCGAGCTTGTCAATCAATTCGCCGATGATCCCTTTGCGAAACGCCAGTACGCACACGATAAAGATCAGACCGATGATGGTAGTGATGGATTCACCGATTGCTTGGAACCCTTCAATGCCAGTCAGGTGTGCAAGGAAAGTACCTGCCTCGCCAAGCTTGTTTTCCAAAAGGATGATCACGAAGGCACCGACGAGAGGACCGGTAAAGGTCCCTTTGCCACCGATCAGGGTCATCAAGATGACCAGACCCGACGTCGACCAATGGATGTCAGCTAATGTCTCGAACCCCAGTACGGCCGCCTTGGTCGCGCCTGCCAGGCCTGCCAGCATCGCCGACAGTACAAATACCAGCAACTTGTAATTGTTGATGTCATAGCCCAGGGAAATTGCTCTGGCTTCGTTCTCGCGAATTGCAGCAAGTACATTGCCATAGGGCGACGAGATGATGCGGTGAATGAGCGCGAGAGACAGCATAACGATGCCGACCACGACGTAGTACATGGTGATGTCCCCAGACAAATTGAGCAGTCCCAGTAGTGCTGACCGTGGTATGTTCTGAAAACCGTCTTCGCCTCCCGTGAAAGGTGCCTGCAGAAATACGAAATACACCATCTGCGCCAGAGCCAATGTAATCATCGTGAAATAGATGCCACGCCGGCGAATGGCGAGACCACCCATGATGAAGCCAATGACTCCTGCGCCTAGCGTACCAATCAGTACGGCAACCTCGAACGTCAGACCAACGTCACGCAGCAGATAACCTGAAATGTATCCTGCGGCCCCAAAGAATGCAGCATGGCCGAAGGAAAGCAGGCCCGTATATCCAATCAGGAGATTGAACGAACACGCAAACAAGGCGAAACATAAGATCTTCATCAGGAAGACGGGATAAATGAAATAGGGCAGGGCAACGAGTGCCAGACACCCGATCAACATCAGCAGTTTTGTTCTCACAATAGGGCCCCTTATGCCATTTCCTTACCGAACAATCCGTTCGGACGTACCATCAGGACAATCGCCATCACGATGAAGACGACGGTCGACGAAAATTCCGGGTAGAACACCCGCGTCAAACCTTCAATGACGCCAAGTCCAAGTCCGGTAATGACGGCACCCGCAATGGAACCCATGCCGCCGATAACAACAACGGCGAAGACGACAATGATCAGGTTTGAGCCCATCAAGGGCGACACTTGGACAATTGGAGCGGCCAGCACACCAGCCAGCGCGGCCATCGCGACGCCAAACCCGTAGGTCAGCGTCACCATCAGCGGGACATTGACCCCAAAAGCTTCGACTAATCGTGGGTTTTCCGTGCCAGCGCGGAGGAAAGCGCCCACTTTGGTTTTCTCGATCAGGAGCCACGTGATGGCGCAGACACCTAACGACGCGAACACCACCCAAAGCCGGTAGGTTGGGATCAGCATGACGCCCAGGTCGGTTACCCCCTGCAGCGCGGTAGGCACGGAGTACGGCTGTCCCGATACGCCATATACCGAGCGCAGCAAGCCTTCGAGGACCAGCGTAATTCCGAACGTCAATAGCAAGCCGTACAGATGGTCCAGCTTATAAAGGCGCCGCAGCATTGTTCTTTCAAAAACCATGCCGAGCAAGCCAACCAAGATCGGCGCGCATACCAGCATGGCCCAATAATCGATACCGAAATTGTTCAGACCGACCCATGCCAGGAGTGCGCCCAGCATGTAAAAAGCACCATGTGAAAAGTTGATCACGTTAAGCAGACCAAATATCACAGCCAGACCAAGCGAAAGCATGGCATAAAAACAGCCATTGACCAGACCAAGAAGCAATTGACCGGTCAATGCAGGCAGGGGAATACCAAAGATTTCCATCATGAGTTCTCCTAGACACCCAACAGTTCGGCCAGAGCGGTTGTCTTGGCATCAAGCTCGTGAGCGGCAAATGATTCAACAATCTGACCGTGTTCCATCACATAGAAACGATCCGCTAACGGGGCGGCAAACCGGAAGTTCTGTTCCACCATAACGATCGTGTATCCCATTGCCTTAAGGGACAGGATCATCCTGGCAAGCGCCTGCACGATCACCGGAGCGAGGCCTTCAGAAATTTCGTCGAGCAGCAACAATCTGGCGCCGGTGCGCAGTATCCGGGCAATGGCAAGCATCTGTTGTTCGCCGCCGGACAGGCGCGTGCCCTGGCTGTGCCGGCGCTCCAGTAAATTGGGGAACATTTCGTAGATGGCTTCAATCGACATGCCCGCATGCCCGGTGGAGAGTTTCGGAGGCAAGCGGAGGTTTTCTTCGGTCGAGAGGGACGCAAAGATGCCACGCTCTTCTGGACAATAACCGATACCCTGATGCGCAATCCTGTGGGTCGGCAGCGACATGACGTCGACTCCATTGACGTTGATGGAACCGGTACGCTGGCCGGTCAAACCCATGATCGCTCGGAGCGTGGTTGTGCGTCCGGCGCCATTCCGGCCCAACAGACTGACAACCTCCCCTTGCTTCACCTGAAGATTCACGTCATGCAATACATGCGATTCTCCATACCAGGCATTCAGTCCTGCAATTTCAAGGGCAAATGGCTGCCGGGCCGGATTTGCAGAAGCTGACGGATCCGGGGAGACCTCTCTTCGATTAATCGTGTTCATGCCGCCTCCTGGCACAGCTGTGCAGACGCCGTTCCCATGTAGGCTTCCATGACTTTCGGATTTTCAGAAATTTCACGGTAGGTCCCTTCTGCCAGCAGGCTACCTCGCTGCAGTACCGAGATCCGGTCACAGATTCCCGACACGACACTCATGTTGTGCTCAACCATCAATACCGTGCGTCCGTTCGACACGCGCTTGATCAGGGCAGCGACCCGGTGAATGTCTTCATGACCCATGCCTTGCGTTGGTTCGTCCAGCAACATGACTTGCGGGTCCATGGCCAATGTCACGGCAATCTCCAGCGCCCGCTTGCGGCCGTACGGCAATTCACCAGCCAATGTATCGGTAAAGGAAGCCAGACCTACATCGTCCAGCAGGGCATGGGCACGCTCGTTAAGCTGGTTCAGATGCGTACCGCTCTTCCAGAAATGAAACGAGGTGCCTAGCCGTCGCTGCAGCCCGACGCGAACATTTTCTCGGACACTCAAATGCGGAAAAACCGCGGAGATCTGAAACGAGCGGATGATTCCCATGCGCGCGATGCTCGCGGGACTCTCCGCGGTTATATCGCGGCCATTAAACAGTATTTGCCCTGAGGTGGGCTTTAAGAATTTTGTCAGCAAATTGAAGCAGGTTGACTTGCCCGCCCCGTTGGGACCGATAAGGGCATGGATATCACCGGCCTTCACGCGGATGTCGACCTGATCGACCGCACGAAAGCCGTTGAAATCCTTCGTCAGGCCTAAGGCCTCGAGGATGTAAGTTTGCATTGCTGGATGTCTCCACCTGGAAGAAAATGCTTCCGCCTCTCTCTCCCTGTCTAGGATGGGCGGTAGTCGTTATAAAAAGAAAATCGGCGGCGATTCGTGGTCTTCGGGTTTGCCTGATGGGAAGGGCGCCATCCGGTGCACACGCTCCTCCGTACCGTCTGAAATTGCCGTTCCCGTTGCGCCATCAAAGTCATGGGGCAATGGCTCGGCTGGGACAGGTGTGCGCCCCAAAAAACATCGCCATAGCGCCACGCTCCTTTCGACGATGAATGCCATAGCTTTGCTTCTGTTGATTAGTGTGCGGACCACTGCACGGTCGACAGGTCGATGCCGGCATTGTGCATTTCCCATAGCGGCGACATTTCGCGCAGCTTGAGTACACCTCGCCGGACTGCCTCTACTGCGCGCGCTATCTCAGCGTCGGTCGTATACCGTCCCAGGCTGAAGCGGATCGAACTGTGAGCAAGCTCATCGGAACGCCCCAACGCCCTAAGCACATAGGATGGCTCCAGACTTGCAGACGTACACGCCGAACCTGACGATACGGCAACCTCGCGCATCGACATGATGAGAGACTCGCCTTCGACGAACATGAAACTGACGTTCAGGATGTTAGGTACACAATGATCCTCGGAACCATTCAGATAGACATGTTCAAGCCCCAGGATGCCATTCTTCAAGGCTTGCTTCATCCGTCCGATACGCGGCATCTCGGTGGCCATTTCCTCACGTGCGATACGAAACGCTTCGCCCATGCCGACGATCTGGTGCACAGCCAGGGTGCCGGAACGCATGCCGCGCTCATGGCCTCCACCATGGATCTGGGCTTCGATGCGGGTACGCGGCTTGCGCCTGACGAACAGGGCGCCAACTCCCTTAGGGCCATACAGTTTGTGCGCGGTAACGGTCAACAGGTCGATCTCGAGCTTGCCGAGGTCGATATCGATCTTTCCTGCAGCTTGAACAGCGTCGCAGTGATACGTGATTCCGTGTGCACGGCATAGCTTTCCGATGGCCGCGACATCCTGGATGACGCCGGTTTCGTTATTGACCATCATGACCGAAATCAGGATCGTGTCGGGCCGGATTGCCGCCTTCAGCTTGTCCAGATCCAGCAAGCCGTCGGGTTCCGGATCGAGATAAGTCGCGGTAAAACCCTGGCGCTCCAGTTCACGCACCGTGTCCAGTACCGCCTTGTGTTCGGTGCGAACCGTAATAATGTGCTTGCCTTTGGACGCATTAAAATGCGCCGCGCCCTTGATTGCCAGGTTGTTTCCTTCAGTGGCGCCAGACGTCCAGATAATTTCCCTGGGATCGGCACCGAGGAGATGGGCGACATGGGATCTTGCTTCTTCTACGGCTTCTTCAGCGATCCAGCCATAAACATGCGAACGGCTAGCCGGATTGCCGAACTGGTTAGTCAAATATGGCAGCATTTTGCTGACAACGCGCTGGTCAACCGGCGTGGTAGCCGAATAGTCAAGATAGACCGGTAAGGTCTTGGTGTTCAACGATGTGTTCATGGCAATGGCTGATTCAATAAATGTGCACAGAGATATGAGCGCTTGATGCTAGCCGGGTACGATCGCTCGTCCTGCACGCGCAAGCGCTCTTTCTATCGCTGCGCCGACGCGGAGCAGATGTTCGTCTGTTCCGCCGGGTGCTGCCACCATCAGCCCCACCGGTGCCTCGCCGGGCAGATGGCACGGTACCGATAGCGCGCACCCATCCAGGAAATTGAAGACGCTCGGGTTGCGCAACATGGTGGCATTCGCCGCGTAATAGGCGTTATCGTCGTTGACGAGGTCGGCAATCGGTGGAGCGATCAGGGGCACGGTTGGCAGAATCCATACGTCGGTGCCGATAAACTTCTGGTTTGCCGCCATGACGATGCGTCGTCGTGCAGCAATCAGCTCCTCATGCGCTTGTTCAGTGATCGCCTGTCCACGCAAAATGCGGGACAGCACGCGAGGATCGTATTTACCGGCAAGGCGTTCCAGAAGATGCTGGTGCCAGGCGTACGATTGCACCGCCGCGAACCCGCCTTGGGCATTGACTTCGGGAATCTGTGACAACTCGGCAAAGTCGACATCGAAAACCGTGGCGCCTGCTTTCTCAAGGACATTGATAGCGTCCGAAAAGCGACCGGCCACATGGGAATCCAGGCCATCGAGGACGTATCCTTGAAGTACGCCAATACGCAAGGTGTGCAAGTCGACGGCGGGCAAGGGAAGCGCAGACGAGCTTGTCAGAACACTGTCGACGGTGGCGCAGCACTGCACGGTCGGTGCGATCACACCAACGGAATCAAGGGCCGGCGACAAGGGCAATACACCCGCTGTCGAAAGTCTGCGCATGGTCGGTTTGAAACCGGTCAGGCCGCAGAGCGCGGCCGGAATGCGTACCGAACCGCCTGTGTCAGTGCCGATGGCCACGGCGGCCATTCCATCTGTTACCGAGATTGCCGATCCTGACGACGAGCCACCCGGTATCCGGCCGACATGACGGTCCCAAGGATTGCGCGGCGTACCGTAGTGCGGATTGATACCGAGACCGGAGTACGCAAACTCGGTCATGTTGGTGCGGCCGACAATGACAGCGCCGGACGAACGCAGGCGCGCCACGACGGCGGCATCTTTTTCGGCGGGACTTGCGGCAGACAAGACAATGGAGCCGGCCAGGGTTGTTTCACCCTTGACGTCGAACAGGTCCTTGATAGAGACCGGAATGCCTGCCAGCGGGCCGAGGGACTCGCCATTTGCACGCCGCTGGTCGACCTGTTCAGCCGTTGCGAGCGCTTGCTCCTCATAGACCCGATTAAAGGTACGCCTACCTTCGCCAGCAGGATCGGTAGCGGCAGCCAGCGCCTCCGCGGTCATATTGACACTGGATTGCTCGCGCTGCGCGAGCGAGCGTATCCTTGATGCAAGCGTGCGCATGGACATCTTCATGACTGGGTTCCGGTCTCGTCGTAGTAATGGATCTCAAGCAGCAGACAACCGTTTTCGGACTTGAACGGGCCGTGCGGTGTGCCGGGCGGGCGACATGCGAATGTATTGGGACCATAGCTGACGCCGCCGTTACCCTGTGCGTCGCTGCCAACGGTTAGGTCGCCGGAAACCAGATATACCTCTTCCCAATAGTCGTGTTTGAACGGTGCGGTGGTGTAGACGCCGGGTTCAAAACGCAGGTGCCGGGTACGCGTGCCGCGCTTGGCTTTTTCATCGAGACTGCCCGCCAGAATCTGTTGCTTGATGCCGGACGGATAGCCGGGCGGCGTTTCCCAGTTGCTGCCGAGGTCAACGGTATAAAACTCTTTGTGCTCTTTTTCGATTGGCATAATGTTTCCTTTCAATCCGCGTAAGCAAGTGCGCGCGCGGAATATTGGTGTTTCAAACGGCGGTTCAGTACAGGATCTTCGAGTTCGATTTCAAAGAGTTCCCCGCCGCCGATCTGGCCTTTTACCGGCAATGTTCCGCAGAACATGACAGTGCCCGGCTGCAGACGATCCTGCTGATCGAAGCGACGCATCAGATCCTGCGGATGAAGCAGGCCGGTGACCGATCCTTCCTGATACAGCGTGCGTTCGCCGTTTCTGGTGACCCAGGAACGCAGCACGAGACGATCCCAATGATCCAGCAGCGCATCGAGTTTCCAGAGATTGCGACCGACAGGCTTGGCGCACATCTGCTTGGACACGGTCACGCCGTAGGCTTCCACCTTGCGGTCGGTATGGTCGGAACCGACACCGACATACATGCCATCGGAAAGCGATACCAGCACACACTCGACCTCGCCGCTGCTGTCATTGCCGACAAAGTCAAGTTGGCGATCCGTAGTCAGCAGACTGGCACTCAGTCGATAAAAGCTGGGAATGTTGCGTGGGCGTGCTACGCCGAGAGCAGCCAGTTCCTGGATATGATGCTCGATGGCAGCTGGATCCCGGCCGGCCCAACCGGCAATGACGAGATCTTTTACTGTGACGACACGCCGTTCCTCATTGATACAGAATTTAAGCGTGCTGGTTTGCTCGTCTTCTTGCTCGATATACGTGTTCATATGCGGATTACCTGTTCTGTGGTGCTGACAAGACGTGTCGCTGTCGGCGGGGGAGGGACTTCATTGCGTTCATAAGTGCCGTACGCGCCACGGTAGAAAAGGAGCGGATTGCGAGGAGCCAGCACTGCCATCGATTCAACTCGTCCAACAAAAATGATGTGATCACCACCATCAACCTGCTGGAAGTTGAAGCATTCCAGATGAGCCAGAGCCCCATCGAACAGTGCCGAGCCGTTTGAGCCGCGGCGATAACTCGCTCTGGTGAAGTCAGCGGTCGATGGTTTGGCGAACATATTGGACAGTGCGCGCTGATCCTCGCTCAGAATGTTGACTGCAAAATGCGCTGTCTTCTGGAAGGTGGCCAGGATATTGGCAGTCTTGGCAACGGAAAACAGGATCAACGGCGGGTCCAGCGACAAGGAGGAAAAGGAATTGACGGTGACGCCGACATCCGTCTCAGCTTCCGTGCGCGCGGTAATGATCGCGACCCCTGTCGCATAGCAGCCAAGCGCGTTACGGAATTCCCGTGGGTCGAAAGTAGTGGTAGTCATGATGCACCTTTATGCGGCTTTGGCAATGTAGCCAGGATTGCTTTTCGGGCTATCGAGGTCGTAGCTGGACATGAACTTGTCGACCAGACCGAGCGATTTCTCCCAGTCATACGTGCGATAAGCATGTGCACGAGTAACCATGTTTGCGCCGGAATAGAACATTTCGTACTGCACGTGGCGCGAACCGAACTCGGAGCCGATTGCGTCCCAGGCAAGCTTGAACAGCTTGACCCGGCCCAGCGAATCGGTTGCCGGAGAGACTTGGGTTTGGCGGATGTACGATGCCGTTTCACTGTTGAGCATGTCGGACACGGACGAGGGCAGCATGATCAGGCCACCGCCTGCGAGCTCGCGCATTCTCTGCACGAAATTCGGATAGAGTTGCTGAGTCAATACGTTGGATGCATATAAGCGCTCGGCGTTGGGAATATAATAGGGGCCGTATTGCTTGCCCGATGCTTCCATCGCTTCAAGCATGCCTTCAACCATCGACACTTCAGCGGCCATTTGTCCCAGCGCTTCCCGGACAGGTGGAAAACCAATGACGCCGTTGGTTTCTGCGATCTTTCGGGTCAGGCCAAGCAGGAAGCGCATTTTGACGACAAGCCGTACCTGACACTGGTAGTTCTGGTAGCAATGCGTCGGGATCTCGTGCCATTGTGCCGATGCCATGCGCACATCGTTATGGACAAAGACACGTTCCCACGGCACCTTCACCTCATCGAAATACAGTACTGCATCGTTCTCATCGAATGAAGATGAGAGCGGATTGTCGAACTTCGATACAGCGTTTTGTTCATAGGACTTTCGCGACAGCAGTTTCACACCCTTGGCATTGAGCGGCACCATTGCGGTGAAACTGTATTTTTCGTCGCCTTGCTTCAAGGGCTGGATCGCGGCCACCATGACCTCGTTGGCCATCGGGCAGCCGGTGCCCAGCATCTTGGCACCTTTGATGGTGATTCCTTCGTGGTCTTCATCGACAACACCGGCAACGAGAAATTCCTCGGCTTGCTCGGCAGCGCTCTTGCTGCGGTCGGCCTGCGGGTTGATGATGACGTACGTCAGGTACAGGTCGGTGTCGCGTGCATATTCATAGTAGGCAGACAGCGCGGACGCGCGTTCCTTACCATGGCGCTCGAACAAGGGCATGCCCATGTACATGCCGCACAGGGCGGAGGCGACATGGTCGGGCGAGCGGCCGAAGAAGCCGCAGGACAGTTCCGACCAGGCTTCGAGCGCCTTCCGGCGGTCGACCAGTTCCGCATACGTGGTCGGTAACTGCCACATCTTGCTGACGGCTTCGCCAGTTTTCGGGGAGCGGAACGTCAGACGATCAACGTTCTCTGGCTCGTGAAGAAAATCGTACATTCTGGCGGCGGATAGCACGCTGTTCTTGAAGGCAGGATGCTGCACATGATTGGTAATGCGTTCACCGTTGATGTAGATTTCGCGCCCATCATTCAAACTATCGAGGTGGCTTTTCGCGGTACGTGACATGATGTGTTCCTATTTTTTGATGAGGGGACAAACGCTCTTGGAGAGCGGAAGGAATGCCTGATCGGCAGGAATGGTGGCCTTGACCTTGTAGTAGTCCCAAGGTTTTTTCGATTCTTGGGGTGACTTGACTTCAACGAGATACATGTCATGGACCATTCGACCGTCTTCACGGATGCGGCCGTTTTTCGCAAAGAAGTCGTTGATAGGCGTACTCTTCATGCGTTCCATTACTGTGGCAGCATTGTCCGTTCCAGCGCTCTCAATTGCCTTCAGATAGTGCATGACCGATGAGTAAATTCCAGCGTGGTTCATCGTCGGCATCTTCTTCTGACGCTCAAAGAAGCGTTGGGACCACTGTCTGGTCTGGTCGTTGAGATCCCAGTAAAATCCTGTGGTCAGCACCATGCCTTGGGCAACCGGCAGGCCCATGGAGTGCACATCGGAGATGAAGACGTGCAGACCGGCGATGGTCTGTTTTTTTGCCTTCAGCAGGCCGAACTGGTCTGCCTGCTTCATGATGCTGATCAGGTCGCCGCCAGCGTTGGCAAGTGCGATTACCTTGGCACCCGACCCTTGTGCCTGCAGCAGGTAGGACGCGACATCGGACGCATTGGTCGGATGGCGAATGGAACCCAGTTTCTTGCCCTTATTGGCGGTGATCGCATCGGTTGCATCTTTTTCCAGCGAGGCGCCAAGCGCATAGTCGACGGTGAGGAAATACCAGGAATCATTCCCCTGATTTGCCAGTGCATTGACGGTATTGCTTGCCAGCGCATACGTGTCGTAGGTGTAATGGACGGTGTTAGGCGAGCAGTTCTCATTGCTCAGTCGCGACGTACCTGCACCGCTAACGAGTGCAATCTTGTCCTTTTGACGTGCGACTTCCGCTACTGCCAGTGCCACCGATGAAGGCAGCAAATCCACGACAGCGTCGACGTTTTGCGTGTCAAACCATTCACGAGCCTTGCCTGCCGCCACATCCGTTTTATTCTGGTGATCGGCAAATACCAATTCGATAGGCACGCCTTTGATCTTGCCGCCGAAATCTTCAACAGCCATTTTTGCGGCGGCGACCGAGCCCATTCCTCCGATATCCGAAAACAGGGACGTCATGTCAGTCAGCACGCCGATCTTGATGACGTTGCCCGACACGGTGTTTTGGGCAAGTGTGCCTTGGGCGATAGTGGCAAGCGCCAACAAGAGCGCGGATGCAAGCTTTTTCTTTCTGATCATGACGTCTCCTCGATGATTAAAGGGATTTCCCCCGGGATTGAGTCGCTGTGCTCAATTCATGAGTGAAGAATAGAACGTCAAATAAACTTAGTCAAGTGGATTATGTAAGTTACTTACATAAAAATATTCGGTAAGTATGGGCTATACTTTTGCTTTATGCCTAAGCGGCTTGAATTTTATGACTCAAAAGAAAGCGACTTCTTCTACCCGTCTGCGGAAAGCTGTCGTGTCCGCGCAGAAACCCGAGGAAACCGGCAAGCCAGGCAAGTCTCACCAGCGGACCTCAAAAGCAGACGACGGTAAGTTTCAATTAGCACCCAGCACATCAAAGCCGGAACTACTTGATGAAGGGGGAAGTACTGACCACCGGTTCAGGCAGTTTCTGTATGACTTTTCGGTGTTGGCAACCCAGCTTGAGGCTGCCCGTGCCTATCTCGCAACCCATGTGGGTGTTACTTCTCCTCAATACAATATTCTGATGATCATTGCCCGCAAACAGGGCGATGAAGGTGTCAGCGTGAGCGATGTTGCGCGGTATCTGCATGTCACCGGCGCTTTCATCACGGCGGAAGTCAGGAAACTGGAGAATATCGGGTTGGTTGAAAAGCGACCCAATCCAAATGACGCCCGGAGCACGTTACTCAGTTTGTCCGCGGAAGGCGAAGCACGAATTCGTGATGTTGAACCTGAACGGTTGTTCGTCAATGACAATCTGTTCCAGAATCTGTCCGGGGAAGACTTTGATCGCCTCTCGACAACGCTCAGTTCCTTGCTCGACGATTTCGCAAATACGATTCAAATGCTGCAAATGCGGCAGGAGCGCAACAAGCGTGCGCAGGCCGCGCTTAACCGGAAAGTCGGCTGATCGGCCCCTGTATCCTTGCCTTCAGCCAAGGGTTCGAAATTGGTCACCGAATTGACAATGGCTGACCTCCATCGTTGTATCGCCCACAGGTGACGGGAAATGCCTGGGATGACTTACTTACCGTAGGGCGACGGCAAGCCCGGCTAACCTACCTGCTGTTAGAAAGCGAATGTAATATCTGATCCGGACCACCAAAACGCCGATAAAAAACGGCGCTCAGGTGTGTCACGGCGAAGCCATCACATCAATCGAGTGATGGCTCGCGTCTTTGCTGGACGGTGAACCTGCCTATTTTGCGTCGACTGCAGAATCAAAGGTGGGGTCACGGAAGACTTCCTTTCCTCCGAAAATCGTCGAGAGCACCTTCGCTTCGCCGATATCTGTCGGAGCGAGTTTGAAGAGGTTCTTGTCGAGAACGACGAGATCTGCCTTCTTCCCAACCTCGATTGATCCACGATTCTGTTCATCGAAGATCAGATAGGCACCATTGATCGTGTAGCTGGTGATCATCTGCTGAAGAGTGGCTCTTTCCCAAGGCTCCTTCGCCGAATCAATGTCGGTGGCTTTAGCTTTATCCGGATCCAGTCGCGTCATGCCTACCTCAAGACCGGTAAGCGGATACATGTCGCGCTCGAAGGTATCGGTAGAAGGAAAATCGCTTGATGAAACTACGGTAACGCCAGCTTTCATGAAACCCTGCAAACGGTTTTTGTTTTTAGTCTTTTCGCCCGTAACGTCGTTGTACCAAGGCTTGCCAAACCAAGCAGGTTGAGGCACGGCGAGAACACTGAGATCCTTGAAACGGCCGACGTCTTCTTCCTTGACCCAGTCTATATGCGTGATTGCATGTCGAGAATCTCTCTTGCCGTTCTCCTTGGCGGCAAACTCAAGAGCGTTCAGCACATTGTTCGACGGGTAAAAGTCGGGACTTCCAATGGCGTGCGTATAGATGCGAAACTTCTCCTTGTCCAAGGCTGCCACCGTCTGCTCGAGCACCTTCTGGTCCCAAACGAGAACGGGAGCGCCAAGGCCATCGGAAAAGATCTTTACCGAATCAACTTTGTAGTTTTCGCCTTGATACTTATCGCGCAAGGACTTTAGATGCGGAATCTGTGAAATACCCTTGTTCTCATCCGCCCAAAGCGCAAGATCGAACCGGACAGTCAGTTCGCCATCGGCGTCCATTGCCTTGAACGCCGCGAGCAGACTCTCAGTCGGATAGTGGATCGGCACGAAGGTCGATGTAATCCCGTCTTTGGCTGCCACCTTCTGCCAAGCCCGAAGAGTTGCCTTGTATTGTTCAATCGTGAAGTCGGGCTGTGGAAGCGCGTTGATCACCAGGTTTTGTGCCGCAAACTCGCGCAGGATTCCGTTGGGTTCGCCTGTTACCGGATCCCGCTCAATGGTTCCGCCTGGAGGGTTAGGCGTGTTGCGATCGATGCCTGCCATCTGCAGAGCCTTCGAATTCACCAAAAAGTTATGGTGGCTATTGTCGATGATGACGACCGGGATGTCTGAGACAGCTTGGTCCACCAAGTTCTTGGGAAGCACACCCTTGGCCTTGGCGTCACTTTCTGCTTCATCCCAACCAACGCCACGCAGTTGCTTGATTCCACGGTCCTTGGCAAGATAGTCTCGAAGTGCCGCCTGACGGCTCTCGACGCTAGTAAACGGGGTCAAATTCAGCCAAAAAAGACTCTCTGCCATCAAGTAGGCGTGGTTATGGCCGTCAATGAAACCCGGCAGAACCATTTTCCCTTTTAGGTCTATGATTTTGGTGTTAGTGCTCTCAAATGCTGCGCTGCCCGAAGAGTTACCTACGTAGACGATTTTGTCCTTTAAGATCGCAACCGATTCTGCCCATTCTTGACTACCATTGACAGTGTAGATAGCGCCATTCTTATAAATGACATCTGCTTTTGTGGCATTACTATTCTCACCACTGCCACCGCCGCCACAGGCGCTAAGCGCGATAGCGAGTACTATTAATGCGGCTTGCCGCACCCGTAGCCCCACATTCGTAGACCATCTGTCTTTATGAGGTGTCGGACCAAAGGCCTTTGGCGGTGAATTCGGTTCAACACTACAAGGTACTGCCGTACTGGCGATTGAAAAAACATTCAATGAATGCAGGCAACGTTCCACGAGACATCTCCTTCTCTTCTGAAAAATTGATTACTTAGCCTGATCTCTTCCTTTGCCGATTAAGGTCATGTAAGACTGCGACCTTTGATAATTCGACTCCGCTAGTGCTGAGAGCTTCAGGCCGGCGGGAAGCGTGCCGTGCACGCTCGGCGGCTGATTGAAAGAAGTCACTGGAGGCATCTCGCGTACCGCGGTTCACCGTCCGCGATGGCTTTCTAAAGAAGCCTTCGTCGCTATACATTGCACGACAGTCGATGTTATGCGACTGATGCGCTTCCTCTCGATGCCGCCAGGTGTCTCATCACAATGACAACCAAGTTCTATAATATACATAGCTAAGTAACATAGCAACCGTAGTATCGGACTAGCCATTTGATTTTTCTCGACACCCTTGGAAGTGCGCTTGGGTCCCGCTGCGAAGCTTAAGGGAAGCCGACGAGCGGCTCGTTTGGCGAATTTAAGTAATGGGCATCTGCGGCGAACGTGTAAATTACTCTAGACCGTAGTGAACGTGAGGCCGGCTAAAAAATGTATGCCACCGTTTCGTAAAATTGAGGAACGGCAGCACGCATGCGTCGGATCCGAAAACCGCGGCGCGCAAAGGGAGTACAAGATGTAGCGGAAAAATCTTACGCGAGAGGGTGAGGCGCCAGAGGCATCCGGATGACATTCGATTCCGCTCAAGACGCCGGCGAACTAGATACCTCTGTCATGGATTGAGTCAAAGGACGTTCAAACAGCGCTTATCGTAACGACGTCTTGGTCAATTGAAAGAATCATTCTAATAGCGTCTCGTTCGCTGTCGACCTGTTGCTGAAACTTCGCATAGTTAGAAAAGTGAAGATGTTGATACACCTGTCGGTGGCCATCGTCATAGAGCAAAGGTAGCATGCCCGTCGACACAGGATTATGGGCAAGGCATCCGAACTGGCCGCTTGCAAGCATGAGTCTGCGCACCCCGCAGAAACAAAAATGCGTCGAGCATCGCCAGCCAGCATCGCCGTATTCAATAAATTCAGATAGCCGGAATTGAGATCCTCCGCGGTGAGTTTGCTACGGCCAACGGTCGGCACGTGCAGCAACTCAATAAATGAGACCTGGTCCGCCCGCTCGAGCCCCAATCCAATCTTGGCGATGAACGGGATTCTCCGCTGGCAATACGACAACGCTTTAGTTCAATGTCCCTGAATGCGAGCGATACACTCATCATTTTGATAACAATGGGGCAAACTGGCAGCACTCAAGTAGAAAGCTTGTTCGCTTGACTGGTATAGTTGCTGGAAAGCCCAATATCCCATTCTACTTATCTGCTTGGCATTATGAAGAACGATCCAATTGGAGACGCGCGCCAGCATCGCGAGATGATCCTGGAGGAGGTGCACGACCAAAAACGAGAACGTATCCTCGCCGTCGCCGAAGAACTTTTTTTCCAGCGGGGCTACGCTGGCACGACAATGTCGGACATTGTCGAACAGCTCGGCGTTGCTAAACCATACCTGTATTATTATTTCAGCAACAAAGCGGAAATATATGAAACGCTCACCCTACGTTCTTCGCATGCCTGCCTGACAGCGATGCATTTTGACGCAAGCGACACCCGACCTGCGGTGGAAAAACTGAGGGAAGGGCTGCAACGATTTGCCACGGCGAATGTTCTGTATTTCAAATCCGGCACGTTTGCTTACCGTGAAAGCGCCACGCGTCATCCTGAAGTAGACCGCAAGGTACGCAACCTGGCCCGCAAGTTTTATAAGGAACTGCGTAGTCTGCTCGAGGAGGGACGAGAGGATGGTGATATTGACTTCGAGGACGCGAAGCTGACAGCGTTCGCCATCGGGAGCATCGCTGGATTCCTTTATACCTGGTACAAGCCGGATGGAGCGATATCCCCGGAAGACATGGCGGCGCAATTAACCTCAATCCTGTTGCGCATTGCCGGCGACCGACAACGGACGACACGCGCGCGGCGTCGGTCTTGCCCCCGATAGACCAATTAAGCCTATCAAGGGTTTGCCAATTTGCGCCGGAGCAGTTTGCCAGTCCCAGTCGCCGGCAATGACTCTCGAAACTCGACGATCCGGGGCACCTTGTACGTCGACATATTGGCGCGGCACCATGCAATAAGTGCCTCGTCGGTCAGGATACCTGCATCGTCCTTCAGCACGACCACCGCCTTCACTAACTGTCCCTTAACAGGATCCGCGACGCCGATGACCGCGGCCTGTCGAATGGCCGGATGTCTGATCAGAATCGTTTCAACTTCCTCTGGAAACACGCTGTAGCCGGAAATCTTGATCATCTCTTTAAAACGTCCCGAAAACGTCAGGTAACCGTCTGCGTCCAGATTCCCCATGTCACCAGTGTGCACCCAGCCATCACGTAACGTTGCCGCCGTCGCTTCGGGCTTGTTCCAGTAAGCTTTGAACGTGCCGGGGCTGCGCAACACGATTTCTCCCATTTCTCCGCTCAGCTGCTCGTTACCGTTCTCAGGATTGAGGATGCGGCATTCAACCCCGGGCACGAGCTTCCCATGCGTTCCCCATTTGACCGCGTCCAACGGCATATAAGTATCCCAAGTGTGGGTCTCGGACAAACCGTAAGTCGCCTCATAGGTGTGACAACGGCCAGTAAACTTGCGCCATTGTTCAGCAAGCGCTTCAGTCAGGATGATGCCGAAACTGGTTACAGGATTCAGGCGCAGTGACTGCAGGCTGTACCGGGCCGCATTTTCCACTTGCATTGAGGCGACATTCATTGTCGCGATGCTGTACCAGCAACTCACCTGGTAACGGTCGATTGCCTGCAAGGCGGTTGCCGGATCGAAGCGATACATCAACACCGTGGTGGCGCCCGTGTAGATCGTCAGGTTAATCCCCATCAGCATGCCAGCGATATGATAGAGCGGCGCGATGGCCAGCAGAATGTCATCTTCGTTTAGCTGATTACAATCACCGGCGGCAGATGCCTTGAATAGCGCGTTACCGTAGGAAAGCATCGCGCCCTTGGGCATTCCGGTTGAGCCGGAGGTATAAGTCATCAGGGCGACATCGTCCATGGAAACTACGACAGACGGCGGCATTTCGTGCCGGCCTTGGGTCGCGTCGAGGAAATCAAGTGTGCCTGAAATTGGTTGCCGGGCCGTACGAAGCTCCTCTGGAACATCAAGCGTCGGCTGTGCTGGCAGGAAGTCGCCGTAATGGGTAAGGAAGCAATGCTTTAATGCAGTTTGCCCTTGCACCGCAGCGACAATCGGATACAGGTTATCGGCTGCCACAATCACCTCGGCCCCAAGGTCGACCAGTTGATATGCCAACTCATGTTCTTTAAAGAGTGGGCCGCAGGGGCCGACTATGGCTCCCAGTTTCTGAATCCCGAAATGTGCAATCACGTACTGTGGACAGTTCTGCATGAACAGGGCAACGCGGTCGCCTTGCTTGACGCCGAGGGATGCGAGCTTACTTGCGAAGGCGTCGCTCAGGCGGTCCAATTCCTCGTATGTAATGACGGCGCCGTACCAAATGAAGGCGGCCTTGTCCGGACGAACCAGGGCATGCTGGCGCAGGTAATCATGCAGGGGTTTTTCTCCTTGTCGATACGTATCGCAGTGCATGGTGTTGTCTCCTTTTTATGGGTGTGCGGTTCAAGTGGGGTAATGAATCGGCTGACTGCACGGGGCGCCCCGCGTGTTCATAGCAAAACCTACCAACTGGTAGTATATTACTACCAGCCAGTAAAAAATTCTGGCCGATGACACGCTCATCTCTATCCACAACAATCAAACGGAGACAGCACCATGAACAAGCGGGTTGGCTACTTACTGGCCGTTGCAGGAACTTTAGGTCTATGCGTGCAGCCGGCGCAGGCACAGAAGACGACGGATGACGTCGTAAAGATCGGGGTGCTTAGCGACGTCTCAAGCGCTTATGCCGACATCGGCGGCAAGGGTTCTATCGCGGCTGCCAAAATGGCTATCGCCGATTTTGGCGGTAAGGTGCTGGGCAAGCCTGTCGAGCTAGTCTCAGCCGATCACCAGAATAAGGCTGATGTCGCCTCGACGACTGCACGTACGTGGTTTGACCGGGAAAAAGTGGACGTCGTGTTCGGCTTGGGAAACACCGCGGTTCACATGGCGGTAGCTAACGTCGGAAAGGAAAAGAACCGCGCGATCATCAACACTGAAGCTGCCTCCAGCGCTATTACCGGCGAACATTGCAGTCCGGTTGTCGTGCATTACACCTACGATACTTATGCCTTAGCCAAGAGCACCGCAAAGGCAATCGTTGAGCAGGGTGGTAAATCCTGGTACATGGTCGCAGTCGATTACACCTTCGGACAGGCATTGACTAAGGATGTGACGGATGAAGTACAAAGAGGGGGCGGCAAGGTAGTTGGGGTTGTCAAGCATCCGCTGAATGCTCCAGATTTCTCGTCGTATTTGCTGACCGCCCAGGCATCAAAGTCGCAGGTAATCGCTTTGGCGAACGCAGTAAGCGATACCATCAACTCAATCAAAACTGCGCGACAGTTTCAAATTACCGATAAGCAGAAAGTAGCGGCCATGTTGCTGTTTCTGACCGATGTGCACGCACTCGGCCTTGAGACGGCACAGGGCATGTACGCCACTACCGGGTTCTATTGGGATCGCAATGATGAAACCCGCAAATGGTCGAATCGCTTTTTTAAGGAAGTTGGCAAGATGCCCACCATGGCTCAGGCTGGGACCTATTCCGCTGTGACCACCTATTTGAAGGCGGTGCAGGCTGCTGGCACGGATGATACAGCTGCAGTGATGACGACGCTTAAGAAGCTCCCGATTGACGATTTCTTCGCGAGAGGCGGGAAAATCCGGGAAGACGGTCGCATGGTGCATGACATGTACCTGATCCAAGTGAAGACGCCGGCCGAGTCAAAGTATCCTTGGGATTACTACAAGATCGTGGCAACTGTGCCGGGCGACGCGGCATTCCGCCCATTGGCGGAAGGTAACTGCCCGATGATCAAAAAATAGTCTTTCGTCATATCGCATACCAATTCATGCTTTGCGCGATGTGATGTTCTAGAAGTTCTCCAGCGGAATGCCGGTTAAATGCACCTCAGAATACTGAAGGCTGGCATTCCCCGGCGGACCGCGCGTCCTCTGTCGCTTATGTACCCGGTAGAGTGCAGAAATATCCCTTAATTTGTTGCAAAACGCATCGTCTGTCTTAACGTGGCGCGCTATTGCTGGACAATCGGCAACAGCGAACCCTTAGCCATTTATATTGTCTTTAAAGGAAGTCCTCTGTCTGAGCCGGTTTTCTCCCAATTCTGGAGCGATCATGCGTGCAGGCCGTTATTTGACTATCTTAGTCGGGACAGCGTTGTTGAGCGCCTGCGCGGAGCAGGCAAAACTTCCCGTGGAAGCGGGTATGGGAGAAAATCCGAAGCTTCCGGTGCCGGTGAAAGGCTTGATTCCGACGGTCAATATTGCCCCAGCCGAGGGCTGGCCGGATGGCGCGGTGCCACAGGCAAGCCCAGGATTGGCGGTCACCGCATTCGCCAGCGGCCTAGACCATCCGCGCTGGCTTTACACGCTGCCGAATGGCGACGTTCTGGTAGCCGAATCCAACCGTCCGTCCGACGCTGAAGGTGCCCGGTCTGGCATCGTTGGATGGATCATGAAGAAAGTAATGAAGCGTGCCGGTGCCGGCGTGCCGAGCGCCAATCGAATAACCCTGCTGCGCGATGCGAACGGAGATGGAAAGCCGGAAGTACGAACGGCGTTTCTTGAAGGGCTGAACTCACCCTTCGGCATGGCACTGGCTGGCGACACACTGTATGTGGCCAATACCGATGCCCTGGTTCGCTTTCCGTACAAGCCTGGCGCAACGCAGATCAAGGAGCCTGGCGTTAAAGTGGTTGATCTGCCGGCCGGACGAATCAATCATCACTGGACGAAGAACGTCATCGCCAGCTGTGACGGCTCGCGCCTGTACGTTACCGTCGGCTCGAACAGCAATGTCGGTGAAGTGGGGATGGAGAACGAGGTCAACCGGGCCGCGATTTTGGAAGTCGATCCCTCAAGAGGTACCTCCCGTCTCTTTGCGTCAGGACTGCGCAACCCGAATGGCCTAGCATGGCATCCGCAAACCGGAGCGCTCTGGACTACGGTTAACGAGCGTGATGAAATAGGTAGTGATCTTGTTCCCGATTACATGACGACAGTTAAGGATAGTGGTTTCTACGGTTGGCCTTATAGCTATTTCGGACAAAACGTGGACGAGAGGATAAAGCCGCCACGGCCGGATTTGGTTGCGTCGGCGATCGTACCCGACTATGCGCTGGGCGCGCATACCGCTTCGTTTGGCATACTGTTTTATGAAGGGAAGCAGTTGCCGCAGCAATATGCGGGCGGGGCTTTCGTCGCGCAGCACGGCTCATGGAATCGCAGACCCCATAGCGGCTACAAGGTGATATACGTGCCGTTCAAAGATGGGAAGCCCTCCGGGCCGGCTACGGACGTGCTCACCGGTTTTCTCTCAGACGACGGCAAGGCACTTGGCCGTCCGATTGGCATCGCCACTGACCGTACGGGCGCGCTGCTGGTCTCGGACGATGTGGGTAACGTCATCTGGCGCGTAACGGCGGCGCGGTGAATGGATGTCGCGCCCCGCTAGCGGCTTTGGCAATTGCAATGCATGGTGCCGGAGGCGGTCTGGTATTGCAATCGTCTACACGTGTCTGCAACCTATTGCAAAGTTTCTGGTTGCTGTGTCCGCTTGCGCAGTTTATCCACCATTTGTAGAGCTGCATTACGTTATATAGGAGGATTGATCATGTTGCGTAGTCTGAAGGCGCTCGACGGCTTCCCGATCATGACGTCAGACGGATTGATAGGCAAGGTCAAGGATATTTATTTTGATGACCAGCGATGGGTGGTTCGTTATCTTGAAGTGGATACGGGTGGCTGGTTGAGCGGCCGTCGTGTTCTGGTGTCCCCCGTATCCATTCACGAAGTGGACTGGACGCGTGAGGAGGTCATCGTGAAGCTGAGCCGGAAGCAGGTGGAAGATAGCCCCGGAATCGAGACGGCAAAACCGGTTTCGCGGCAACATGAAGCAGCATTGGCAAACTACTATAGCTATCCCTATTATTGGTCAGGTCCCTATATCTGGGGATATACGGCGTTTCCGATGATCGCAGATCCCGCGATCGCCCAATCAGTGATGCAACCAGAGCATGGCAGACAGGCGCAGTCCGATTCATCGGATGACGACCCTCATCTTCGAAGCAAGGACGAAGTGGTCGGATATCGCATTGAAGCTACCGACGATGACATTGGTCACGTGGATGATTTTTTGTTCAATGATCAAGACTGGTCGATCTCTCATCTGGTGATCGATACCAGAAACTGGTGGCCCGGAAAGCATGTGCTCATATCTCCGGCGCGCATTGAGCGCGTCAGCTGGAACAAGAAGCAGGTCAACGTTAATCTGACACGATCCGCGATCGAGCAGAGCCCCGAGTATGACGAACGGCATTCGACGGCTGCGGAATACGAGGAGGTGTACCGCCACGCGCACGGGTTCTCGGAAATGCCGCCCTTCACCTCTGAGCAGGCAGCAACCCGGCGGCAAGGCAGGATCGACTGATGCAAAGACCCCTGTCGGCGTCGAGTTGCCGGCATATTACCGACCGCGCTTGAATGAAGAATTCAGAGATTCGCTCACTCATGTCTACTCATGAATCTTGGGAGCAGTGAACAGATCCGAAAGGCCGGCGATCTCATTTCCATCCAACGTTATGTCTATTGGAGCATGCTAATTTTCGTGCCGGTGCGGCTAACACAAAGGGAGGCTCAAAGAGACGTGTGCACCTCGGGATCGTCCGGCGACTCCGCTTGAGTGTCATCCATTGGCCTGCCACGAGGTGTTTGATCGGTAAGGTCTTGACTATGTTGTCAGACGTGCTCAGGAATCGGAGGCGGCGCAGTGGGTGGCGAAGGATACGGGGTGTTTGTACCGTCGTCCGGTCCGGGTGGGACTGCGGGATCCGACGGACGTCCGGGCATCTCAGGGTTCGGCGTCCGATTGGGATCGATCTCCGGCTGCGGAGCAGGGACATTCGGAATTTCTTGCTCCCGGTTTGGCGGGCACTGAGCACCCGGCAGAGTGGAATCTTTGGAAGTATCGCGATGGGCGCACATATCGTTTCAATGACAAATTGGGAAATCTGCGTGACTGATGACACAAGCTCAGGGGCATTGCTGTAGGTACGCATGCTGCCTGTGGTGGCACGTGGAATTTGTACGGTACAGTAAGATTGTGCTTACGACTTGCGCGATCCTCGTTGCCTTTTGATAAATAAAATGGCTGCGGCGGGCACATGGACCGTACCAAAACCAATCAGCAGCGCCAGAATTTTCGAAGGGGCGCCATCCACTGATGCTGCCGAGGTAAGGCCAAATCCAATGCCGACCACGACAAGTATCGTCCGCGCCACACCTGCGCGAATGGTCCCTGCGGTGAAGTGTCCTATTTCCATCTGTGCATAAAGTGCCAGTGCGAGGAGCAGTCCCGCCACGAGTACCATCAAAATTTCCACCATGCTGTTCCCCCAGTCAGGCGCTACGGTCCCGGAAAATGGTCCGGCAAAATGAAAAGGAACCGCCTATAGGCTGATTGAATTGTGATGGCCGATTAGGTTCCCTCGCTATGAAGTGTGGTCTCTATCGCGCAGGAAGGTGCAACTGCGACATGGCAGAACCGACGCTATGCCCGCCGGCCATATTTATATCTTTCGACTATTTTCACGACGGAGGGAAAGCAATGGCAATGCGGCGGCGGGGGAGTGTGACGTTGCCGGAAATGGATGGTCATCGCAGGAATTGCGTCACGCATTGCGTCACGCCGCAGTGCACGGACTGGACAGGAGACGATTTTCATTCATGAGTACTGGGTATCACTCCGGACACATGCCAAAGGATGATGCCGAACGGCGTGTTCTTCTGCAGGTTCTCTTGCTCAACGCCGGACTTGCTGCAGCCTTGCTTGCTGGCGGTCTCCTTGCAGATTCCAGCGGGCTGCTTGCCAATGCGCTGGATAACACCTCCGATGCCTTGACTTACGCAGTGAGTTACTTCGCGGTATCGCGCTCCTAACTATGGAAATCGAGGGCGGCAAGCATCACGGACGTGATGCTGCTGGTTCTGGCCATTGGCGTGGCGGCGGACGCGATCCACCGTTTTATCAACGGGTCCGATCCAACTGGCTACCTGATGATGATCATGGCGCTGGCATCGGCAATGATCAATGCCTTGTGCATCAAGTTGCTAAAAAATTCCGACGCGGGGAGGTAAATCTGCGTGCGGCATGGACCATGAGTTTGAATGACTTTGCCTCCAATTTTGGGATTGTCGTGGCCGGTATTCTGGTGTCCTTGCTCTTGAATCAAGCATATACTCAACCACGAAATCAATGTATTGCTCTTTGGCTCTTTGGGTTCACTGCAAATGCCGCGACGGGCATGTTAGTTGCTGGTAGTCCATGCAGATCACAGCCTCGTGCCGTGGCATAAGATTCGACAGGAGGGCAGGCAAAGACAATGAATGCCAACGAATGCTGGTTCATCGGAGAATGCATGATCGAACTTCGACGGGCAGGCGAGGGTCTGTTGCGCCAATCGTTTGCCGGCGACGTCTATAACACCGCGGTCTATTTCCACAGGTCTGCCCCGGCCCGCCGAACCTGTTTCGTGAGCGCGGTCGGCACGGACAGCATGAGCCGGGCATTACTGGCGCAAGCAAGCAAACACGGTGTGGACGTCGGCTACGTCACGTCCGCAGGAACCACACCGCCCGGGATGTACCTGATCGAAATTTCTGAGGGTGGGGAGCGGTCCTTCCTCTACTGGAGGAACGAATCGGCGGCCCGGCAGATGCTCGATTCAGCGCATTTCGACAGGCTCCTGTCGCGCGTTGGCGTTTGCGGCATGCTTTATTTCTCTGGCATCACCCTCGCCATCTTGGACGATGGCAGGCGCAAACGGCTGCTCACATTGGCATCCTCGGTGAAGGCTAACGGCGGTTGGGTCGGGTTCGATAGCAATTATCGGCCAGGATTGTGGCAGGGCAGGAACGAGGCACTCCACTGGACCAATTGCGCACTCGCCGTAGTCACGCACGCGCTCGTCACGTACGACGATGAAGCGCAGTTGCATGGTGACGCATCCGCGGCCGAGACAATGTCTCGCACTCTCGCCGCAGGGCCAATGGAGGCCGTCGTGAAGCTTGGCAAGGACGGATGCCTGGTACAAACCGGGGCAATGAACGGTATGCTGAATGTGCCTGCGGAAAAGGTTAATCCGGTCGACACGACGGCGGCAGGCGACTCGTTCAATGCCGCCTATCTCGCCGCACGGCTTGACGGCGCATCTCCCGGTGATGCCGCAAAGGCTGGTGCATACCTGGCCGCGAGAGTGATACGCGTAGCCGGGGCGATTATCGATGAGTAAGACTGCACACCTGGCGGCTTTTCGCGCCGTCAAACCGATAGCGGCGCGAGCAGCAGACCAATGCGCTCATGGTCCGACGGGAGACGTGACTCGGCAGTAATGTAAATCCTGCAAACACCTGGAACATTTGTACAAAGGGAATGATGCAAGGAAATCCTGGTCGCTCGGTTTTGTCCTTGCGCAGCGCACGAGCAAGAATGGCATGCATCCTGCAGCGGTTGCCAGGATCAACTGCAGGAGGACTGAATGGCTTCTCAGAAACCCATTGTGTTGATTACCGGTGCGGAAGGGCGCATCGGCAGTGTGATTGCGGCCGCCCTGGAGGATACGTATACGGTCGTCGGCTTCGAGCGCAAGTGCAAGGGCGATAACTGCATCACGGTCGACATTACCTCAGACGAGGCACTCGCCAAGGGATGTAACGATCTCCGGCAACGCTATGGCAACCGAATCGCATCTGTCATCCATCTCGCCGCCTTTTATGATTTCTCCGGTAAGCCGCACCCGATGTACGACGAAGTCAACGTCAAGGGCACGCGCCGCCTGCTGCGGGCCCTGCAGTCCTTTAACGTCGAACAGTTCATCTATGCCAGCACTATGCTGGTCCATGCGCCAACTGAGCCCGGCCAGCCGATCAACGAAGAGTCACCGCTCGCGCCTGCCTGGCCTTATCCCCAGTCGAAGCTGGATGCCGAGCGCACGGTCGCCGGGGAACGCGGACATATTCCCGCGCTGATTCTGCGCATCGCCGGGGTCTACACGGACCAGTGCGAAGTACCGTCGCTCGCAAACCAGATCCAGCGCATTTACGAACGGCAGATGCTCAGCCGGGTATTCCCCGGTGACCCAACCCATGGGCAATCTTTTGTGCACATTGAAGACGTTGCCAGTGCAGTGCGCGCGGCGGTGGACCGGCGCGGGCGGTTGCCGGGGGAAACGGCGCTGTTGATCGGTGAACCGGTGACGGAAAGCTATGAGGCATTGCAGAACCTGATCGGCCGCCTCGTGCACGGCCAGCCATGGGAAACACGTCGGATTCCCAAACCGGTAGCGACCACCGGTGCGTGGCTGCAGGACAAGATGGAAGACGTGATCCTTGACGCGATTGATCGCGGGATCGAGCCCTTTATCAAACCCTTTATGGTCGATCTCGCCGATGATCACTACGAACTGGATATCTCGCGCGCGGAACGCCTGCTCGAATGGCGTCCGCAACACAGCCTGCGTCGCGCATTGCCCTTGATGGTGGGCGAATTGCGCCATGATCCCACCGCCTGGTACAAACGCAACAAAATTCCTTTGCCGGTGTGGATGGAGGAAACCCGCGACGAAACCTCGCCGAGCCCGGCGGAAATTGCGGAGTACCATGCACTGGACCGTTTCGAGCACCGGCAGACGCTGTGGTGCCATTTCGCCAATATGGCGCTCGGCCTATGGCTGATGAGTAGTCCCTTTGTGTTCGGACTGGCACAAAACTGGATGGTGCCTGGCACGCCGATCACCCCGACCGGCCGCGGCCTGGCGTACTCCGATACCTGGATGACGCTAAGCGAGCTGATGACCGGTGCGTTGATCGTCCTGTTCGCATTGGTGTCCTTGTCGCGGGATGCCGGCTGGGCGCGGTGGACGGTCTCCGGCCTCGGCCTGTGGCTGTTGTTTGCGCCATTGCTGTTCTGGACGCCGAGCGCGGCCGCCTACGCCAACGATACGCTGGTCGGTGCGCTGATCATCGTATTCGCCGTGGCGATTCCGTCGGCGCCCGGCATCAACCCGATTGCACGCATATCGGGACCGGACACGCCGCCCGGATGGGACTACACACCATCGGGCTGGACCAACCGGCTGCCGATCATCATCCTCGCCTTCGTCGGTCTGTTCATCTCACGCTATCTGGCTGCATTTCAGCTCGGCCACATCGAGGCTGCGTGGGATCCGTTCTTTGGCGACGGCACCGAGCGCATCGTCACCTCGTCGGTCTCGGAAGCCTGGCCGGTGGCCGACGCAGGCCTGGGCGCCACGGTGTATGTGCTGGAAATCCTTACCGGTATCATCGGGGACAAGCGCCGCTGGCGGACCATGCCCTGGCTGGTGCTGGCGTTCGGCATCCTGATCGTCCCGCTGGGTGCGGTCAGCGTGTTCTTCATCATCATCCAACCTATCGTGATCGGGACGTGGTGCACGTTGTGCCTGATCGGCGCGCTGGCCATGCTGCTGCAGATCCCGTATTCCTTCGACGAGATCCTCGCCACGCTGCAATTCCTGAAGGTGCGGCGCAAACAGGGCCGGCCACTGTGGTACCTGCTGCTGCGCGGCGATACAGTCGCCGGTGGCAGCGCGGACTATGCCGATAATTTTGAATCTTCGCCGGGCGCCATCCTGCGCGAGATGTTCATTACGGGAGTCAGTGCGCCGTGGACGCTGCTGGCAAGCACGGCAATCGGCGTCGCGCTGATGTTCACCAGGCTACTGTTCGATACCGCCGGCGCTGCCGCTGACAACGACCATATCGTCGGTTCGCTGGTGGTGACGTTCTCGATCATGGCCTGGGGCGAGGTTGCGCGCCCGCTGCGCTTCGTCAATATCGGTTTCGGCCTCTGGTTGCTTGCGTCTCCCTGGGTCATCGGCGGATACAGCGGAGTTGCAGCCGTTGCATCCGTGTTGTTCGGCATTGCCCTGGTCTTGATGGCGATTCCGCTCGGCCGTATCGCCACGCATTTCGGCAGCTGGGATCGGATTGCGCGGCTGCAGGTGCCGCTCCACATGCCGCACCACGCCCGCGCCTGACGACGATGGCCGACGACCGATCGGCGCGGCGAAGCACGCCAGCCTGTACGCGCCGCTTTATCATCGCTTGGTCAACCGGCTCGTCTTCGCGCAACGTCCAGGCGCGGGCGGCGATTTGCGATCTGGCGTTATAGGCCGCGCGGGCCAGGTCGAGGCGCTGCGAGTGGACAATTAACTCCCGACGGAGGATCGCAATGGAAGCACTCGACATTACTCGCTGAGTGCTTCCGACCCGATATTACCTATCTATGGGTATCAGGGATGAGCGCTATTGTTGGCTCATCCCGCAGCAGCTACGCCCGCCGGAGCCCATCATGCTCATATCGCAGCAACCACATCCGGACTTGCCGGTACTGTTCTTGCCCGGCATACACATCGCGCCTTGCTGTGGGGAAGATTGACCTTGTTTCATGTCGTTCATCATCCCCTCTTTATGCCTGCCGCAACAACTGCAACCTTCGCCAGCCATTTTTTTATGATGGTCAGCCATGCGCGCTGCCATCGGCGCTTGTTGACTGTCCGGGTTAGCTGACGTACCTGCACAGCCTGACAGAACAGAGGCGGCAAGTAATGCAGGAACAAATGGAGAAAACGAAAATATATTCATATCAAATTCCTGATATCTGTGAGTTCATGACTCAGCTTTACTGCATGAGAGAGCGCTCTTAAGCGCGAAGGCTTGTTGGCCGGCCTGCTTAAGACGCCCCTGCAAAGAACCTGGATCTGTTTAAGACAGGGTCGGCTTTGGTGGGCGCTGCAAGGCGTCTGGGATAAAGGAAAGGTAGAATTCGTCAGTCATTTCGACTAACAGTATCGCCGGTTCAATCAGCAGTACCTGGGTATCCGGGAGCACGGCATTTGCTGCGAGCACTAAGCAACTGCTACTCATGCCACAAGGAGAAGAGTGGGGCGACCCAGCATGCTGTTCGGTATCCGGCGTGCCGGCATCCGACATAGAGTCTTGGATTATGGCGTCATCGTGGCAGTCTTCCATGGCATGCTCGACGACGGTTGCGTGCCGCATTTCAGCGTAACAAGTCAGGACAGCCACGGTTGCCTGGGACTGTAAAGGCAACAGCAGCAGGAATAGATAAGCAAGAAAGCGGTTGACGAAGCTACGCATTGTGGAATGGTACCAAAATTACATGATCCGGTTCTGCTGACTTCCCGTGGGTATTTAAAAAGACTCCGCCTGCAATGCGCGCTTTATTCACTGGTCGCCTACAACAGCAAGATGGGCGTGCACTTCTCCGTCAAACGGTAGGGACTTCGCATATCGCGTTACCGCAAGATCTCGGCAGACCGTTCTCTTGTCACATCTCACTACCAGTAGCGTCAACTAAACGACACGAGCTGAAATTTCCATACTGGAATCAAAGCTGCCTGACAGCATTACGCATCGCCCACTGTCTTGCGGGTATGCAAAGACCATCAATGTATCGGAGGATATCCTCATACTGCCACATGTTAATTCGTATTGTGGTCAGCTAATGGACGGAAAGACGGATATCGGGCGGTACCAAGCTCGCAGGATGTCTTGGCGGTGCTTCTGGTCATGCGAAGCTGCAAAGTCATCATTCGAAATGAAATGTGACAACGAGCGACTTCTTCACTCGCGCGATTCGCTGGGGATCAAGTACTCCTTTTCGATAATGCAGTGAAGTGACACTAAAGATTTTTTCAGAATCTCGATCGGGAGCAATGACAGCGAACGTTCACCTCTTCAAATTCTCGTTCTCTCACACTGTCGACACTTATAAAGGCCAGAATATGAATAACGTTGAACTCGATCAGCAGCTTAAGAGATGGGCGCAGATGGGTTACAGCGCCAGAGGCGTGATTTATCTGGTGATCGGCGGCCTTGCATTGCTCACCGCCTTTGGGGAGCGGGGAGGGCAGACCACAAATTCAAAAGGCGCCATACTCAAAATCCTTGAACAGCCTTTTGGAAACGTGATGATTTTCCTACTCATCATAGGCCTGCTTGGCTATTCCACCTGGCGTCTGATCCAATGTTTTAAAGATCCTGATGGACATGGATCTACAGGAAAAGGACTAGCGGTGCGATCCGGTTTATTCATCAGCGCTGTCACTCATATCCTGTTGGCCTTCTGGGCTGCCAAGCTATTGACGGGCACCGGGAATGGTTCCTTGCAAAGCGACGGAAGTAGTTTCCTGACAACGGACCTGGGTCAGATTGCGCTCGGTATTGCTGGATTCGGCGTGATAGCAACGGGCTTTGCGCATATCTATAAAGGCGTTACCGCCCGCTTTGAAAAATATATGAGTATTCCTGCCGACAAGCGGAACTGGGCAAGGCCGGTTTGCCAGTTTGGCCTGATTGCTCGGGGTGTGGTGTGGCTGATTATCGGCTGGCTATTGATAAAGGCCGCATGGATGGCTAAAGGTCGCGAAATAGATGGAACGTCCGACGCACTGCAAGCGTTACGTGACCACTCATATGGCCCATGGTTACTGGGTATCGTGGCCGCAGGCCTGTTCGCTTTCGGTATCTACTGTCTCCTGGAAGCGGCGTATCGTCGTATAAACACCTCGATCGCACACCATGATTAAAAACATGGAACGGATGAGCCGCAAGCAAATAGGACAAATAACCGTAATCAGTTTGCACATGGCCTCGGTCGCGTCCGACACTTCTGGTCGATGCGACCGATGGTTGGCTAATGGCGCAGAGCCGCCACTTCCATCAATTGCCATAAGGCGCATCCCGGTCACAAACTGCCTGTTGAAACGACGTATTCACCATACAGATAGTGAATTCACCACTCTTACGCATGCCTGGTCAAACGTTCTAAACGGATCAGCTCGCGCGCCATCGGCCCGCTCCTTAAAACTTAAGGAGATGGAAAAGATGCGAACGGGACTCTTTGCCCTTACTCATCTCCGAGAAACATGGCGTTGAGTTGTTTGCCTGGTGCGGCATCGGTGAAACCGTCGAAGCGGCCCTTTGCGAGAGCTTGCGCGGCGCGCATGAAGCCTCCCCAAGCTGCCCGCGCCAACCCGCCGCCCACGCTAATGCGCCGCACACCGAGCGCGGCCAGTTCCTCCTGCGTGAAATCCGACGTCGACCCGACCAGCACGTTCACAGGCTTGGGCGCTACTGCGGCGACCACGGCTTCAATCTGCTCGCGGGTCTGTATGCCCGGCGCATAGAGGCAATCTGCGCCGGCGGCCGCGTAAGCCTTCAAGCGTGAAATCGTATCGTCCAAATCGGAGACGCCGACGAAGAAATTTTCTGCGCGGCCGATCAGCAGCGTATCGCCGCCGCACTCGTCAATTGCATGACGGGCTGCCTTAAGCCTTTCCACCGCGACCTCAATCGGAAACTGAGGCGCCTTCGGATCGCCGGTGGAGTCCTCAATCGACAAACCGGCCACTCCGGTGGCGACCGCGAGCTTCACGCTCTCGGCCACGCCGCCCGGATCTTCGCCGAAGCCGTTCTCGAAGTCTGCATTGACGGGCAGATCGGTCGCTTCGACCATCACGCGCAGATGGCCGAGAATACTTTCGCGCGTGACATGATTATCGGCATGTCCAGTCGACCATGCAAATCCCGCGCTCGTGGTGGCGATGGCGGAAAAGCCGAGGCTGGCAAGATAGCGGGCGCTTCCCACGTCCCAAGGATTCGGCAGCATGAAACAGCCGGATGCGTGCAGTGTACGGAAGGCAGCGCGTTTTTCAGCAACGGTACGTGACATATTGGGCTCCTGGTAGTTGGGGATGCTCTTGGTGGTTTTGCTGCACCCAGACAGTTTTCGCATCGGCGACGGGAAAACCGATCTCGGTACCAATACATTATTGACGAAATTCGTCTGCATGAATTGTGCACCGAGAGCGATGGCTTTGAAGATGCTGACATCACTGTAGCTGACGCAGATCGCTTCAGGTGGCGACAGGCTGTTTCGGCTTCTTCGGGCAGTGGCTGCAATACGCCACGGAGTCGTCATCGTTCGCCGATGAGGCGCATCCCGGCCACCAGCGGACCTTTGCATAAGCCAATGCCAGTGATTTACTCACGCAGTGCCATCAGTCGAACCTGAAGGCCAATAAGGGCAATGACGTAACCGCTCACCTAATGGGCCGATGGATTGTCCATAAAAAAGTCACCGTACAGTGAACTTAACGGTGACTTAGTAGATATCGCTATGCACGTTGGCATTTACCCGCCCTAGATCTAACGCTGGTTGGGATCGTTCGGATGACTATCTGCCCGGTTCGAGATACCGTCTTTATCCCGATATCTTCAATAAGGAGACCAAGTCATGAAGGCCATGTTTGAAACACATGATTGCGAAAGATACAAGAACGAGAGTGCTCTCCAAACGCAATAATTTGTCCTCGCCTGCATTTTCGGCATTCAAGCCACGCTCTCGGGGGAGAATGCAAGTCTTATTGCATGGAATGCAGTCCAATCATATTGTTTTCAGTATCGCGAATCAGGGAGATATAGCCGTATTGGCCAATGGAAAACTTTGGTTTCTCCACCTTGCCGCCGGAGCGTTCCGCCTTCGCTGCCTCCGCCGCACAATCCGTGCAACTGAAGTAAGGCAAGACACTATTTGCACCGGAGGAGAAGTCTGGCATCCGCACCAGGGCGCCCGATGCGCCAGAGCGCTCCGGATCCATGGGAAATGCCCACATGTCTATTTCGGGGCTGTCGAGTTTTGTAAATTGCACGCCAAATACACTTTCATAGAATGCCTTCGCGCGCTTCATGTCCTGGACGTAGATCTCGAACCAGCCAACAGGGTTGTTAGTCATTGGGAAGCCCTTTCATCAGGAAAGACCATCGGAATCGGAGCCGCATGCAAGGCTAGAGATCAACAATCATCTCGAAGCCTCCGTAGATCATCCGCTTACCGTCGAATGGCATCAATTCCGGTTTCATCATTTCGGCCATCCGCGGGTCCTTCATTACCTTGTCGTTGACTTGGTCGCGATGCTCGCGCGATGTATAGACGATCCATGAGAACACGACCGTTTCATCGGCTTCCAGATTGACGCTTTGGGGAAAGGAAGTCAGCTTGCCCGGCTTGACGTCTTCGGCGATGCACTCGCGGAATTCCAGCGCTCCATGCTCTCGCCAGATGGCGCCGCATTTTGCCGCAATGTCGCGATAGGATTCCAGCTTTGTCTTGGGAAGTGGCAGCACAAAACCATCTACATAGGCCATTACAATCTCCTTGATTCGTCGATCCTCATAGGGAACGGAAAAGTCCGGCAGTGGAAAAGACAATACACAACCTACCTGCAGCACATGTTCGATGCCGGGCTGGGATGAATACTGTATGAATGCACAGTATATGTAGGCGGCGTTGAAATACAAGCTTGGTTCAGACTTTATTTTTCAAAGTCGGCAAGGAAACAGCGGTGTGGCTTACACAATCGCGTAAGACTTCAACTGCGTTAACGCTGGCTTGAAGCTCAAGTCCGGAGTCAATCTGATTCGTCCTCGCGCATGGCCTGAGCGTCTGGAGTTGATGGCCGATGGCTTGGTCAAACGTGAAATTGTGTGCACGCTCGGTATTGCCAGCCATACCGCCAAGTTTCATGTCGCGCAAATTTTCGTGACGACCGGTTCAGCGACACGCCGTGCGCTCCAGATGGGCTTGATCGGCTTGTGACAGGTTTGCGAGGCGATGGCTGCGGCGCTCCATTGTCTGGATAAGGTTCTGCACGCCTGCATTATCTATGCGGACGTGCAGATCGAGTCCATCTGAACCGGTCGCAGTCGGCGACAGCGCGCGCCGACCTCCTTATCCCGGAATGAACCGGAATATGTCGACATTGCCCACGCCGTAGGTGCCAACGGCGACTAAATAGACCTTATGTACGCCGGCCACCGGCTGCGTCAGCGTCGCTCGCTGCAGTGCGAACGTGGAGAAGCTGCCTGTCGATTGCATCACCATTTCGCCGATCTTCGTCCCGGTCGGTGAGTCCAGGCGAATTTCCAGTTTCTGGTTGGCGAATTGTGGGTCAACCGCGACCAGCGCCTCGAATACCGTCGCGTTGGCACCAAAATTCACCTGGTCGTAAGCCGCCCAGTCGCCGTTATCCAGGCTTGCGAGGTAGGTGCCTTCAATCGTGGCGCCTCGCGAGCTTGAGAAGCTTTCTCCCTCAATAAAAGCGACCGGTGGAACCTCGATAGGCGGGGTCCTACTGACATTGAGCTCGGTGATGATAGTCAGGGTGGCACCCGATGCTAGCGTGACGCTGGGAACCCGGAAAGAGTTGAATCCAGAGATTGCGGCCGCAGGATAGATCGTCAGTGGGGCGTAAGGAGGGTCGGTCAGCAGCGGTGCCGCGTTAGCGCCCACGCCGCTGCCTTGAGTGAATGCGATGGTAGCGCCGGTCACGGTCAATCCGGTAATATCGGGAACCTCCAGATTGGCATTGTGTGGGGCGTTTGGATTCGGCAGCCAACCCAGGCCATTGATGCTGCCAAGATCAACCGGCTGGCCCGACTTGTTGCGAATGTCGACCTTCTCCATAATTCGTGAAGTCCCGCTTCCAGGCTCGCCACCGATGACGGTATAGACGATGCCACCAGTCACATCGGTGTAGCCGAATAGCGGACCCTGCACATGGATCTGATTCGGCCCAACATGTGAACCAGGATGGCTATGTTCGACGTCAAGTCCATTGCCAGGGATCGACGGATACACCGCAATGCGCCGGCCATCCACCGTCCACTCAAGCACGCCGGGGAACGCGATGGGACTGGACGCGACGCCACCCAGATCAAACGGCGCGCGAATGTTGTACCGGAGTGCCGAGTTCTTGTCAGTGCTGTCTACTGTCAGGCTTTGCGCGAAACTATAACCAGACAGCAGCACTGCTACGATGCCCATCATCCCTAGAGAGCACAGCCTGGACCAATATGGCGCTTTCATGATGTTTATTCCTTTCGTGGTTATTGCATGGTTTGCCCGACGATTCGGCTGATAAGGAACGGACTGCTAACAGGTTGTTACGATGGAGCCATTACGGCACCATCGCAGTTCGGGGAATTGGCGGCGAACGGATGATCGGCGTAGTGGTGGAGCGCTTCGCCACAATCACCTGCTGGCAGATGACGGACTCGGACCTCTTGCGGGCTTGGCACGGATACCTGAAGGACCGGGCTGGAACTGCGGCGGTCTGCAATCAGGCAGTGAATCCGCCGGGGAACGCACTGCAAGCTCCGGCCAGGGAAACGTTGCATACATTTGCCAATCTGAGACTCACAGTCTAAGGAATGCCGCTACGCATGAAGATCTTGACCATGCTGTGCCTCCTTGTTCTTGTTGGCTGAACGACCCTTCACCAGCTGCACGCGCGCTCGGCGAACAACGGATGCGCCGTCTCGTCAGCCGTGCCGCCTCACCATCTGCACTGGTGGTCGGGCCTTGGTTCTCAGTCGCGCTTGCTGCGTGCCGTTTAGCAAGGTTGCATGCCAAGGCGGCAGGGGTTGCGAGTCGTTAAGTGATGCAATAGTCCAAACAAATCAAAGTGAGTCCTGCAAATTTATTATGTGCAGCCGCCCCAGCCTTGCAAGCGGTTTTGAATGATTCCGCTCAATCCGTGCCCGAAAAGATGGGAACTTGTTCTTACCCTTCATCAATTTAGTCGGTGAGTGCCAAGTGAATTGCAGTGGCACGGATGCTGGCTCCTCTTACTCGATGTGGCGATGCTACGACTGGAAAGTTTCATAGCGGAGCCCAAGCATCGTCGACGGGTGTTCGAGGAACTCTGCACAAAATGGATCAAGGCGATTGCGGCATGCGCGGACCTGCCTGGAAAGCCAGATCCGGATATCGTGAGAATCCTTTTTGCTTCCGTATGGGGAGCGAAGCGATATCTCTTGCTGCTGGAAATGGAGGAGAGCTTCCAGAGGCGCTGGATCGAGGAGACGACGCGATCATGCTAGGCGCAGCTGCAGCAGATGACTACAAAAGGCACGCCGAAATGATGTTCTATTTCTGGTGCCTGGTGTAAAGCGGTCAGTCCAAGTGAAGACCATTTCTGCTGTAGACGGCCAACAGCTTGCACTCAGGCAAATCAGCAACCGACCACAGAGCTTGAGCGACATGGGCGCCAAGCAACTCGAACTGGCAGTTCGTGCCACGCATCGGCCAGACAGCTTGCGGTTACAATGCATCATCCTGCTAATCTCATCCAATTTGTCATGCACATCTGGGTCGACGCCGACGCCTGTCCCGCTGTCATTAAAGACATCCTGTTTCGGGTGGCCGAACGCCTGCAGCTCAACGTCACGCTGGTTGCCAACAAGTTGATCCGCGTGCCGGGCTCGCGCTTCATCCGCGCGCTCCAGGTCCCCGCTGGCGCCGATGCGGCCGACGCCGAAATCGTTGATCGCGTCAGCCCCGGCGACATCGTCGTGACCGGCGACATTCCCTTGGCCTCCCTGGTGCTGGAGAAGGGCGGTTTGCCGCTCAATCCGCGCGGCGAGTGGTACACCAAAGACACCATTGCTCAGCAACTGACGATGCGGGCTTTCATGGAAGAGCTACGCAGCAGTGGTGTCGACACTGGCGGCCCGGCCGCATTTAGCCACGCCGACCGCCAGAACTTCGCCAATGCGCTCGACCGCGAACTCGCACGGGCCAGGAGCAAACTGCCATAGCGCCTGTTCGATGTCCTGAAGCGGACATTAGAAGTACAGGTAACTTCTATTCAATCTGGTCGATCGGCGATTCGCCTCCTCTATCTCCTCGATAAAGTACGGCTGTAGATACGGGTACGGGATGACTGCGTCGCAATACGACCCGTCGAGCCGCTTTCAGAACACCGTTTTCAACGTCGACGATCGCAGCGAGCTCCCTGGAATGGGGTAGTGAAGGCTTCACGGAAAGTTAGTCCGATCAGACGAAGAGCGAGTCCGTCGGGAATTGCTATCGTGCTGCCATCCAGACGGGATAAATCCAGGCAAGGAACCGGACATGAAACGGTGATGTGCACCGGAACTCAATTTCCCGTTACCAAATTTTCCGATAGGAGGTGGCATGGCAAGTTCATTGGAAGAGCAAGTCATATCCGGTCGAGCGTGGCATGAGTTTTGTGAAATGCTTAAATGTGCCGGGGAACAAATCCTGCGTCCCGAAGCCCCGCAAGATGCTTTCACCAGAGCCGAGGGTTTCCGCTATCTCAGCCGGCTGATTCGCATTGGATTGGAGATGCATGTCGAAGGCGCCGATCCCGATTTTCCGTCCCTGATCATCCCTAGTCACGAAACCGCAAAAATCGGCGCGGACAATCCGGACAACCTCTACCAGTACGCACGCCTCAACGGGCGCAACGACTACCTCATCCGGGGCAATCGGGGCACCGTGCCCTACCTTAGCTTCGGCAGCCAAAAAGGCGGTTACGAAACCGACAGCAAGATGGAACAAACCGGCTTCATCGACGCTGCACGCATGCAATTTGAATCGGACGGCCGCTTCGAGCTCATCCTCAGTCAGAAGCCGCATGCGGGCAACTGGCTGCCGCTGGAGGTTCAGAGCAATGCCCTCGTGGTGCGCCAGACCTTCCTCGATCGCAGAAATGAAAAGCCGGCGCAACTGTCGATCGAGCCGATCGGCTCGAACGACAAGCCGCTGCCGCTGGCCCCTGTGCGCTTGCATGGCGGTCTGCAGAACGCTGGGCGCTTTGTTGAGACTACGGCCAAGCTCTTCGCTGATTGGGCTCGCGGCTATCAAGCGCATCCGAACCAACTGCCGCCGGCGAATCAGGCGCTATGCCAGGCGGTCGGTGGTGATCCGAATATTTTTTATTACCACGGCTACTGGGCGCTGGAACAGGACGAAGCGTTGGTGATCGAGGTTGAGCGGGTGCCGGAGTGCCGGTTCTGGAACCTGCAGATCAACAATTACTGGATGGAGTCGCTCGACTACCGCTATCACCGCATCCACCTCAACAAACATTCCGTCCATTACAACGAAAAGGGCGGCGTGACCATGGTGCTGGCTGACCGTGATCCGGGGCTGCCCAACTGGCTTAAGACCGCCGGGCATCGGGTCGGAACCATGTGCATGCGTTGGGTCGGGGCAACGGAGCACGTGCATCCCACGACCCGGGTCGTGAAACTCGCTGAACTGACAAGGAGATAACAGATATGGGTGGAGTGACCGACTTCGAGACGGATGTACTGCTTGCGGAAGCGAGTCAACGCAGCGGTGGACTGAGCGATTTCGGCGACGGAAGCTTCCGGCCGGCGCTACAAGCCATGCTGACCTCGCTGAACGAAGAGGCGAATCTGTCCGATACCGGACGCCATCTGTTGCGCCAACGGATCGTCGAACTGCTGTGTAACCGCTTGCAGGTCGAAGACTACTGCAAGCGCCATCCCTCCATCTTGAATGAGCCGATCGAAAAACCGGTCGTCATCGTCGGCTTGCCGCGCACCGGCACGACGCTGCTGCAGCGCGTCCTGTCCTGCGATCCACGCTTTTATCCGATGCTGTGGTGGGAATCGCGCCATCCGGTGCCGCTGGCCGGCGCTGTTCCCGGCCAACCGGATCCACGTATTGAACTGGCGAAGGCCGAAGTGCGGATGATGGTCGAAGCAATGCCGCAACTGCTGGCTATCCATCCGCTCGATGCGGAGCAGGCCGACGAAGAAGTGATGCTGATGGAGCATTCGTTCCATGCCGCGATGGATGCGTTTGCCGACGTTCCCGGATACATGGCGTGGCAAGACCAGCAGGACCACACGCCGGCCTATGCCTATCTGAAAAAACTGCTGCAGTTCCTGCAATGGCAAAAGCGCCAGCGCGGCATGCCGGCCGAGCGCTGGGTGCTGAAAACGCCGAACCATCTGCCGACGATGGAAGCACTGTTCAAGGTTTTCCCGGATGCGCAAGTGATCCAGACCCACCGCGATCCGCTGCAGACGGTGCCCTCTCTGTGCAGCTTCATCCATACCTTGTGGGGAATTTATAGCGACCGGGCCGATACGGTCGCCGTCGGACGCCACTGGTCACCCAAGATGGCCAAGGCATTGAACAGCGCGATGGCGGTACGTGAGCGCATCCCGTCCGGGCGCTTTCATGATGTGTGGTTCAGCGACACGGTGAGCCGGCCGATGGATGTGGTCAGGGCGATCTATACCTTCATCGGTATGCCGCTGACGGATGAGGCCGAGCAGGCGATGCAGCAATGGCTTGCCGGCAATCGGCGCGACAAGCGTGCTTTCCACGAGTACTCGGCGGCGCAGTTCGGCTTGAGCGAGGAGCAGCTCAAGGCCGACTTTGCCGCATACCGACAACGCTACGTGCCGTCCAACGAGAGCGCGGCGCAGTCATAAACAAAGCATTGCTAGTTGAAATCGCACCGAATAAGGAGGAAGACAAATGTTGTTGCAAGATAAAGTAGTGATCGTTTCCGGTATCGGTCCCGGTCTGGGTGTCAAGCTCGCGGTCGAGGCCGCGCGCGAAGGGGCGCGGGCGGTCGTGGCTGCAGCGCGCAGTGCGGCGAAGCTGGACGATGCCGAGAACCGGATCCGGGAACTGGGCAGCGATTGCGAAGTGCTGAAGATCGTGACCGATATCACCGACCGCAACCAGTGCAAGCACTTGGTCCGTCAGACCATCGAGCGGTTCGGCCGGATCGACGCGCTGATCAACAGTGCTTTTTTGCATGGCAACTTCGAGCCGGTCGAGGCGGCGGATCTGGACGTCTGGCGCTCGGTGTTCGACACGAATCTGTTCGGCACGATGAACCTCACGCTCGAAGTCGTGCCGGCCATGAAACAACAGCGTGGCGGATCAATCGCCATGATCAATACCGCGGCAGTGCGCAGACCGTTTCCTGGCGAATCGGGTTATGCGGCGTCGAAGGGCGCGCTCGCGACCACCGTCAAGTATCTCGCAAAGGAACTGGGACCGCACGGCGTCCGGGTCAACAATGTGTTCATGGGCTGGATGTGGGGCGCGCCCGTGCAGGGCTATATCCGGCAGACGGCGGCCGATCAGCATGTGCCGGAACAGCAATTGATCGACCAGATCGCCGCTGCCATCCCGCTCGGGCACATGCCGACCGATGAGGATTGCGCCAAGGCCGCGCTCTTCCTCGTCTCGGATTACGCCAGGGCGATCACCGGCGCATCGCTGGACGCCAATGGCGGCGAGTTCATGGCTTGACCGTCTTCAGAGTCCATAGCCACCGGACACATTGAGCTGCTGTCCGGTGATATAGGATGACTGAGTCGATGCCAGAAATACGGCGGCTCGCCCGATGTCTTCGGGCTTGCCCCAGCGCTTCAAGGCGAGCATCCTGAGGGTCTCGTCGATCCATTTCTGGTCAAACTGGCCCTGGCTGAGAAGCTCGAGAAACATGCCTGCCTCGATCACGCCGACCAGCACGGAGTTCGCTCGAATGTTGTGGCGTCCTTCCTCGCGGGCGATTCCCTTGATGAGGGATTCGTTGGTTGCCTTCGGTGCGACCGACAGGCCGTCGCGGTCCGGCCATCGTAGATGCCCCGCCGAACCCAAGGCAACATAAGTCCCGCCGCCTGCGTCGCGCAGATGCGGTAGCGTGGCCTGGACGACATTGAAAAAACCTACCACTTCGATTTCAATCGCGCGGCGCCAATGAGCACTGCTTATCTCGGAGATATGCAACTGGTCGACCAGCGGACCGGCGGCCCAGACCACGGTATGAATCCGGCCATGTGCCGCAATCGCCGCGTCGACAGCTGTTTTGATTTGCGCCGTATCGACGACATCAACCTGATGCGTACTCGCGTTAACACCTTGCTCGAGGATCTGACCCGCAACGCGCTCGGCAACATCCGCCTTGCTGCGATAGGCAATGGCTACCGACGTGCCGGCATGCGCAAACTCCAACGCAACGCCTTGTCCTATGCCACCGCTGCCGCCGAAAACCAATGCGGCACCCTCCGGAAAAATTGCTTGCCTCATGTATGCCCCCTTATTTTCTGCCGGCATAAAGGGCCTCGGCTCTTTGCTTCAGATCGCGCGCCACTTGGTCGAAGCCCTGTTTCACCCAAGCGCCGTGCTCTTTCATGATCTTGTCGGCATTTATGCCCAGGAACAGATCGGTGGTGAAATAACTGCTGCGCTCAGCGCCGAGTGCATTGATGTACTGGTCGCGGCGGGCTGCATCCTTGTTGCTATCGGTCGGTCGCTGTTCCCAAGAGAGCAGAAGCTCAGGCTCATAGGCCACCAGATACTCGTTGACGGGGATGGTTTGGTCGGTCCCGGGAATGCGCACCTGCATGTAAACCATGTCGCCCAGCTTGCCGCTCGTCTTGAGCTCGGGGCAGAAGCTGTTCCATTCCGAATAGCGCTCAAAGTCGGTCAACACCTCCCACACCAGCGACGTCGGTGCATCGATTTCCACCTTGATTGAAGTGACGAGATTTTCTGCCTTGCTCATATGAATGCTCCTAATTGAGAGATAACCTGGCGCACTTGCCGCCGTTTGCATCGAGCGGCACGCCGGTCTGCGCACCGCCTTTACTACAGATCTGGACATCAATCATTCATCAACCATTAAGCACAAGCCTCACTCCAACAAACATCAGAATTGCGGCGATGGCATTCTGCAAGCATCGGCCATTGATGCTGACGCCCAGACGTGATCCGAGCAGGACGCCGGGAATCGATCCCATCAGAAGCGATCCCAGCAGTGCAAAGTCGATGTTACCGAGAGTCAGGTGGCCCAGGCCGGCAACCAGTGTGAGCGGTATCGCGTGCGCGATATCAGTGCCGACGAGCTTCTTCGGGGTAAGGCGATACGGATAGAGATAGAGTAGTATCACGGCGCCAAGAGCCCCCGCGCCGACTGACGTGAGCGTCACCAGAACCCCGAGGAGTGCGCCGGCCGCCACTGTCAGTGCCGGCTGTACCTGCTTGAACCGTTCCGGTGCAACGGTGCGCCGCCACTGGCCAATATGATGGAGTCTGGACCTGAATATCATCGTCACGCCGGTTACCGCGAGCATCCAGCCTAGCGATTGCAGCAAGACGGTCTCAAAACCTTTTCCGGCTTCGATGTCCTTGATGAGCAGCAGCGTGATTGCTGCCGCGGGCAGGCTTCCGAGCGACAGGCGGCGCAGCACCAGCCAGTCGATCGAACCGCGTGCGCCATACACCCATCCGCCGGCGCCCTTGGTAAGCGAAGCGAAAAGCAGATCGGTGCCTACTGCGGTATGTGGCGCCACACCCAGTAAAAAAATAAGCACAGGGGTCATGAGCGCGCCTCCACCTACTCCCGTAAAGCCGACAAGCATGCCCACAAGGAATCCCGCTAATGAATGAGTTAATTCCATGCTTACATTGGCTGTTATGTTCTGAAGCATTTAGCGAAGCTGCTGGCGAAATGGTCGACGTTCTCTTTCGGAAGATGGTTAATGCCGCCGGACAGTTTCCTGCCGCCGCCAGTATCGAAGTTGCGGCAGAACTCCGCCGCACCTACCGCGCTACCGGCCGGAACCCGCAGGCTTACGGTATACCCGCCACAGGATTTCGGAGACAGGATGCCGAGCGCACAGTCAGGCTGCGCCTGCATCAGTTCATTGGCCAGCACACCGATGGCACGCCTCGCCCAAGGCTCGTCAGGTAGCATGAACAGTCTCGCTCCTGGCATCTGCTGCGCCGGCGTCAGCCTGCGCGCCTGTTGCATATCCTGCTCATAGCCGGCGGCGAGTCGAGCGTATATCCCGGAATGCGCGATGAACTCCAGCGGATCGGCAAACGGCAGCATGTGCCGCGCAAGTTCGGCCGGATCGATATGCAGGTCCGCCACCGTTTCGCCATACGCGTTGTAATTGAGACAGGTGCCAAGTTGTTCGAGAAGAAGCGCGGTGCGCCGGTCGACCCCGGCGACTGACGCCATCGCGTGCGCCACTTCCGGCAAACTGTCGCCGAACGCGGCGACAATGGCCCAGGCGCGATGGCGCCCGCCCAGATAGCGGTCGACCAGAATGCTGGTGCATACCTCGGGACTCTCGTCGATATGCGACATGAAATGCCCCTGCCGCGGCAGCTCGCCCGCATGATGATGGTCGAAATAACATACCGCCGCCCCGGCGGCGAGCACGCGCTGCAGATCCTCGCGATTCTGATCGAGCGAGATATCGAGTACCGTGATGCTGTCATCGGCAACCGCATCGATACGTTGCAGCAACTTGATGTCGCGCTTGACACCAGTCACCAGTACCGCGTCCCGCGGATCGCTCAGCCGCAACTGCTGTAGCGCGCACAGACCATCCGCGTCGCCGTTGAAAGCATAGTAGTGCGTCATATCACCCCACACGCAGTCAGATGGTTGATGACCAACTCTGCCGCCTGTTCAGGCGTGTGCGTCGTGGTATCGATGCGGATTTCCGGCTGTTCCGGTGCTTCGTAAGGTGAATCGATGCCGGTGAAATTCTTCAGTTCACCGCGTCGCGCCTTTTTGTACAGCCCCTTCGGGTCGCGCTGTTCGGCGACGCCAAGCGGCGTATCGATGAAAATTTCAAAGAACTCGTCCTGCTCGACCAGCTCGCGCGCCATCCTGCGTTCCGCACGGAAGGGTGAGATGAACGACACCAGCACGATCTGCCCCGCGTCCACCATCAGTCGCGCGACTTCACCGACGCGCCGGATGTTTTCCACGCGGTCCGCATCGGAGAAGCCGAGATCCTTGTTCAATCCATGCCTTACGTTGTCGCCGTCGAGCAGGTAAGTATGCTTGCCGAGTGCATGCAGTTTTTTCTCGACCATGTTGGCCACGGTCGACTTGCCTGCGCCGGACAATCCGGTGAACCACAGCACACACGGCTTCTGTCGCTTCAGGCTGGCGTGCGCCTGCTTGTTGACGTCGATCGCCTGCCAGTGGATATTATGCGAACGACGCAAGGCGAAGTGCAGGATACCGGCGCCGACGGTGTTGTTGGACAGGCGATCGATCACGATGAAGCTGCCGGTATCGCGGTTGTCGCTGTAGGCGTCGAAGGCAACCGGCTGATCGAAGCTCAGGTTGCAGACGCCGATATCGTTGAGCTCCAGTTTTTTCGCCGCCAGGTGTTCCAGCGTGTTCACATTGACCTTGTACTTCGGCGTAGCGCTGGTAGCGGTGACTGTCCTGGTGCCGAGCTTGAGCAGGTAAGGGCGGCCCGGCAGCATCGGTTCGTCGCTCATCCACACCAGTGTCGCCTCGAACTGGTCGGCCACGCCGGGCGGAGCATCGACAGTCGCCAGCACATCGCCGCGGCTGACGTCGATTTCATCTTCCAGCGTCAGCATGACGGACTGGCCGCTAACCGCTTGCGCTAGGTCGCCCTCGCTACTGACGATGCGCGCAACGCGGCTTTCACGGCCCGACGGGAGCACGCGCACGCGGTCACCCGGGCGCACCGTGCCACCGGCGATCATGCCCGCATAGGCGCGGAAATCGAGATTCGGGCGATTCACCCATTGGACAGGCAGGCGGAACGGCCGCGACTGCGCGGCGGCATCGTCCACTTCAACCGTTTCCAGATGATCCATCAGCGTCGGGCCCTCGTACCACGGGGTATTGGCGCTGCGCTCGGTGATGTTGTCGCCCTTGAGCGCCGACATCGGTATGGAGACGATATTGGTCAAGCCGAGTTCCTGCGCAAAGCCGCGGTATTCCGTATCGATGCGGCGGTACACGTCCTCGGCGTAACCGACCATGTCCAGCTTGTTGATCGCCAGCACCACCTTGCGGATGCCGATCAGCGATACCAGATAGCTATGGCGGCGCGTCTGCGTCAACACGCCCTTGCGTGCGTCGATCAGGATGATGGCAACATCCGCGGTCGAGGCACCGGTGATCATGTTGCGCGTGTATTGCTCATGACCGGGCGTGTCTGCAACGATGAACTTGCGCTTGTCAGTGGAAAAGAAGCGGTAGGCGACATCGATGGTAATGCCTTGCTCACGTTCCGCCGACAGGCCATCGACAAGTAAAGCGAAATCGAGATCGCCGCCTTGCGTGCCCATTTTTTTCGAATCCGCTTCCAGTTGCGTGAGCTGGTCCTCGAACAGCATTTTCGATTCATACAGCAGGCGGCCGATCAACGTGCTCTTGCCGTCGTCGACGCTGCCGCAAGTAATGAAGCGCAGCAGGCTCTTGCGTTCATGCAGCTTCAGATATTTTTCGATATCCTCGGCGATCAAATCGGATACGTGTGCCATCAGAAATACCCCTCCTGTTTCTTTTTCTCCATCGAACCGGCCGAGTCGTGGTCGATCAGCCGCCCCTGCCGTTCTGAGGTGCGCGCCAGCAGCATCTCGCGGATGATCGCGGTCAGGCTGTCGGCTTCGCTCTCGATCGCGCCGGTGAGCGGATAGCAGCCGAGGGTGCGGAAGCGCACCTTCTTCATCTGCGGCACTTCCCCTTGCCGCAGCGGCATGCGCTCGTCATCGACCATGATGAGCGTGCCGTCGCGCTGCACCACCGGTCGCTCCTTCGCCAAGTAGAGCGGCACGATCGGTACCTTGTTCAAGTGGATGTATTGCCAGATATCGAGCTCGGTCCAGTTCGATATCGGGAACACGCGGATGCTCTCACCCTTGCGTTTGCGTGCGTTATATAGCTTCCACAGTTCGGGCCGCTGCATTTTCGGATCCCAGCGGTGTTGCTCGGAACGGATGGAAAAAATGCGCTCCTTCGCGCGCGACTTTTCTTCGTCGCGGCGCGCGCCGCCGAACGCTGCATCGAAGCCATGCTTGTCGAGTGCCTGCTTCAGGCCCTCGGTCTTCCAGATATCGGTATGCACAGCCGAGCCGTGGGTAAACGGATTGATATTGTTGCGGATGCCTTCCGGATTGATATGTACGATCAGCTCCATGCCGAGCTGCTGTGCCATCGCGTCGCGGAACTGGATCATTTCGCGAAACTTCCAGGTCGTGTCGACATGCAACAGAGGGAAGGGGGGCTTGGCAGGGTAAAACGCCTTCATGGCAAGATGCAGCATCACGGCACTGTCCTTGCCGATTGAATACAGCATCACTGGGTTTTCGCATTCAGCGACAATTTCGCGCATGATGTGCATGCTCTCCGCCTCCAGTCGCTCCAGATGGGTCAACATCTATAGACTCCTTTACATTCGCCCGACCCCCAACAGGTCCGGTGCGTCAGGAGAAGATTACTGACGGCCCGATATTGAATCTTCGTCTGACCGGACTAAAAAATTGGCTTTGGCGCCTTGTGCATGCATCTATAGAACGGTGCATGGAAGCAGCCGACTCACCCGAGAGACACCACGCTGTTCAACAGTGTCTTCATGAGCGTTGCCTGGCGGGTCGCGCCGGTCTTTGCGAAGATGCCCCGCAGATGCGCGCGCACCGTGTTTTTCATGATGCCGAGTTGTTCGGCCGCCTCGTCGAGTGTCAGTCCGTCGGCCATGAGCAGCGCGAGTTCGGTTTCGGTGCGCGTCAATTTAAAAAGTTTGCGCACGGTTTCGCGTGAGGCCTGTGAGGTGCAGGCTGGGTCCCGGATGAATACGGCGACGGCCGGCCGCCGCTTGTTTTGCTCCGCGTAGTAATTTAGCGGAATCGGACGAATCAGCACGCTAAGTGGCGGTTTGCCGGATGGCCGGGACAGGGTGGTCACTTCCACTGAAGAAGGCACCGCAACCGCACGATTGGCCAGGCAAACTCGGATTGCCTTCTGGAATTTGCGATTCTCGATCGGGCAATATGCCTCGAGTAGGCCGTGGTTGAACCCTATGCCGTCCTTTTCCGTAATCAGCTCATCCACCGCGCTGTTGCACTTCAGCACCATGCCCGCCTCGTCCAGGATCACCGTGCCGATCAGCATCCGGGCTATCGTACCCGCATACAAAGACCGCTCGGATTCCACCACATCAAGCTTCGAATGTAGGTCGACCGCTCTTCTGAAATGCGGTAACAGTACCGTGATAAAGGCTTTCTCGGCCGCGGAATAATCATGCGAGCCATGGGGCCGACTGACGAAAAATGCACATTCCACCCCGTCGTCAGTACGGATGTTTGCCGCCAGGATGTACCGCAGATCCAGCGGCTTCAGGTATTGTTTGTAGAACTTGTGGGTATGCCACCCGCTTTCGCCGAAGATTTCGTCGGCTGTCCGCACCTCATCGGTCGGTAATCCGACGAATGGGCATAGCGCATAATAATTGTTGGTGTAAGAGGGTTCGCCGGGCAGCGACGCGCCGTAGACCGATGCATTAACGATCAGCCCCGGGCGAGTGGAGGCTGGCGTACGTAATACCAAGCTCACGAAACTGGCATCAAGTCGCCGACGGATGTATTCAAGCGCACTTGACCATGGCGTGGTTTCCATCGGTCCTTGGTAGACCAGGCCGAGCAGCGTACTCAATTGTTCAGGCGGTAGCGCTGCCATTTCGAAGAGGCGGGACCCGGCGTGGCCGGCATTGGTCATTGCTATCGACATGTTCGCTGTCTCCTGTGGAACAGGATCTCAAGATCGTTTTTGATTTTTGTTTATAGCGCCACCTGCCGAATCCTCTATTTGGACTAAGTCGCAGGCGTTTCATGGATTGAATGCCAAAGGTTTGATCTGAAAATAGGGAAACCAAATTAGACGAGCTTTCTAAAACGCTGCGACTTGCCTATTTGTAACCATTGGTTAGGATTGCAAAACTGCAAGCTCTCAAGATGGACCTGCTCAAACGAGTACGGCAACAATGCCCGCTTTCGCGCGAAAAAGTCTGAAAAAACCGGTCAGGTCAGGTGTCACTCAAGAAAAAATGGATGCCTTGATTAAAGAAACATCTTAGGCGCAGGAAGGCGAACAAGTTATGTACGGTGCGTCGATAATTCTGATCCTTTTCCCACTGGGCAGGAAAGGGCACCAACGTAGTGATCGCCGTTGGTCGTTAAATGAAATGCTGCGTAATAATTGTAGGCTGAACGACGCGATTAACGTTGCAGTGCCAAGTTGTTGAGAAACTTCGTCGCCTTTTCTACACATTCGCCATAGTGTGGATGGTAGTTCAAGGTACGGATGTCGTTAAATCGGCGCGATTGCGATGTTGCGTTTGCCGTCAGCTCAGGAAGAAAAATCTCGCGATGACGCAGCAGGAATGGTGCTGCCTTTTGTAGATCGTCGGGTTCGTGATCGATCACGCAGCAGCTGACCCTGCACCGGAATTAGGACCACGCCTACGTAGAAAAATCCGGCTGTTGAGGTAAGGCGGATTTCCTGCAAGCCCTTGCCTGGCGGGCAAATTCGCACGGTGTTTGCCAGTCCAGCGCACTGTGGGGACGAACTTCATTATAGTCCTGGCGCCATGCGTCGATTTTGTCTCGCGCATCCTCCAGGGACAGAAACCAGTTGGCGTTCAGGCACTCCTCACGGAAGCGGCCGTTGAAGGATTCAATGTAGGCATTGTCCGTCGGTTTGTCAGGGCGGCTGAAATTGAGTGATACCTTGTGCTCATAGACCCACTTATCGAGCACTTTTGAAATGAATTCCGGCCCATTATCTACGGAGATGGAAACAGGGGCTGCGCGTCGTGCACACAACGTCTCCATGACTTCAACGACATGTTCACCACGAATGCTTGCATCAACGTGAATCGCCAGGCATTCACGTGTGAAGTTATCCATGACTGTCAGCGTGCGTAGTCTTCTGCCATTGAATAACGCATCAGATACGAAATCCATGCTCCACGCCTGATTCATCGCATCAGCCGGCGCCTTTGGTTGTCGTGTCTGCGCGCTCTTATGCCTTCTCGGCCGCTTGCTACGCAGGGCCAGCCCCTGCAACGAGTACAAACGATAGACTATTTTGTGATTAATATGCCAGCCTTCCCGCTGCAGCATGACGTGCACCCGACGATAACCATATCGAATCCGAACCTCAGTAATTTCTTTGATCCGCATCGCCAGCAAGGTTTGATCCTGGGCCACTGACTGGT
>NZ_JBHTDH010000012.1:0-175987 GCF_042666555.1 Herbaspirillum sp. GCM10030257
CCACCTTCGTTCTCGCTGTAGACGAAGCGCGGAATGGCCTTGAGGCCGGCGCTACGGAACTCATCCATGCGGCGCTGGAACAGGTCCAGCTGTGTCTGGCTGATCGGCGAATTGATGAAGCTGCTCAGGTTGACGATGCAATACACCAGCGTATTGCCTCCATTGCGGTAGCTCTGCAGCTCTGACTGGCTCACGCCATAGTTGCAGTCAACGTAACGGTAGAAGCCACGTTCTGGATTGGTGATCTGCGCCGTGCTAGTGGTGTAGCTGACCGAACCCAGCGGACCGGCTGGTGCTGGTGCTGGTGCTGGTGCCGGTGTTGGTGTTGGTGCCGGTGCTGGTGCCGGTGTTGGTGTTGGTGCCGGTGCCGGTGCTGGGGTCGAAGTTGTCGTCGACGCGTAGTCGCAAGCCTTAATGGTGCCCGGCAGAGGATCGCCGAAGGTTGCATTATTACAGGCGATGGAACCGGTTGCAGTACGATAGGCGTAGGTGCCGTTCAGGCCATAGCGCACTTGACGTGTACCGGTGAAATTGCAGGTACCTTTTTCGGGTGCGCAGCGAACCCATGACGGTGCTGGTGCTGGTGCTGGTGCTGGTGCTGGTGCTGGTGCCGGTGCCGGTGCCGGTGCTGGTGCCGGTGCCGGTGCTGGTGCCGGTGCTGGTGCCGGTGCCGGTGCTGGTGCCGGTGCAGGTGCAGGTGCCGGGGTCGAAGTTGTCGTCGACGCGTAGTCGCAAGCCTTAATGGTGCCCGGCAGAGGATCGCCGAAGGTTGCATTATTACAGGCGATGGAACCGGTTGCAGTACGATAGGCGTAGGTGCCGTTCAGGCCATAGCGCACTTGACGTGTACCGGTGAAATTGCAGGTACCTTTTTCGGGTGCGCAGCGAACCCATGACGGTGCTGGTGCCGGTGCTGGTGCTGGTGCTGGTGCTGGTGCTGGTGCTGGTGCTGGTGCTGGTGCCGGTGTCGGTGCCGGTGCTGGTGCCGAAGTTGTCGTCGACGCGTAGTCGCAAGCCTTAATGGTGCCCGGCAGAGGATCGCCGAAGGTTGCATTATTACAGGCGATGGAACCGGTTGCAGTACGATAGGCGTAAGTGCCGTTCAGGCCATAGCGCACTTGTCGTGTACCGGTGAAATTGCAGGTACCTTTTTCGGGTGCGCAGCGAACCCATGATGTGGTTGACGCTGGCGCTGATGCGGTCTGGGCCATTGAAAATGGCGCCATGAACAAGCCGCTAAGCAGCAATGCTTTATGTACCGGTGTGAAGGATGTGGATAAACGATTCAAGTTGGTTCCCTAAGTATGTCAAACGAATGGGTGCTACCGTCTTCTGCGGCTTTCTGAAACACTTCTTTCCTACTTGCGGTGCTACCCGAAAGGCGTTGGCGCGATAAAGATCCTCCGCATTGCCGGATAGCTTTCCTTTTGGTGAAATCGGTTTGATGAGCCTTGGCGGCGCGCTAACGATTACCAGCCGTCTGGATCGACATACGCATGACTACTGTCTTTGCGTTGCCGGATGGAGGTGCGCTCTTTGCATTTACTCTGCTTTGCGAAGCTGAGTGAAACGGGAACACGGGAAAATTTGTCACTAATCATTGTTGCTGCAAATCTACACATCTCCCGTTTTGATGGGAGGAAACTCAGATAGTTCTTGAATTCAACATTGATTTTAGGAAAAAAATTTTTATTCGTTCCATAGTTGCGATAGCGAAATTCTTCTTCGCAAATCGCTGTAACTCTGATAAGCCTGTTTGCCCACTACTTATGCTTTCCCTATTTGCAATGCATCGCATACAAAAGAAAAACGGCATTGTTATCTTTCGATAAGCAATGCCGCTGGAATTAGAAAAGCAGTCTGACGAATCTACGCCTGCATCAGGCGCTGCTGCGACGAGTTCCCGATCAGGTTTTGGATGTAGCAGTATGGGGCAGCAGCTTTGCTGCGGACGTAGGCAGCAATGCCGGCGTGGCCGAATGAACTTCAAGCTTAAAGGTACTGACCAACCTCGATAGTTTCCGATCCTCCATGCTTTATGAAGCAGGATTCTGCTGCTTGGCTTGGTCCATATCGACGATTACCCGAGTAACTTGCTTGATGCCGACGATTTGTTTATTGCTGGCCGCCATGATCTCGCCCATGATGTCGATGACGCGCTTGACGTTGTCAATCACTTCATTCATCGTGGCACCGACCGGTTCGAGCAGCTTGCTACCAAGATCCACCTTCGCCACCGAGTCGGCGATCAGTTGCTTGTTTTCTTTTGCAGCGCTGGCTGCTTACGTACCCTCGATCGCAAGCTGCGTGAAATCATTACTGCACTCAAGATCGAGCAGACATATTCAAAGGGAACAGATCCTCGAAACGGATTTAAATAATTACTTGTCATTTGCCCTCCCCGTTGCCCTGCGCGCTAGCATTGTATTGGCGATACAGGCGTTGATGATGTCGTATCTATGAATTTCGCTTTTATGCGATAGCTTGCGTATTTTGGCAGTGCACTCAGACAACGACGGTGGGGATTCAGTTATGAGGAGTGGATCGGACGAAAACCAGATTGCGGGCCAGTAAAAAGTTAACGAGCATGCCCGCTGCCGTACCAGCCACGAGGCCAATGCCCGGATGGTTGTAGACCAAGGGAATGGTCGAAATAAGTAGAGTATAGGTGCCTCGATTGAATATAAGCCCGAGCGTGCAGCTGACAGCGAACACGGCCCACTGCCTCATCATGGGTTGGCGTGATGTTTCCTTAAAAGTGAAGTAGCGGTTTCCCGCCCAAGTAAAAGTGACTGCAAAAGGATAAGAAAATAGCGCCGCGTGAACCGGGCTCAAGCTGAACACGTAAATGCCCAGATAAAGAAAGGCGAGGTCGACAATAAAGCCGAGTGACCCGACCGCGCCGAACTTAAGAAACAGACTGCAAAGCGGACAGTTCATTGGTCTTGATATGTTCGGCGGGAATATCGAGATAGCGCATGCGCTTCATCTCGCGTCGCCCGCGCGTGACCGTATCGAGGATCAGTCCGCAGGTAAGACTGAGAAAACTCAGGAGCATCAATCCCGTTGATAGCACGGCGGTAGGTAATCGCGGCACCAATCCGGTTTCCCAAAAAGTGAACAGAACTGGAGCGATGAACACGATCGCGAGCATTGCCAAGATCGCTGCCAATGTTGAGAAGAGCTGTATAGGGCGTTCTTCCTTTACTAGTACGGCGATGGTCCAAAGTATACGAAAGCCGTCGCGGAAGGTATTCAGTTTGCTTACCGAGCCTAAAGGTCGATCCTTGTAGGGCGTGGCAATCTCGGTGATCGGCATACGCAATTCGAGGGCGTGCACGGTGAGTTCGGTTTCCGTCTCAAAACCGGTGGCAAGTGCGGGAAAGCTTTTGACGTAACGGCGTGACATGACACGATAGCCGGAGAGCATGTCAGTAAAGCGGTTGCCGAAGGTCCATCCCACCATACTGGTTAGCATCCAGTTGCCGAAACGATGCCCCGGTCTGTACGCTTGCTCAATCGTAGTGACCCGCGCGCCGTTGACCATATCGAGCGAGTTGCGCTGGAGTGCCTGGACCATTTTTGGCGCAGAAGCCGCGTCATAGGTGTCGTCGCCATCGACCAGGACGTAAATGTCGGCCTCTATGTCGGCGAACATCCGTCGCACCACGTTACCCTTGCCCTGCAATGGCTCACTGCGCACAATTGCGCCAGCAGCTTTTGCAAACTCCACGGTGCGGTCGCTGGAGTTGTTGTCATAGACGTAGATCAAAGCCTGCGGTAACGCGCGGCGGAAGTCTGTGACGACTTTCGAAATGGCCGCTTCTTCGTTGTAACAAGGAATGAGAATGGCGATATTTGACATGACGAGTCGGCTAACTTCAGTTGGGTTAAAGGAAAACTAACGTTCAATGCGCTGCTTCCACGGGATTGAATTGAATGACGTCAAACATGCTGTTTCGAAACAGCAGTTGCGTCGTTGAGCCGCGAATGAGCTGGGCCTGCGCTTCCGATGGGGGAAATAGTTCTGAGAATTTGCTCCCTGGTGCGCCAGTCACTACGATATCGATTCGCCTTTCCCTCATATTGCGCTGCAGTTCTTCCAGCGTGTAGCGATTCGCCGGACGCCAGGACGGACGTTCGCCTAGCAAGGCCATAGCACGAGGCTTGACGAACATGACCACGGAAGTCGATGGTGTTGTCGTGCGCACGAACGTAAACATTTCCAAGCATGGACCGCAAGTGGCCACTTCAACGCTCGATTCCCGGAAGTCGATGTTTGACGCCCGGAAGTGCAGCGCGGCGCAATAAGCCGCCAGCAAAACCACCGCCGCCAGTGTGATTGATCTCGACGCTGAAAAGCGGCGAAAAACGAAAGCTGCACCGGCGACGGCAAAACCGATAATGATTGGCATCACGGGTAGCAGGTAGCGCGCATCGGGAACGATTGCGGCTACCCACAGTGCTCCCAAATAGAAAGCGAGATACCAGAGCACAAGAGGCACGCGAGCCGCGATTGCTCGCACGCCCGTCGCTGCCGGGCCATTTGCGGCCTGCGGTCGCATGCATATGCTCCATGCGCCAACGGCGGCTAGCACTGCCACTGCAGTGGCCGATACGATGCCTAGTCCTGCTGGCAATGGAAACCAGCGTGACAACGCATTCAAGTAACCATAGGCGTTGCCCACAAGCAGGCCGATCGTCGGCACCTTAAGTTCATTTTCATAGACGGTCGGCTGGACCAGAAATCTACTTTGCAGCCATATCATCACTGCCAAAGTGATCGCTGTCGCCATCAACCACGCTAATGGCTTGCGATGCGCCCATCCATAGATGATGACGGCAGGAAGCAGTGTGATGCCGATCGACCGGACGCTGACACTGTAGAAGATGAGAAGGCCCAGTAGCATCCCAGCAGCAATTGCAGCGGCACCACGTGAGACCGGACGCACCGCCCACCACAGGACGGCTAGGTTAAACAGCAGGTAAGGAGCCTCTGAGCTGATTGTTTGCCCAAGCTCCCAGACATAAGGGTGAAGTGTCAGCACCAAAATCGTGATCAAAGCGTTATCTTGGCCGACTACGACGGAGAGCAGGCGAAAAGCCACCAATAGCGCTAGTACTGTGCAAACCAGGCTGACGATTTTAAAAGCCAGAATATTGACTCCGTACGCGGCTAATGTCGGAACGAGTAACAGCGGCAGGCCAGGCGGATAAGTTGGAGGTCCGACGTTGGGAAAATCGGGATTGAACAGATAGCCCGTGTCCGCATACGCGTTCCCAGTTAATATATTCTGAGCATGCAAAACATACTGTGCCCAGTCGTCTCCCCATGGGTGCTGGGGATTTTGGCTCATGAGGGCCAGTAGGAAGAAGCCTAGAATCACGACGCCTGCCAGCAGAGTGAATGACGGCATTCTAATAATTGACGACTTTGCTGGCTCAAATTCGGAACGCGACGATACTTTCATCACTCCATTCCTCCCTAGGATCCATTTCATCTTTTCATCGCGTCGTACCGGAACGTTAGCCGATAGTTCAACGCCTTTGTCAGGCGATGCTCAAGGTGCTGATTGCTTAGCTGGCGATTGCCGATCGTTGGCGACAAAGGCATTAACTCGTTGCGTTAAGGAACAGTCTGAACATTCCAACGGACTGGCCGTGACCTCTAAGCCATTTGTCCGGTTGCCACCTCCATAATTGGCATTGAATTTACTCTAACAATCCTAAGCACAAAAAATAAGTAATGTATTTCGATAGATCCCATCCATTTTTGCCATGTTCTATTCACTTTCTTTATTGATGAGCGGCGTAGGCATGCTTTAGAAAAAGTTGCACTACTTGGCGCGGAATCAATAGCGATCAGCGCCTGTTAAAGGTCCACCGGAGAAGAATCAATGGTGCGGTCAAAGTCGTAGCGCATTTCTGTTCCATATCTTTATGCAGTTTCAGTTTGTCCAACCATATCCACGATGCTAGATAGCCCCCCTAACCTAACGCGGCAAGGTCAAGCGTCTTCGTGCTTTTCTTCCGCCATTGTGTTTTTTGGAATCCCTGCCGTAACGGTGAGTAGACCGCAGAAAATAGGCGAGCACGCAATCTTGCGTGCTTTGATGCAATGCTCTTATTCGGACGGCATTGTATTGGCATCGGACGAAGCGGCAAGCGTTGCCTCCTTTTGGAAGGAAGGTTCGGCTAACATCTATAAAGCATACGGCGGGCGTGATGCATCGCCGTGTGCTTTATGGATCCGAACAAAGCGGATGAGGGACGCACGGCTTAATGCCGCGTCATGATTAATAATTCAGACGGCCGTTGATGCCGGGCACACCGATATCCTGTGATCCGCACGCGTTGCACCGCACTACTTCTGAATTACAAGGTGCTGCCTTCCAGGCTATCTCCGTACACCAAATTAGCCAATTCAAAATATTGATTAATATTTATCATTTCAGGCGACTTAATTTGGTCCACATTGCATCTGCGCTTTTATAGCAAGGGTACCGTACCTGTTTTTCGAATGTCGCGCGGCCTTGCTGCTGCGAGTTCACATCGAGATGAGATGGCAAGGCGCACTGGCCGGCGGGATTTTGATCGTGCGCTCTGTTAATAGAGATTTGCTCACGTTGTGACTTGCCTAACAATCCGCAACACACTTTGGTCCTCGGCACCGCTCCATATTGACACGGTGAATGTTATTCTTCGTGCCGGCCGCGCCATGGCATCCCATGGCAATTGCCTTGTGGCTTTACGCGGACACGAAGTATGAACTTGACCGGTTGTCTACCAATGAAAGGAAGTTATGCTGAACGGCCTTTGGCTTGGATTTTTCATCATTGCCGCACTGACCGCATCAGTCCGCCTGCTGATGTCCGGTGATGCCGCCGCCTTTGCGGCCGTCGCTGAAAGTTTGTTTTCGATGGCAAAGCTGTCTGTCGATGTGATGATCCTGCTATTCGGTACGTTAACCTTATGGTTAGGCTTCCTAAAAATTGCAGAAAAGGCTTCACTAATAGACTTGCTGGCGCGGCTCCTGTCGCCCCTCTTCCGTCGGCTAATGCCGGAAGTTCCAGCCGGCCATCCGGCCCTGGGCCTGATTACCTTGAATTTCACCGCGAATGCGCTCGGCCTCGATAACGCAGCCACACCTATCGGTTTGAAGGCGATGCGGGCACTTCAGGACCTGAATCCCAACCCGGCATCAGCCAGTAATGCACAGATCCTTTTTCTCGTGTTGAACGCGTCCTCGCTCACGCTCTTGCCGGTTTCGATCTTTATGTACCGCACGCAACAGGGTGCCGAAAATCCAACATTGGTATTTCTTCCGATTCTTCTCGCGACAGCTGCCTCGACTGCGGCGGGTTTCTTTTCCGTCGCTTTCATGCAACGCCTGAGATTGTGGGATCCAGTGGTATTTGCCTGGCTTGGAGGAACGGCGCTGGTATTTGCCGCTGCCGTGACTGCGATGGCCAGCATGTCGGCATTGGCGCTTTCCGCCCTTTCCTCTCTGTTGGGGAATGTGGTGTTGTTTAGCCTGATTCTGCTGTTTCTTGTTGTAGGCGCGATCCGACGGGTGCCGGTGTATGAAAGTTTTATAGAAGGCGCAAAGGAAGGCTTTGAAGTCGCCCGCAATCTCCTTCCTTATCTGGTCGCCATGTTGTGCGCAGTCGGGGTGCTGCGCGCCTCAGGTGCACTTGATATGCTGCTGGAAGGTCTCCGATATATCGTGCAGGCCGCCGGATGGGATACGCGCTTCGTGGATGCATTGCCGACCGCTTTGGTTAAGCCCTTCTCAGGCAGCGCAGCACGCGCGATGCTGATCGAACTCATGAAAACCAGTGGAGTGGACAGCTTTCCGGCACTGGTTGCCGCCACCGTCCAGGGCAGCACCGAAACGACTTTCTATGTCGTTGCGGTATATTTTGGTGCCGTCGGCATACAGCGTGTACGGCACGCTGTCGGTTGCGCCTTGCTGGCGGACCTTGCCGGAGTCGTGGCGTCGATCGGCGTCTGTTACTGGTTCTTTGGGTAAAACGCTCAGGACTTGGCTTTGGCTTCGGTGAGGGAATGTTTATGATCAGGGTCCATTCCTTGAAATGACAGCCTTGGCCAGTTCCCATGCAATCAAATTAGCGAGCGCGGGATAAAATCACCAACCAGCGACGCAGCAGCAGCAATTCAACGTGCCCTGCTTCGATACCCGTGCTGCAATCCAGAATCGGATTAACTTTGTAATAACGCTTGCGGAAATCGCGGCAAACGAACAGTTCACGATTGCCGAACCGAACCAGGAACGAGGTTGGAGCGTACTCAAGTCCAAAACGCGGGCTGAAGGGGTTGTTCAGGTGAGCCATGGTAGTTCTCCTTATTATCCGAAAGCGTTAATGAGCTATTACTGTACCACAACTACTGTATAAATAAACAGTAATTTCGATATGTCCATTTTTCATCACTTTCGAACACCCTCTTCACGCTCACGCAAGCTGTCTAACTAGAACGAACCTGCGTGCCTTACTTTCTATTGTCCTCCACGGTACATATTGTCGTCAGCTTGTGAGCGAGGTCGTTCCGCAGGCACCGTTGATGGTCCCGCCGTACCCGGCGGTGCAGACGGTGCAAATGGACGCGACCCAAACAGGCGGTCCCAGAAACTGCGCGATTGTTCGACACCGACAGCGGCAACCCCATTGCCGTTGACGTATTCACGGTACATCAGGTCGCCTTCTGCCTGTACGATGCCTTCAGGGATAGAGCGTTCGAACGAACCTTTGCCCTTCAGCGTTGTACGCATATAGTCGACCCAGATCGGCAATGCGACCGTACCGCCGAATTCCCTGCCACCAAGAGACCGTGGCTTGTCGTAGCCCATCCAGGCGACACCGACAACGTCACCGCCATACCCCGCGAACCAGCCATCCATCGCATCGTTGGTGGTGCCAGTCTTGCCCGCCAGATCGCGCCGGCCGAGCCTCTGGCTGGCGGCGGTACCGGTCCCGCCGTTTACCACTTCACGCATCATCGAATCCATGATGTAGGCGTTGCGGGGATCGATTACCCGGTTGGCTTCCTGACCTGCCATGACCGGATTGGACTGGTTCAGTACGTTCCCGCGGTTGTCGAGAATTTTTTCGATCAGGTAGGGTGTGACCTGGTAGCCGCCATTAGCGAACACGGCATAGCCTTTGACCATCTGTATCGGCGTCACAGAACCGGTACCAAGGGTCATGGTCAGGTTTGCCGGATGCTTGTCGGCGTCGAATCCGAAACGGGTCAAGTACTGCTGGGCGTAGGCAGGCGTGATCGATTGCAGGATGCGGATCGATACCAGGTTCTTCGATCGCTTGAGACCGGTACGCATCGTCACCGGGCCATCGTACCGGCCGTCATCGTTCTGCGGCTCCCAGGACTGGCTGCCGGTTTCGGAAGCGTCAATGATCAGAGGGACATCGTTGACGACAGTCCCGGGCGAAAAGCCCTTTTCCAGCGCGGCCGAATAAATGAAAGGCTTGATGGTCGAGCCAGGTTGACGCCATGCCTGGTTCACATGATCAAACTGGTTCAGTTCGAAATCAAAACCACCCACCATGGCGCGCAGGGCGCCATTCTGAGCATTCATGGATACGAAGGCAGCGGACACTTCCGGCAGCTGTGAAATCCACCATTTCTTCTTTGCGTCACGTACGACACGGATCACCGCTCCCGGCTTGATGCGGTTTTGCCCTTTTCCACTCAGTGCAGAAGCGGCAAAGCGCAAGCCGTCGCCGGTGATTTCAATCTCATCGCCGGACAGCAGGCCGGCACGCACCAGTCGGGACGAGGCGCTGGTGACAACTGCCGATTGCAATTCATCGCTGTCAGGATGTTTGAGCAGAGTGTCGGAAATCAGTTGATCGCGCTCGTCTCCCGCACGCGGCAGGTCGATGTAAGCCTCGGGACCGCGATAGCCGTGTCGGCGATCGTAATCCATCACGCCACGGCGCAAAGCATCATAGGCAGCATTCTGTTCGGTGCTGGTGATCGAGGTGTAGACGCTGTAACCATGGGTATAAACGTCGTCCTTGTACTGCTCGACCATGTATTGACGGACGGCCTCGGCGACATATTCGGCATGGGTATTGAAACGACGACGGTCGCTGCGCACCGCCAGGTTTTCTTTTGCCGATTTCGCGTACTGTTCAGGGCTGATATAGCCGAGTTCATGCATGCGCTTGAGAATGTACTGTTGGCGCTGTTTGGCCCGTGTCGGATTGACAACTGGATTATTGGCGGCGGGCGCCTTTGGCAGACCCGCCAGCATCGCGGCTTCGGCAACAGTCAGGTCCTTGATCGACTTGCCAAAATAAACCCGCGCAGCGCTGCCGAATCCGTAGGCACGCTCGCCGAGGTAAATCTGATTCATGTAGAGCTCGAGAATCTGGTCTTTCGACAGACGCTGTTCAATCTCATAGGCCAGCACGATCTCGTGAATCTTGCGGCCATAGGTTTTTTTCCGTGACAGGAAGAAGGTACGCGCGACCTGCATCGTAATAGTGGACGCGCCTTGTGCGCGACTTGACCGTAGGTTCGCCAGTCCGGCGCGGAGCACGCCGATGTAATCGACGCCGCCATGTTCGTAGAAACGGTCATCCTCGATGGCCAGCAATGCCTTGATCATTACCGGCGGCATTTGCGCGATGGGTACGAAATCGCGCCTTTCTTCACCAAATTCACCGATCAGCACATCATCCGCGGTATAGACACGCAGAGGCATTTTAGGCCGGTAATCGATTAGCGCATCCAGCGAAGGAAGGTTGGGCTTGACAAACAGCACCACATAACCAAACAGAATCAGACCGACAAGGATAAACGAGGCAAAGAGGACTGCGCCGACCTGCAACAGGCGGCTGGAAAGCGACGTACTTGATTTTTTTCGCGAAGTTGAAGAATTGCGCGACTTACTGGCCAACATTATCCCCTTATTTTAAATATCTCAGGCAACGCAACTTTAACAGGCATTGGCCTTGGGGATGTAACGCGTTGTTACGCCAGAGCTAATTTCAACGAGGTGCACGGCGTAGCGGATTGCTTTAATGGTCGCGGTAAACGCGGAGCGCCTGGAGTGCCGTGTCGCCACGCCACATAAGCGTGGAACGCCGCGCCCACCCCTATTCTGAAAATGGGTCGGGGCGGCGTTGCCTTAATCCATCATCAGCGATCAGTGCGGTTCATGACCGCACCGCGGGACTGCTTAATGAAGCTGTTGTTTCAGGCTGGAAATCGCCTTGCGCGCCTGACGAACCGCATTTTGCAATTGAACGTCAATATAGTCACTTTGGCTGCAGGCCTGCATGGCTCGGTCGCCGATTTTTTCCAGTTTGGACACACACTGCCGGATCTGTTCCTGCGCCTGCCCCTGTTCGGCCGCCTGAATGGCGTGGTCCGATTCCTGCTCCAGTTCGGTCAGGCATGTCCGCAGGCGATCCGGCACGTCGCTGCTCATCTCGCACATCTGGGCAGCATTATCGATGCATTGTTCCACTTGATTGAATCGGTCTCTGAGCTGAGTTGCTTGCATAACATCTCCTTTGAATGCAACAGTGGGAGGTTCTTTGGTACTTGTCGATTTTGTTAGTTCCAGGCGGTTTCAAATTTCCACATGGCGACAAGTTCACTAGCCTTACGCCTGGCATTGTTTGTACTTTGTACATTTCGACTGTAAAGATGTATAGGGACCGTTTCTGCTCTGGCGTCGCTCACCAACTAGCGGTTGGCAGACATCTTGCAGCCGCATCGTTCTGAGCAATTGCTCAAAGGATGCCATCATGAACCAAGCTCGTTTTCAGGACCGCAGGGATGCCGGACGGCAGCTGGCAGCGGCAACGGCTTTTCTGAGAAAACGCCAACCGGTGGTGCTTGCGCTTCCGCGAGGAGGCGTCCCCGTAGGTTATGAGGTCGCGAACGCGCTGCATGCGCCGCTCGATGTTCTTCTGGTACGCAAGATTCCAGCGCCGGGATGGCCAGAAATCGGCCTTGGCGCCTTGGTAGATGGTGATCCGCCTATCCAGATAATGAACCAGGATGTACTGGAGCGATTTCATCCCAGCCGTGAATATCTCGACCAGGAAGTGCGGCGGCAACTGGACGAAATTGCGCGCCGTCGCCGCATCTATTGCGGGGGGCGGGATCCGGTGGCAGTCATCAACCGCACGGTTCTGCTGGTGGACGATGGCGCGGCGACCGGCAGCAGCATGAAAGCGGCATTGCGTGCGATGGCTGGCATGCAGGTCAGAGAGGTGCTGTTTGCACTGCCGGTGGCGCCTGCTGACACTTACTGCTCACTGAAGGAAGATGCGGACGACGGCATCTGCCTTCTGATACCCAATAACTTCCGGGCAGTAAGCGTGTATTACCGGGATTTTGAACAGACCGGTGACGACGAGGTGACAAGCCTGCTCGACGCTGCTGCACACCGTGACTTCAGCACAGAGAACCACAAGGAGGACATGATGAAAACCATTGCGCAGGTCATGACGCACGACGTTACCGTGGTAGGTCCGCATGATAGTGTACGGCACGCGGCTCAGATCATGAGTGACTGGGATATAGGCGCCTTGCCGGTATGCGACGGGGAACGCCTGCTTGGCATGATCACGGACCGCGACATCACGATTCGAGCGGCAACAAGCAGCCGCTCGACCGATGAAATCCGTATCGCTGAAGTAATGACCGATGAGGTAAGCTGGTGCTTTGATGACCAGAGCATTCACGAAGTCCTGCAGCAGATGCGAGACCAGCAGGTGCGGCGCATTCCCGTTCTGGACCGCGATATGCGACTGGTAGGGATGGTCACGATCGGTGATCTGGCGAGCCGTGCTGATGCGGATATTGACGACACGCTGAAACAACTGTCGCGTCCTTCACCGGCATCCGGACCCAGCGCCGACGAGGAAATCGTGCGTTTGCATCGCCCGCAGTCCGATACTGCGGACGGCCGCTTTTGAACAGGAAAGCGATGAACGGCATGAACAGACGCGATGCGCTTCGGCTGATTACCAGCACCATGGGCATCGTTGCCTATTCATCCCATGCAGTGCCTTCGGCACCGGCCGGCAACGCCATACTGAAGCGGCCGATACCATCCTCGAACGAGATGCTCCCAGTCGTCGGCCTGGGCACCTGGCAAACCTTTGACGTCGGCAGCGGAAGCGCCGAACGTGCTCCCCTGCAAAAGGTGTTGCAAACGTTTATAGACCATGGCGGCAGCGTCATTGATTCATCGCCAATGTACGGTCGATCCGAGGATGTCGCCGGCGACCTTGCATCGCAACTTGGCTTGCGTCCAAAACTCTTTGTCGCCACCAAAGTATGGACTCATGGCAAGTCGGCCGGAGTAAAGCAAATGCAGGAGTCACTGCGCAAGCTGCGCGCGAATCCTATTGATCTGATCCAGGTCCATAACCTGATCGATGTCGACACGCATCTCGACACACTACGTGAATGGAAGCGTGACGGCCGGGTTCGTTATATCGGCATTACACACTACACGGCCAGCGCACAGGATGATGTGATACGGGTGGCACAAACCCATCCGGTCGACTTCATTCAGATCAACTACTCGGTTGGCGAACGTGAAGCGGAAAAGCGCTTGCTACCTTTCGCCAAGGATAAAGGTATTGCAGTCATAGCCAATCGTCCGTTTGCCAGTGGCGAACTGTTCCGTCGGCTTCGCAATAAACCATTGCCGGCGTGGGCAGGCGAAATCGATTGCCACAGTTGGGCACAGCTTTTGTTGAAGTATGTGATATCGCATCCCGCCATTACCTGTGCTATCCCCGCGACTTCCAATCCGGGACATGTTGTCGACAACATGCAGGCTGGTTTTGGCCGTATGCCGGACGCCCGGCTACGCAACATGATTGTTGCAGAAGTGTCCGCATAAAAACCCTGAAAGCAGCGGGTATGTTGTTTGCTCTAGTCCTTCGGTCCGCAGCGGCGGTTATTTAGAAAAATGGAGAATGCCATGATGAAATCCTTTACCGATAAACTCTCCCCCAGCGTCACCAACATGATCCGCATGGACCATACTTCGGTGATGGAAACCTTCCACCAATACGAAATCAGCAGCAGCCCGCAACTGAAAAAGGCACTGGTAAGTACCGCATGTCTTGCCCTGGAGATTCATGCACAGCTGGAGGAGGAAATCTTTTACCCGGCAATGCGCAATCTGGCCGCGGATACCCCCATCGTCGGCAAAAGCGTTCCCGAGCACAATGAGATGCGCCGTCTGATCGGGCAATTGCGTAGCATGGAACCTACCGATCCGATCTATGACCAGACTTTCATGGAACTGATGCGCGACGTACTGCATCACGTCGCTGATGAAGAAACCACGCTGCTCCCGGATGCGGAGCGTCTGATTCCCGATCGACTGGGCGAGCTTGGCATGCAAATGACCAAACGGCGCATGCAACTGATGGCGCCACGTGCAGGGGAGATTGCGTCCAATACCGCACGCTCGCTGCCGACAAGCTCAATGCTGGTCGCGGCTGGTGCGGTGCTCGCCGGCACCTATTTCGCCAAGCGCGCCATGGACCATCGGCACCATTGAGGCGGGTAGACAGTGGCGGTTGTTTTGAATGACAGTGCCCTGCGGCATGACCGCGGTCCTCAACGGCCGCGGTCGCCTCGCCGGTACAAGCGCCTCGGCGGATTTCGCGGAGTTAACCCCTTTGTCGTACTCAAGAAGTCGGTCAGTGACTTTTTTGCTGATGACATGACGACGTACGCGTCGGCACTGGCATATCAGGTTTTATTTTCCATTTTTCCATTTATCATTTTTTTGATTGCGCTTCTTGGCTTTCTGCACCTCTCCGAGTTTTTCAACTGGTTACGGGAACATGCCCAGTTGTTCTTCCCCGAACAATCCATGAGTGCGGTTAACCAGGTTATCGACGAATTGCAGCAACAGAAGACCGGAGTACTCTCGTTTGGTGTGATCGTTGCGCTATGGACGGCGTCCGCTGCCGTGCGCGCCACCATCAATGCATTGAACGTTGCCTATGATGTTCCGGAATCCAGGCCGGCGTGGAAACTCTATCCCTTGTCCATTATTTACACAATCGGTTTTGCCGTATTGCTGGTTGCTGCGGCCGCACTCATGATTGTCGGTCCGCAAGCCATGCAGTGGGTCGCCGTGCAGTTCCGGCTGGAACAGGTCTTCGTCACGGTATGGGCGATATTGCGCTGGCCGATCGCCCTGTTTCTCCTGACGTTCTCCATCGCGGCGATCTACCATGTGGCGCCCAATGTCAAACAGCCGTTCCAGTTCATCACGCCCGGCGCGGTCATTGCTGTCGTAACATGGATCGTCGCCTCGATTGGTTTCAATTATTATGTCAGCAACTTTGCCGACTATAGCGCCACCTACGGCAGCATCGGTACCATCGTGGTACTGCTCTTGTTCTTTTTCATTTCGGCAGCCGCCCTGCTATTTGGCGCGGAAGTCAACGCCGTCATCGAGCAGCATGTGCCGCAGGCGGAGCGACCCGATGAAGCGCCTTTACCATCAGCAGACAAACCCACTTCCTGAACATCGCACATAGCATGAGAACCACCACACTTCCCGTCGGCGAAGCCATCCCCGTACTTGGCCAGGGCACCTGGAAAATGGGCGAAAGCCGGCGGCAACGGGAACATGAAATCGCCGCACTACAGGCCGGCATTGATCTCGGGATGACGTTGATCGATACGGCGGAGATGTATGCAGACGGACTGTCTGAAGAAGTCGTCGCCGACGCGATCATCGGCCGCCGCGCCGATATCTTCCTCATCAGCAAGGTACTGCCACATCATGCCTCCTTCAAGGGCACTATCGCCGCCTGCGAAGCCAGCCTGAAGCGACTCAGGACCGACTGCCTCGATCTCTATCTGTTGCACTGGCGTGGACAAGTGCCGCTGGAAGAAACGATTGAGGCATTTGACAGGTTGGCGCGCGACGGCAAGATACGGCACTGGGGAGTGAGCAACTTCGATGTTGCCGATATGGAGGAACTGGCCGCGATTGCCGGCGACCGTCAACCCGCTGTCAATCAGGTACTGTATAACGTGACGCGGCGCGGAATCGAATATGACCTTATTCCGTGGTGTAACAAACGGGGCATTCCGGTGATGGCGTACTCCCCGGTGGAACAGGGGCGCCTGCTTGATTCGTCGGAAATAAAACGTATTGCGGAGCGCCGTGGCGCCACACCTGCGCAGATAGCACTGGCATGGGTGTTGAGGCGACCGGGGATGATTGCGATACCGAAGGCAGGCGTCGCACAGCATGTACGAGAGAATCGGGCTGCACTGGATCTTATCCTGAACGATGAAGATTTGCTTGCGCTGGACCGCAGCTATCCTCCACCGAAGTCGGCACAACCGCTCGAAATGATTTAGGAGCGCAGGAAACTTAGAGCGGATTTCATATTGGTGTGCGGAGAAGCGGGTCGATTTGGCGTGCAGGGCAAGGCGCGCGGAGCGCCGTGTGGCGGGCCACACAAGCGACAAGCAACGCTGCCATGCGCGTCAAGGCGGGCTGAGGCGACAGTTCACTAATATGAAATCAGCTCTAAGCCAGCATGGCGTCAACCATTTCGTAAGCCTTCTTGAAACCAGCTTCCACCGCTGCGTCGGCGGACGGGAAGTCGCAGTCGTCGCCGGAAGATGCGCTCAACTCGCTTGCAGAGCCAGCATCCTCTCCGCGTTCGGCAATGCGTATCGTGTAGTCCCAGGATGTCCCGTTGTCGTCGCGCGGCAGCGGCGAGACATGCACTTCTATGCCTCTGTATTCCTCGGTATGCCAATCCTGCGTGTTTGCCATGGTGTCCGTACCGTTCAGCCGTGATCTGTCGATCCTACCTTCGGCACGACACCAGGCAATTGAGAAATCTCAGGCAGTGACCTGTGCCTGCGCCCGGCGTCCAGCCAGGTCCACAAAGTACGCCAGGCTTCCCGGATTACTCATCGCATCCGGGCTGGCGACTTGGTCCACTGCCATCCCGAGCATCAGCTTCTTCACCGGCAGCTCCATCTTCTTGCCGCTCAGCGTACGCGGAATTTCATTCACCGCAAACACTTCATTCGGCACGTGACGTGCGGACAGTGCAGTACGGATGTTGTCATTGATCCTGCGGATCAGCTCAGCGTCGAGACTTACACCGGGGCGCAGCACCACAAACAGTGGCATATAGGATTCGCGCCCGAGATACTCGAGATCGACCACCAGGCTGTCGAGGATTTCCGGCATGCCTTCCACGACGCGATAAATTTCGCTGGTTCCCATGCGTACGCCATGGCGATTGATGGTCGTATCCGACCTGCCGTAAATGATTGCGCCACCGCGCGGTGTAATGCGCAGCCAGTCGCCATGCCGCCACCAGCCATCGTAGGTGTCGAAATAGCTGTCGTGATAACGCTTTCCCTCGGGGTCGTTCCAGAAAAACAGCGGCATCGACGGCATGGGTTTGGTAACGACAAGTTCGCCCACCTCGTCGTTCAGAGGCTTGCCTGCATCATCCATCGCGTAGACGGCAATACCGAGGCAACGGCACTGCATTTCACCGGCATACAAAGGCACAATCGGGCAACCGCCGACAAAGGACGCGGCGACATCGGTGCCGCCACTGATCGAGGACAGCAGAATGTCGGGACCGAGCTGTTCATAGATCCAGGTAAACGCGTCGGCCGACAACGGCGAACCGGTTGAGCCTATCGTGTGCAGACCGTCCAGCGTAGCCAGCTTGCGCGGTTCAATGCCAGCCTTCATGCAGTTGGCATAGTAGGCGGCGCCCGCGCCGAATACCGTCAGCCGGGCCTCATCCGCAAACTTCCACAGCGTACCCAGATCCGGATACCCCGGATTGCCGTCATACACCGCAATCGTTGACCCGAGCAGCAAGCCGGTCACTTGTGAATTCCACATAATCCATCCGGTGGTCGAGAACCACATGAAGCGGTCCTGTTCCCCGAGGTCGCCGTGCAAGCCGTGGCCCTTCAATGCTTCGATGAGCGTGCCGCCTTGACCATGCACGATGGGTTTTGGCATGCCGGTCGTGCCAGATGAGTACACTACCCACAAGGGATGATCGAACGGCAGCTGCTCGAAGCGCGGTGTGCTGTCTGCGTCAAGCAGTTCCCTCCATTGCCGGGCACCATCAACGGTCGCATCCTGGCGCAGATAAGGAAGCAACACCACATGTTCCAGCGTCGGCAAGGATTGCACGAGCCCGGTCACCACGTCACGCCGATCAAAATCCTTGCCGCCGTAACGATAGCCGTCAACGGCAAACAGGACTTTCGGTGCGATCTGGCCGAACCGGTCGAGTACACTCGGCGTGCCCATGTCCGGGGAACAACTCGACCATACCGCGCCGATGCTCGCGCAAGCGTAAAAGGCGATGACTGTTTCCGGCACATTGGGCATATAGGACACCACCCGGTCGCCGGGCTGCACGCCCATATCGCGCAAGGCATTGGCAACCGACGCTATTTGCCGGCGCATCTCGCGCCAGGTGATGCTGACAGTGGCACGCGCTTCGGATTTGCCTATGATCGCTGGCGTGTCCGCGTCTTCCACGTGGAATCGAAACACTTGCTCAGCAATGTTCAGTCGTGCGCCGTTAAACCACTTCGCTCCCGGCATCTTGTGGCTGTCGAGCACCTTGGTATAGGGAGCCGAATGCGGAATATCAAAGTAACGCCAGATGGAATCCCAGAAGTCCTCGAGATGGTCGACCGACCATTGCCACAATTCCTCGTAGCCGGAAAAGCTCAGCTTCTTATCCTGCTGAAGCCATTGCATGTAGTGGTGCATGCGGCTTTTGGCAATACGTTCAGGACTCGGCGTCCACAGCGGTGAAAGAGTGTTCTCTGCCAATTTCTGTCTCCGTGATGTTGGATTTATGAACTCGCCTGCCCTTCTTTTTTGGCAAGCTTGATGCTGATGCTGATCGATACGGCAAGCACTCCCAATCCGCCCGCAACGAGGATGTTGCTTGTACCGAGGTATTCAACCAGTACGCCGGCTAATCCGACACCGAGCGACTGACCAAGAAAAAAACATGACGCAAATGCCGACACCGCCGCGCCCCGTCTTTCGGGCGCCATCTGAGTGGCATTGATCTGCAAGGTATTGTGCAGCATATAGAAACCGAGGCCAGCGATAAAACAACCGACGATGGCTACCCACCATGCCGAGGCAATACCGATGCCGATAAGGGATGCTGCGAGGAACACGCCGCCCCAGCGAGACAGGCCGGCTTCTCCCAGCCTCTGCACCATAAGCCTGGACAACAGCGCAAACACAAAACCGCCTAATCCGAACAGCATCACCATGGCGCCGGATGCGGTCAGGGAAAGCCCGAAGGTATGGTGCAGGTGCGAGGCAATGAATGCAAAGGCGCCATACAGGAACGCGCCTTCCAGGAATACCGTCAGCAGGATGCGCCGTGCCCAGGCGCTCTGCAGAATCTGCCTGAACTCGCCAATCATACGTGGAATCGCGGCGCCTTCAACGCGGCGTGTCTGACGCGCATGGACCGGCAATCGCCGGTTCAGCATAAACAGGGCAGCGCCAACCACCGCAAAGATGATGGCCACCATAAAAAACGGCAACCGCCAGTTCTGGACATCGGCTGCGAGGCCGCCCACCAGCACCCCGGTCGCGAGACCGAGGATCTGACCAATCAAAAAACGCGCCAATACCGGTTGTCGGTCCTGATAGGGAATTACGTCGCCGATCCAAGCCATCGCCAGCGGGATTAACGCTGCGGCAGTAGCACCGGACAAGAGACGCGCGCCGAGCAGCCATGAAAATCCGGGTGCCAGCCCACACAACAATGCCGTCAGCGCGCAGGCGACCGATGCGCAGGCAATCACAAAGTATTTGCCATAGCGGTCGCCGAGTGGGCCGAACAGAAGCTGAGAAAAACCGTAGGAAATAGAAAATACGGTAATGACCAGCGATGCATCGCCCAAGCTTACGGCGAACTCGCTGGCCAGTTGTGGCAACATCGGATCCGTGACGCGCAAGATGATGCCGCTGCCAAAAGCGGCAAACGAAAGCAAGGGAACGGCAACGCGGGGGATGGCGGGCTCAGCAGGATGTGTCGTGTTGATGGATTGCGCGTCGGACTGCTTCATGGATCGATGTCTTTTTGAAAGGGCCAGCCTTACGCAAGCTGTCGATGCAAATAATTAGGGGCAGACAGCTTGCATAAGGCAACATAGGGGCAGCCGTGAAATATGGTGCATTGAATGCTTCATTCTAGAGCGAAATGGGAGAATGCGTATTTCGCTCCTTGGACGCTTCCTCCAGTGTTGGGTAAGGAGCAAGGCAGCCTCCGATGGGCAATGGCAATGGATCAAGCCGTGTTCAGTTCCGCGCTGTTGGCAGAACCCAATAACCCAATGACTCGAACCACCCGATGTCAAACGTCAATGGCGCTTCCGCAAAACTCTGCGCTAAACACGGGTTCTGCCGTATGATTGCCTATCCAGTTTTCACGAACGCAAATGGCGATGCCCGCATCTTCTGTCCTGCTCGTTCCGCGTGATCTTCAGGTGCGCGCGGATGATCCATTCCGCTTCGACTATCCTTCCTTGGTCGAACGGCATGCAATTTGTATTGGCCTGACCCTGGAGTGGCGTCATCAGGAATCGCTGCATCAATTTGCACTGCAACATACCCTGCCCGACGAGCATGCGCGTGCCGAGCGCTTTGCGCGTCCCGAAGACGGCCTGCGCAACCTGATCGGTCGCGCCCTGCTACGCAGAGTCGCTTCCCACTATGGAGGCATGGACCGCGCAACCATCATACGCAGCAACACCTGGGGCAAGCCAGAACTACCCGGCTGCAGCGTTGGCTGCAATATCAGCCACGCCGGCATGCAAGTCTGGGTGGCGGTATCGACGTATCCGCATGTCGGGATCGATATCGAGTCCGCCGCTGCGCCGCAGGAGATCCGTGATATTGCGGCAGGATTCCATCCCGATGAAGTGGCTGCTCTGCGGAAGATGCAGGACTCCAGCAGCGCCACCATGCGCTGCTGGAGCCGTAAAGAAGCGATATCAAAAGCAACCGGCCTTGGCGTGTCATTGCCCTTGCGGGCCTATGCAGTCGACTGTGAAGTGCGCCCCTCTTCCTGGCTACGCGTTGCGCCGCCTAAAACTATGCGCGACGACTGGACGACGGTCGATCTGCCGGTCGGAAGAGAGTATGTCGTAGCACTCGCCATTGAAGGACAGGTGACGAAGGTGGATGTCTTGCGACTAAAGCTAATGCCGTGAAGACTAATTCCGTCAAGAAGCGGGACGCTTCATTTTGCATGTTGTCGAAAGCGCCGTTTCCGACAAGGGCAAGTAGCGTTCCGTCTTGAATCCGTAGCCACTTCCCTCGTTGTCGAACCGGACCGATCCATCAGAGGTTTTGCGCATCACCGACACATAAAGCGGCTGAAGCAACTGGTGATCCTCCACGCGCATGGTCGCTTCATGGAAGGCGTTCTTGAAGCGCGCGCCTTCCAGTGCCTGCGCCACTGCACCGGCTTCCGTACTGCCAGCCTTTTCAATCGCCGTGGCAAGCATCTCAATCATCAAATGCATGCGCAGATGGACATAATCGTCTTCAGGCTGCGGATACCGCTGGCGGAAATCCTGATAATACGCGTCGCTTGAGGAGTTCTTGATGCCCTGTCCGGTATTCGGATGCCATTCCGCGACGGCGCGCACACGACCTACGCCAGCGTCTCCGATCGCCGCTGGCGCACCGAGCCCGTTTCCATAGAAGGTATAGAACTTGACGTTGAGACCACCTTCTTTCGCCGCCTTGACTAGTAGCGTGAGGTCGTTGCCCCAGTTGCCGGTGACGATGGTATCGGCACCGCTGGCCCGGATCTTGGCGATGTAGGGTGTAAAGTCCTTGATCTTGCCAATGGGATGCAACTCGTCGCCGACGATGGCGATGTCGGGGCGCTTGCGAGCCAGCTGGCTACGTGCTGATCGTGCAAGCTGCTGGCCGAAGCTGTAGTCCTGGCCGATCAGGTAGGCGCGCTTGGCACTGGCATCGTCCTTGATGACTTCGGTCAGCGCATGCATGCGCATGTCGGCGTTGGCATCGAATCGAAAATGCCAGAAACTGCATTTTTCGTTGGTGAGCGCCGGATCCACCGCGGAATAATTCAGAAACAGCATGCGCTGATCCGGCATGCGCGCATTATGCTTTTCGACGCCATCGATCAGCGCTGCCGCCACAGCCGAGCTATTGCCCTGCACGACAAAGCCGATTCGCTGGTCGGACAGTTGCCGCAAGGCGATCAGAGATTCTTCAACGCCTTGCTTGTTGTCGATGGCAATCAGGGCAAGCGGATGCATACCGTCGGGCAGTTTCACCCCGCCCCTGGCATTGATGCGTTCTATGGCGTACTGCAGGTTACGCATCACCGCCTGGCCGGCATTGGCAAAGGAACCCGACAAGCCGTCAATCATGCCGATGCGTATGGCGTCAGCGGACTGGCTTGCGCCGGATGCGGCAAGCATCGCGGCAAGCACGGTGATTTTGATGCAAGAAAACTTGAACATGGACTGGATAGGTGAAAGTTTGAAGCAGGCGGCAATCTACCACGCCGGGAGCAGCGTAAAGAAGGCACGTCGCCACGCCATCCGCGTTACGCTGAAAAACCGGACGTCCGATGCCAAGGTTTGAATCCATCTGGCACTTTGTTCTCGCGCTTCGTGCTGCTTCGTATTTATAGGTGCTTTGATGCTTATTCGAAGTCGAGCATATGCCCCAGTTTTTCCTGCTTGGTGCGCAGGTAGGCAATATTGTGCGGGGTATGCGCGGTCAGCATCGGCACCCGCTCGGCAATCAATACGCCGTAGTCGGCGAGCTTTTTCATCTTGCGGGGATTGTTCGTCATCAGCCGGATCGACTTGACGCCAAGGTGGCGCAGGACGTGCGCGGCGACTTCATAGTCGCGGATATCGACCGGTAGTCCGAGGTCGAGGTTGGCCTCGACCGTGTCACGTCCCTGATCCTGCAATTGATAGGCCTTGATCTTGTTGGCGAGTCCGATGCCGCGACCTTCGTGGCCACGCAAGTAGACGACAACACCCTGTCCTGCCTCGGCGATACGCTTAAGCGCGGCATCGAGCTGTTCGCCGCAATCGCAGCGCATCGAACCAAGCACATCGCCGGTCAGGCACTCGGAATGCACACGTACCAGTACACGGTCCTGGTCCTTCAGGTCTCCCTTGACAATTGCGACATGCTCCACCGTCTCGCCGACCGGCTGATAGACGTGAATGCGGAATTCCCCATGCTTGGTCGGCAGAAGCGACGATGCGACGTGGTCAAAAATCTTGTCGGAGCCGGCTGCCGCCGTTTGTTGCTCTCCGTTGTTGTTCATTCTGAAATATCCTAGGCCTGTCATCGAGATGCGCCGTCACGGCCCGGATCGGCGGCGCATGCTGTGAAATGAACGCGCTGGCCGGCGGCGAAGCAAAATCCGGCAGAGCGACTCGCAAGTTTAACTGAAAGCCTCTGGCGCTTTGGGTTCGTCAGGCAGCGGAATCCGTTCAGTTTCATCCGGGACCTTGCCAAACTGCTGCGTCCGCCATCTTTCCTTGGCTTCTTCGATCGCTTCCCGGCTGCTGGCGACAAAATTCCACCAGATGAAGCGGTCGCCATCCATGGCTTGGCCGCCCAGCAGCATGAGACGCGTTTGCGTTACAGCCTCTATTGTAGTTTCTTGCGCGTCGGTCAGCACGGCCATGTGCTTTTCTGCAAGCTCGGTGCCGCCGATACGAACCGCGCCACTGACTAAATAAATGCCACGCTGCGGGTACTCGGCAGGCAGGCGGAACTGCGCGCCGGCCTCCATCTCGACCGCTGCATAAAACATCTCGGAAAAAGTCTTGGCCGGCGCGCGCTTGCCGAATGCGCTACCCGCTATCAGGCGCAGACGCACGCCGGGAGAATCGATCTGGGGAAGTGTCGCTGCCGGATGGTGTTCGAATGCCGGTTCGGTAGTTTCATGCTCTTTTGGCAATGCGATCCAGATCTGGATGCCCTGCAGCGTGCCGCCGCTCTTGCGCAAGGCGTCCGGTGAGCGTTCGGAATGAGCGATGCCGCTACCCGCGGTCATCCAGTTGACGTCACCTGGACGGATCTCTTGTACCGTGCCCAGCGAATCGCGATGCAGGATCGCGCCTTCGAACAGATAGGTGACAGTGGCAAGGCCAATATGAGGATGCGGGCGGACGTCGAGTCCCTTACCCGGCGCGAAGACCGCCGGTCCCATATGGTCGAAAAAGATGAATGGCCCAACCATCTTGTGCGGATGGCTGGGCAACAGGCGGCGGACCATAAATCCGTCGCCGAGATCTTTCTCATGCGGTTTAATCAGGGCAAATGGCATGCTCATAGTTCGCGTTCCTCACAAGTCGTTTGCCCGACATTATCCGCTTAACTGGCCGATTGCGTGAACTTGCCGCTCTGGAAGTCGGCAATCGCCTGCTCGATTTCCTCAACGGTATTCATCACAAACGGGCCATACTGCGCGACAGGCTCACGCAGCGGTTTGCCGGCCAGCAAAAGGAAACGCGCACCGCCATCGTCTGCAGTGACTTCCACCTGCTCACCGGGCGACAGGATGCCGGCACTACGCGTCTTCAGCGGCCGTGGTGCATCTGCCGAACCAATCTTGACACTGCCCTCGAAGGTATAGAGAAAGACGTTATGACCGGCATCCACCGGATGGCTGAAAACGGCGCCCGCAGGCAGTTCAACGTCGAAATACACCGGCTCGGTCGACAAACCCTGGATCGGACCTGGTACGGACTTGCCGTCCAGTTCCAGCGTGCCGGCAATCACCTTGACCTGACCGCCATTCGGCAAGCTCACCACTGGAATGTCGGTAGCGGGAATATCGCGATATCCGGCAGGCTTCATTTTCTCCTTGGCCGGCAGGTTGATCCATAACTGGAAGCCGCGCATGCGGCCTTCTTCCTGCTGCGGCATTTCAGAGTGCACGATTCCTCGACCGGCTGTCATCCACTGGACGCCGCCGGTCATCAGCTCACCCACGTTACCGAGATGATCTTCATGCCGCATATGGCCATCGAGCATATAGGTCACGGTTTCGAAGCCACGGTGCGGGTGAGCCGGGAAGCCGGCGATGTAATCGCCCGGGTTCTCGGATGAAAACTCGTCCAGCATCAGGAAAGGATCGAGGCGGGTACCCTGTCCTTGCCCGAGCGTGCGGCGCAGTTTCACGCCGGCGCCGTCGGAAGTGGCAAGTCCTTCGATCACACGTTGCAGGGTTCGGGAAGTCACAGTAGTAGTCATGGCATTCTCTTTCTTTGTCGCCGGCCCGCCTCATGACGGACCGGACTCGTTGATTGCACAGTCAGATGCTTAAGGTATTGCTTCGGCCGCTACGATCGCTCAGCGACGCGGGAGATTCAGAGGTCCCGCCCTTCCCGGCCTTGGCCTTGTACAGTCAGGCTGCGGAGCGCAGCGGCTCGGCAAGTTGCTGGATCGCGGCGCCAGCGTTTGCCAGTGCATTCTGCTTCGGTGCCTCGCCCATTGCCAGACCTTCAGCATAGACAAACTCCACGTCAGTCATTCCCAGAAAGCCCAGGAAATCGCGCACATAGCTTGTCTGGCTGTCGCGTGCCGTGCCTGCATACATGCCGCCACGGGCCGCCAGTACGTAGACTTTCTTGCCGGTCAGCAGACCGACCGAACCGTTTTCTGTATAACGGAACGTGACGCCAGCACGCGCGATATGATCAAAATAGGCTTTCAGCGTCGACGGAATACCAAAGTTATACATAGGCAAACCGAGCACGATCACGTCTGCGCTGCGCAATTCATTGATCAGTGCATCCGAAAAGTCGACAATGGCTTGCTGCTCGGCATTGCGGTCTTCAGGCTTTGTCAGGAAGGCGCCGAAACGCTCACCGTCGAGGTGAGGGACTGGCTCGGCTGCCAGATCACGTACCCGTACTTCGGTTTGCGGATTCGCTTTTGTCCAGGCTGCCACGAACTTGTCGGTGAGCTGGCTGGATTGGCCGTTACCGGCAAACAGGCTGGAGTTGATCTTCAGTAGTGTAGTCATTCTGTTTCTCCTCAATTTGGTTGGGTGAGTTCATTAAACTATTTATTGAGTCGATAAAAAAGTAGAATAATTAGCTCAAACCTATCTATTGAACTGATAAAAGCATGGAAAACCAGTACATCACACTGGAGCAATGGCGCACTCTGATCACCGTTGTGGACACCGGCGGCTACGCCCAGGCGGCGGAAGTCCTGCATAAAAGCCAGTCCTCGGTGACGTATGCGGTGCAGAAAATTGAAAGCTTGCTGGGCGTGAAGGCGTTTGAAATCCAAGGACGAAAAGCCATCCTGACGCCAACGGGCCAGTTTCTTTACCGGCGGGCAAAAACTTTACTTGAAGAATCCAGCGCTTTGGAGCGGGCCGCCAGGCGCTTGTCCGCTGGCTGGGAAGCCGAGATCCGGATTGCAGCAGAAATGATTTTTCCGACCTGGCTGTTACTTGGCTGTCTGGAGAAACTGGGGCACGAAAGCCCGCAGACAAGAATCGAACTGGTTGAATCAGTACTCGAAGGCACCACTGAGGCCCTGCTGACCGGCAAAGTCGACCTCGCCATCGCGAACCGCGTGCCACCTGGATTTTTGGGCGCGCAACTGATGCGCTTGCGCTTCATTCCCGTAGCCAGTCCGGGGCATCCGCTGCATGCTCTCGGCCGTGAGGTGACCATGGAGGACTTGCATGCGCATCGCCATCTCGTCATCCGCGAATCCGGGTCGCGGCGCGATACGCGGGTAGCGTCGCTTGAAGCACCGCAACGATGGACTGTCAGCCATATTGCCACCTCTATCGAGGCTGTCAAAATGGGCTTCGGCTTTGCGTGGTTTTCGGAGGAAAAGATTTTGAACGAACTGCGCGACGGCACTCTCAAGCCGCTGCCGATGGAGAACGGCGGAGAACGCTTCACTGATCTTTACCTCGTGTTTGCCGATGTCGACAGCGCGGGCCCGGGAACACGACGGCTAGCAGAGATCATTCGCGAAGCTGTGGAGACGGAATGCATGCGGTACCAGGATTTGTGACAAAAACTTAAATGAAAAAAGCCAGCCTCGAATCGGCTGGCTTTTTTAACGGGCGACGTCAACAGTACTAAAGCGCTCAGCGCTCTAACGCAATGTCATTAGCCGCCAATTGTCGTGCCGAGGGTTCCGGCAGTTTGCTGCATTTCTTCACGTACTTCGGCGCGGGTCTTACCGGACACCAGATTAACGTGCTCAACAAACTCGGGTCGGCGGCTCAGGATCGCCTGATCATATGTCGTCTTCTGTGCGACGCGAGCCTGTGCACGCGGTGCTGCAGGCGTTGTCGACGCAGTCGGTGCGGTGGATGAGGTCAATGCAACGCGAGTGTACTCGACGAACTCGGGAGCATGGGTAATCTGGCCTTGTGCATTTGCCTGCGCAAGTTCTGCCTTGACCTCGGCACGAGTCCGGGTCGATACAAAGTTGCTGAACTCGTCAAACTCCGGATTGCCTTGTGCGAAAGTCGAACCGGCAGCGGCAAACAGGGCAACAGCAGCGAAGATAGTCTTGGTGTTCATGTTCATTCTCCAAAAGTCAATGTTGGTTAGTGCGGGCTCGGCGGTAAGAAAGACAGTTGGTTGTCCGTCGGGTCCTGCCTCGGTGAGCCGCACTTGTTTTGTTGTGTGCTCATCGATGAAGCACAGTCTATAGGCTTCAATTCACACAAAAAACCCTGCTTTTGGCAATAAACTATTTCGAAAACAAAAACAATCAGCTTGAAATGAAGAACCTCTTTGGCTACTTGTCTACTTCTGCTTGTCGCAGATGGTATTGACCTCCGCAAGGAAGGTCTTGAAGTCGATCGGCTTTTCAATGTAACCGTCACATCCGGCGGCAAGTATGCGTTCGCGGTCACCTTTCATGGCGGACGCTGTCAGGGCAACGATGGGGATATGCGCGGTCTCCGGAGTGGACTTGATGACGCCGGTCGCCTCCATGCCATCCATATCAGGCAATTGCATGTCCATGAGTATCAGGTCCGGCTGTTCTGCCTGCGCCATGGCGATGCCTTTGCGTGCATCTTCAGCCTGAAGCGGAGAATGTCCGGCGCTCTTCAAAAGCAGAACCGACAGTTTCATGTTTGCGGGCGAGTCTTCGATGATCAGTATGCGAGCCATTTTGAATTTGGTCAGTTTCGGTCAGTAGCGGTTCAGTCAAGTTACGCGCTCAACGCTTGGGAACGCTTTGACAAATGCATGCAGGAAACCGCCTTTGCATGTTGTTGCTGGTACGCCATGCACGACGGAAGGGGGACATGTATTCTACCTTCGCTTGCTTCTGCAAGCTGACACCATGCGAGCGATAATCAGATAACCATCGCATGGCGATTAAGTAGAACCCTAAAGGAAGCGATATGAGCGCAGCGGACAGCTTGAAGGCGGATTACATCATCATCGGTGCCGGCATTGCCGGTGCGTCCATTGCCTATTGGCTGGCGCCACATGCAAACGTCATCCTGCTTGAACAGGAATCCCAACCCGGCTATCACAGCACGGGTCGCTCCGCTGCACTGTTCATGGAAAGCTATGGTCCTCCGCAGGTCCGCGCACTGACCTGCGCCAGCAGGTCATTCCTCTCGTCGCCCCCTGCAGGCTTTACCGAGCATCCCATTCTCTCACCACGAGGCGCACTCATGGTCGCCATGCATGGCCAAGAAGATTTGCTCGACGAGCACGACACGATTGTTCGTTCGGTTTCGGACCTGGCCCGTCGCCTGCAACCGGATGAAGCACATGCGCTGGTGCCTGTGCTGCGACGCGAATTGCTGCTCGGCGCAGTGTATGAACCGGACGCCTCGGACATCGATGTGCATGCGCTGCACCAAGGCTATCTGCGTGGCGCACGTCATGCAGGCGCCACGCTGTTGTGCGACGCCGGCGTCAGGGCGATGGAATACGCAAATGGCGCATGGCGCGTTGACGCAGGTGGCAAGCAGCTGGAAGCACCCGTTGTGGTCAATGCGGCCGGCGCTTGGTGCGATGTCATCGCGGAGATGGCTGGCGCGAAAAAAATCGGCCTTGTGCCTATGCGCCGCTCGGCATTCACCTTCTCGCCGCCTGAAGGAGTCGATGCGTCGCGCTGGCCGATGTTTATCGGCGTCGATGAATCGTATTACGTGAAGCCGGACGCCGGCATGCTGCTGGGTTCGCCCGCCAATGTCGACCCTGTGCATCCGCACGATGTACAGGCCGAAGAACTTGACATCGCGATTGCAATAGACCGTATTGAGACAGTGTCAACATTGACAATACGCCGGCCTCAACATGTTTGGGCAGGCTTGCGTTCCTTTGTCGCCGATGGGAGTTTCGTCGGCGGTTTTGACAAAGACGTTCCGGGCTTTTTCTGGGCTGCCGGCCAAGGCGGTTACGGAATTCAGTCCTCCGCTGCCGCTGGCGAACTCTATGCAGCACTGTTACGCGGCAAGGATGTACCGTCACATATCGAGAAATTTAACGTTGATCTGAAACAACTAAGTCCTACCCGGATTCGCTGATGATTCATACGGGCAATGTTGCATACAGCCACGAAACGCACGCAATTAAAATTGCGTTTTAGCAGAATGTAAACGTTTAGATTTCCGTGCGTAAAGGTTTTACGGCTTTTATTTACACGCATCAACTTCTTTCCATCTTTTACGCTTTTTCTCCGTGACATCGGGAACAATGCTACCGGTGCTCCTTCTAAACGTACCTGGTGTCCAGTCGCAAGGAAACGTTTATCCAACGAAATTTCCGAGCGGGAAATCTGGTGGCGCCGATACCGAAACATTCACGCCGGAAGCGTTTTTTCGCTGACTCACCGCATGATGCCGAAGTCTCTTCGGTCGGATATCGCTGCGCCGTTACCGGCCGTCAACAACCCTGACGGCTTGGACAAGTGATTACCTACTGAGACCGCCTCAATGCCGCGGCTCCGAGCGAGAATAAAAGTGCGCAAACCAAAAATACTACTAGTCAACGATCATCCTGCCAGCCTACTCGCCCTCAAGACTCTTCTTGTCAACTCACCCCAGGGAAAAGAATACGACCTTGTCACAGCAACTTCCGGCGCCGAGGCGCTGCGGGCAGTGCTCGACCATGAATTCGCTGTGATTCTGCTGGATGTCAGCATGCCTGGCATGGACGGGTTCGAAACCGCAGAAACCATTCATTCCCATCCGCGTTCTTCGTCAGTCCCGATCATTTTCATTACCGCGCATTACGCTGATGAAATGAACCGCCTCAAAGGTTACCTGCATGGTGCAGCGGACTACCTGATCAGTCCCGTCATTCCACAAATTCTCCAAAGCAAGATTGCGGTGTTCATCGAACTCGCACGCAAGAACCTTGAACTGGAATCGCAAAAGGAAGAACTGGCAATGATGAATCGCGACCTGCAGGTACAACAGATGCAGGACCTCAAACGCATTAATGCCGCACTTGAATCCGAGATCATCGAACGCCGCCAGGCCGAAGAGCGCGCCCACGAACTGGCGACGCGCGATCCGCTGACCGGCCTGATGAACCGGCGCTCACTGACGGACAGGCTGGAACATGCAATCGCCATGGCAGCGCGTCATGGGCAACGGCTGGCGCTGCTCTTCATGGACCTGGATAAATTCAAAAGCATCAACGATACCCTCGGCCATGATGCCGGCGATGACTTGCTCCTGCAGGTTGCGGACCGCATTTCCGCTTCGGTGCGCGAGTCCGATATCGTCGCGCGCCTTGGCGGCGATGAATTTGTCGTACTGATGGAAGTACTGCCTTCGTATGCGTCAGCCGCAGAAGTCGGCAGAAAGATCGTATGCGCTCTCGAGAAACCATTCCAGATTCAAGACCAGCATATCGGCTCGCAGAATGTCAAGACCTCTGCCAGTGTCGGCATCGCGCTCTACCCGCAAGATGGCAATTCCATGCATTCGCTCATGCGCAGCGCCGACCTGGCGATGTACCACGCGAAGCAGGAACGGCGCGGCAGCATCCAGTTTTTTCACGAAGAGCTCAATGTGCGTATGCTGGAACGTTCACAGCTTGAACATGAACTGCAGCATGCACTGGAAAACAACGAGTTCGAACTGTATTACCAACCCAAGATCGAAGCACACAACGGACGCATTGCCGGCGTCGAAGCATTGCTCCGCTGGCACCATCCGCGTCTCGGCCTGCTCAGCGGCGGTCAGTTCATCAGCGCCGCGGCAGACACCGGCCAGCTCGTCTCCATTGGCGAATGGGTCATCGGCGCAGCGTGCGCACAGTCGCGATTGTGGCAGGATGCGGGTATGTCCTACCCCTCCCTGCCAATCGCTGTCAATGTCGCGATTCCGCAGATCTACGCTGATCTTCCCGAAGTGATCGAGCGCCAGCTGCGCAAGCATGGTGTTCCACCGTCCAGCCTGCAACTTGAAATTACCGAATCACTCGTTATCCGCGATGTCGAGAAGGCGACTGAAGTGCTGCGCGAAATCAGCGAGAGCGGTATCACGATCGCCATCGACGATTTCGGTACCGGTTACTCTTCCCTGTCGGTGCTGAAAGCGCTGCCAATCGATATCCTGAAGATCGACCAATCCTTTGTCCGCGATCTCGGCAAGGACCTTGGCGACCACGCCATCGTAGAAGCCATCGTCAACATGGCACGCGCACTCGCTTTGCGCGTCGTTGCCGAAGGCGTGGAAACCTTTGAACAGCTGACCATCCTGCGCGAGCTCGGCTGCGATGAACACCAGGGCTATTACTACAGCCGCCCTCTTCCCGCGCAGGAATTCGCCGCGCAGATGCTGCACTTCAGTGCCGCCTGAGCACTTGCCCGCACGTCCCTCTCTTTAAGAATTGCTCCATGGATATGAGAACTGAAACGCATGACGAATTAGACGTCAAGGTACTGCTTGCGACCTTGAGAGCGCTGAAGAAAGGCGATTTCACCGCGCGCATGCCTGCAGACTGGACCGGTCTTGCAGGCAAGGTTGCCGACCTGCTCAACGACATCATCGAAATGAATCAGAACATGACGGAGGGCATCACCAATGTGAGCCGCGTCGTGGGACGAGAAGGTCGACTCACACATCGGGCATCAATGCCGAACTTGTCCGGCGGCTGGGCCATCATGGTGAAGTCGATCAACACACTGATCGATGACCTGGTGCGTCCTACCAACGAGATGGCGCGCGTCATTGGCGCCGTGGCGAAAGGCGATTTGTCGCAAACAATGTCTCTCGACGTCGATGGGCGACCGCTCAAGGGACAGTTCCTGCAATCGGCGACAACGGCTAACACCATGGTCGATCAGCTCGGATCGTTTGCTTCCGAGGTGACGCGTGTGGCGCGCGAAGTCGGTACCGAAGGCAAGCTGGGCGGCCAGGCCAATGTGCCAGGCGTGGCGGGCACCTGGAAAGACCTCACTGACTCGGTGAACTCGATGGCGGGCAACCTGACATCGCAGGTACGTAACATTGCGGACGTAACGACCGCCGTCGCGAATGGCGACTTGTCAAAGAAGATCACCGTGGACGTGCGTGGCGAGATTCTGCAGCTCAAGGACACGATCAACACGATGGTGGATCAGCTGCGCTCCTTCGCTTCGGAGGTGACCCGCGTGGCGCGTGAAGTAGGTACCGAAGGTCGCCTTGGCGGCCAGGCGTATGTGCCCGGCGTTGGCGGGACGTGGAAAGACCTGACCGATAACGTTAACTTCATGGCGTCGAACCTGACGGGCCAGGTGCGTAACATTGCGGAGGTCACAACCGCTGTGGCGAATGGCGATCTCTCGAAGAAAATTACGGTGGACGTCAAGGGCGAAATTCTTCAACTGAAAGACACCATCAACGTGATGGTGGACCAGTTATCGTCCTTTGCGTCTGAAGTGACCCGCGTCGCGCGTGAAGTCGGCACCGAAGGCAAACTCGGCGGTCAGGCGCATGTAAAGGGTGTCGCAGGTACATGGAAAGACCTGACCGATTCGGTGAACTCGATGGCGGGCAACCTGACCGGCCAGGTACGAAACATTGCCGATGTGACAACCGCGGTAGCAAACGGTGATCTCTCCAAAAAAATCACCGTCGACGTCAAGGGTGAAATCCTCGAACTGAAAAACACCATCAATGTGATGGTGGACCAGCTGAACTCCTTCGCCTCCGAGGTGACCCGCGTGGCGCGTGAAGTCGGTACCGAAGGCCGTCTCGGCGGCCAGGCCAATGTGCCCGGCGTTGCCGGCACCTGGAAAGACCTGACCGACTCAGTGAACTCGATGGCCGGCAACCTGACCGGCCAGGTACGAAACATCGCCGACGTGACGACAGCGGTAGCGAACGGTGATTTGTCCAAGAAGATCACGGTCGACGTCAAGGGTGAAATTCTCGAGCTGAAAAACACCATCAATACCATGGTGGACCAGCTCAGCTCCTTTGCATCGGAAGTAACTCGCGTGGCCCGCGAGGTGGGCACAGAAGGCAAACTCGGCGGCCAGGCTTACGTACCAGGTGTCGGCGGCACGTGGAAGGATCTGACCGACAACGTCAACTTCATGGCATCCAATCTGACGGGTCAGGTGCGTAACATCGCTGAGGTAACGACGGCGGTTGCACGTGGCGACCTGTCCAAGAAAATCACCGTCCATGTCAAAGGTGAGATCCTTGAACTGAAAGACACCATCAACGTGATGGTGGACCAGCTTTCTTCGTTCGCATCGGAAGTAACCCGTGTAGCGCGCGAAGTGGGTACCGAAGGTAAGCTGGGTGGCCAGGCCAATGTGCCGGGCGTGGCGGGCACTTGGAAAGACCTGACCGACTCGGTGAATTCGATGGCGGGCAACCTGACGGCGCAGGTACGTAACATTGCCGACGTGACGACCGCCGTAGCGAACGGCGACTTGTCGAAGAAAATCACGGTGGACGTGCGTGGCGAAATCTATGAATTGAAAAACACCATCAACGTGATGGTGGATCAGCTGAACTCGTTTGCGTCGGAAGTGACGCGCGTGGCCCGCGAAGTGGGCACCGAAGGCAAGCTCGGCGGCCAGGCGCAGGTAAAAGGTGTCGGTGGCACATGGAAGGATCTGACCGACAACGTGAATTTCATGGCGTCGAACCTGACCGGTCAGGTGCGTAATATCGCGGAAGTGACAACGGCAGTAGCGAGGGGCGATCTCTCCAAGAAAATTACGGTTGACGTCAAGGGCGAAATTCTTGAGCTGAAAAACACTATCAACGTGATGGTGGACCAGCTTTCTTCCTTCGCATCGGAAGTAACCCGCGTAGCGCGGGAAGTAGGTACCGAAGGCAAGCTGGGCGGCCAGGCGAACGTATCCGGCGTTGCAGGTACCTGGAAAGACTTGACGGATTCGGTGAACTCGATGGCGGGCAACCTCACCGGCCAGGTGCGTAACATTGCCGATGTGACGACTGCGGTAGCGAACGGCGACCTGTCACGAAAAATTACGGTTGACGTCAAGGGCGAGATTCTTGAACTGAAGAACACCATCAACGTGATGGTGGACCAGTTACGTTCCTTCGCCTCCGAGGTGACCCGCGTGGCGCGTGAAGTCGGTACCGAAGGCCGTCTCGGCGGCCAGGCCAATGTGCCAGGCGCATCCGGTACATGGCGCGACCTGACCGACAACGTGAATTTCATGGCTTCCAACCTGACGGGGCAAGTGCGTAACATCGCAGCGGTGACCACGGCAGTCGCACGTGGCGACCTGTCCAAGAAGATCACCGTGGATGTCAAAGGCGAAATCCTGGAGTTGAAGGATACGATCAACGTGATGGTGGACCAATTGTCGTCATTCGCCTCTGAAGTAACCCGGGTAGCGCGTGAGGTAGGCACCGAAGGCAAGCTGGGCGGACAGGCGCAAGTCGAGGGCGCAGCGGGCACCTGGAAGGATCTGACCGATAACGTGAACTTCATGGCAGCGAACCTCACCGCGCAGGTACGTGGTATCGCGGGCGTGGTGAGTGCGGTGGCCAAAGGTGACCTGAAGAAGAAGCTGACGGTGGCAGCACGCGGGGAAATGGCGACGCTCGCCAATACCATCAATGAGATGACCGACACATTGGCCGTGTTCGCCGATCAGGCTACCACCGTGGCGCGTGAGGTCGGTGTGGAAGGCAAGCTGGGCGGACAGGCGAGCGTGCCGGGTGCATCGGGCACCTGGAAGGACCTGACGGAGAACGTCAACCAGCTCGCAGCGAATCTGACCAACCAGGTGCGTGCGATCGCGGAAGTGGCAACCGCCGTGACGCGCGGCGACTTGTCCCGGTCGATCCAGGTGGAGGCACGCGGCGAGGTGTCCTACCTCAAGGACAACATCAATGAGATGATCCGCAACCTCAAGGAAACAACGCAAAAGAATGCACAGCAGGACTGGCTGAAAACCAACCTTGCGCGCTTCACACGATTGCTGCAGGGTCAACGCGATCTGCAGACAGTATCCGCCCTGATCCTTTCCGAACTGGCGCCGCTGGTGTTTGCCCATCATGGCGTGTTTTACATGATGGACTCGGCGCAGGAAGACGCGCACTTGCACCTCATCGCAAGTTACGGCTTCCGTTCGGCCAACAATATTCCGCGTTCCTTCCGCCCTGGCGAAGGCCTGGTGGGACAGTGCGCTCTGGAAAAACAGCGTGTGTGGCTGACCAACGTGCCGCGCGATTACGTCGTCATTTCGTCCGGGCTCGGTGCGGCGCCACCAACCAATATCGTGGTCTTGCCTATCCTCTTCGAACAGCAGGTCAAGGCCGTGATCGAGATCGCGTCGCTGGAACGCTTTACCGAAACACACCTGAATTTCCTCGATCAACTGATGGAAACGATCGGTGTCGTGCTCAACACGATCGAAGCCAACAGTCGTACCGAGAGCCTGCTGATCCAGTCACAATCGCTGGCGCAGGAACTTCAGCAGACCAACCTGGAGCTGGCGGAAAAGGCACGCCTGCTGTCCGATCAGAATATCGAGGTGGAGCGCAAGAACTTTGAGGTGGGACAGGCCAAGCTGGCGCTGGAAGAAAAAGCAACGCAATTGGCCCTGTCGTCCAAGTACAAGTCGGAGTTTCTTGCGAATATGTCGCATGAGCTCCGCACGCCGCTCAACAGTCTGCTGATCCTTGCGCAGCAGTTGAGCGACAACCCGGACAGGAACCTGACCGATACCCAGGTTGAGTTTGCCAAGACGATCTATGGATCGGGCAGTGACCTGCTTACCCTGATCAACGATATCCTGGACCTGTCGAAGATTGAATCCGGCACGGTGACGCTGGAAATGAGCGATTACCGCTTCGAGACCATGCGTGCTTATGTCGAGCGGACCTTCGGTCACATGGCGGAGGCCAAGAAAATCCAGTTCTCGGTTGAGCTGGACGGCACCTTGCCGGCCGCGATGCGGACGGATACGACGCGCCTGCAGCAGATCCTAAAGAACCTGCTGTCCAATGCGTTCAAGTTCACTTCACACGGTCAGGTGTCGCTGCATATCGGCATTGCTCATAGTGGGTGGACCAGCGATCATCCTACGCTGTCGCATGCCGATGCCGTGCTTGCTTTCGCGGTCACGGATACCGGCGTCGGTATTCCGGGCGACAAGTTGCAGCTGATCTTTGAAGCATTCCAGCAAGCCGACGGCAGCACCGCCCGCAAGTACGGCGGCACCGGCCTAGGCCTGTCGATCAGCCGTGAACTTGCGCGCCTGCTGAGCGGTGAAATCCGGGTGGAGAGCGAGGTCGGCGTCGGCAGTACCTTTACCCTTTACCTCCCCTACCTGGGTGATGGCGTCATCGACGTCGAACCGCATCAGCCAGCGGCGCTTCCGGCACCGATGCAGGACGAGAAGCAGCATGGCAACGCTGTGCTGACCAGGGAACAACTGCACGTCACGACGTCGAGCGATTCCGAAGACAACGAGCGTCCGTCCGATGACCGCGCATTGGTATCGCCCGGCGATCCGGCTGTGTTGATTGTGGAAGATGACGAAGAAGTCGCGCGTGCCCTGCTCGATCACGCACGCGAACGCAACTTCAAGGGTATCGTGACGCGCCAGGCCGACTCAGCGCTGGCATTGACGCGCGATTATCTCCCGACTGCGATCCTGCTTGATCTCGATCGCATGGAAGACGATGGCTTCACGGTCCTGAACCGTCTCAAGCGCGACCCTGGTACGCGGCATGTGCCGGTACATGTTCTCTCGCAGGCCGATGGGCGCGAACGCGCGTTGCGCGACGGTGCATTTTCTTATCTGCAGAAGCCGGTCAGTGTGGATCGTCTGCAGGAGGAACTCCTGCGTATCCAGAATTACGTCACCAGCGGCAAGCGACATCTGCTTGTGGTGGAAGACAATGAAGTGCAGCGCGACGCAGTCGTCGATCTGATCGGTGGAAACGACGTGGAGATCGAAGCCGTCGCTACCGGGCAGGAAGCGCTGCATCACCTGCGCCGGCAGCAGTTCGACTGCGTGGTGCTTGATCTACAGTTGCCGGACATCGACGGCTTTGCCCTGCTTGAAGAAATCGGAAACGATCCTTCATTAAGCGATCTGCCGGTAATCGTCTATACCGCTTCGGAGCTTACCACCGAGGCGATCGACAAACTGCAGCGTATCGCCAAGACCGTCGTGCTGAAGGACGCGCGTTCGCCGGAAAAGCTGGTGGCCGAAACGGCGCTGTTCCTGCATCGGCCGCATGCGGGCCTGCCGGAACGTCAGCGCAAGATGCTTGACGACGCTCATGCATCGGATACCAGCCTTGCAGGACGCAAGGTGCTGATCGTTGATGATGACCTGCGCAACATCTTTGCATTGAGCTCGGTGCTTGAGCGTCAGCACATGAAAGTGCTGTATGCGGAAAACGGTCGCGACGGCATCGAAGTTCTGCAATCGGATCCCTCGATCGAGATTGTCCTGATGGACATCATGATGCCGGAAATGGATGGCTACGATACGATGCGTGCCATTCGCCGTATCCCGCGCTTCAAGTCGCTGCCGATCATTACGCTGACAGCAAAAGCAATGAAAGGTGACCGCGATAAGTGTATTGCGGCAGGCGCATCGGACTACATCACCAAACCGGTCGATGCAACGCAGCTGCTGTCATTGATGCGCGTCTGGATGCCACGGTAATTTGAAATAACAAATAGAAAGCGGGTGAATGGCATAAACCATTCACCCGCTTTTACGTTTAACAGCACGAAAGTAATTAAGCCCGGTTTGACAACGCAGGGCGCTTTGATGCCTGTACCGCTACGGCTGCTGGTTTTGGCTTTGCGGGTGTGATGTCGACCACTTGCCGCGCAGGATCATGAACCATACTACCTGCCGCGCTGACGTCAAACGCCGCCACGGTTTGGCCCAATCCGGCCGCGCGGTGCTGCATCGCCGCGGCTGCGGCAGCGGCCTCTTCCACCAGCGCAGCGTTATGCTGTGTCATTTCGTCCATGGTAGCGATGGCACGATTGATCTCTTCAATGCCGACGCTCTGTTCCTGGCTGGCCTCGGTAATTTCATTCATGATGTCGGCGACATGCTTGACGGCAGCGACAATCTCTTCCATCTGTCGCCCCGCGTCATCGACCAGTGCATTGCCGCTATCGACTTTTTTCACCGAGTCGCTGATCAGGTCCTTGATTTCTTTTGCAGCCTGTGCGGAGCGCTGTGCAAGCGTTCTCACTTCCGAGGCGACCACCGCAAAGCCCCGGCCCTGTTCGCCTGCCCGGGCCGCTTCGACCGCTGCGTTTAGCGCGAGGATGTTGGTCTGGAAGGCGATACCGTCAATCACGCCGATGATGTCGACAATCTTGCGCGAGCTTTCTTTGATCGAACTCATGGTGTCCACCACCCTGCCGACCACTTCTCCACCCTTTACCGCCGACTCGGATGCGGACTGCACCAGCTCATTTGCCTGGTGCGCGTTTTCTGCATTGTTCTTGACGGTCGATGTCAGTTCTTCCATCGAGGACGCTGTTTCTTCCAGCGCGCTGGCCTGTGATTCGGTACGGGTCGACAGGTCGGCATTGCCGGCCGAAATCTCGTTCGATGCGGCGCTGATTTCCTCCGTGCCAGCGCGGACCTGGCTCACAATGCGCGACAGGCTCTCATCCATTTCCTTGAGCGCCTGTAGCAGCTCGCTGGTTTCGTCCTTGCCCTGCACACGGATCTGAGCACCCAGCTTGCCGGCGGCGACACGTTTGGCGACACCAACCGCGTCGCGCAGTGGCAAAGTGATGCTGCGCGTCGTAAAGATCGAAAGAATGCTGCCAAGGATGACTGTCAGCACGGCCGTGAACGCAAGGATCATGGTCATGCGGCGACCGGATGCCTCGGTCTCTTCTATGAGCTGATCGACGGCTTTCTGCTGCATGGCGACCAGCTTGTCGATTTCCACGATCGCCTTCTGGTTGAGAGGATCGATGCCCGTAGAGATAATTTTGCCGGCGGATTCGTTTGCGTATTCCTTGACCTTTTGGATCGCTTCACGAAACGGCGCTTCGCTTTGCTTGTCGAGATCTGCGATGGTGGCAACGATTGCCTTTTCTTCAGCGCTCAGGCCGAGTGCAAGCAGTTTTTCCTTGGCTTCCTGAAAGCGCTTGCGCTGTGCTTGTGCTTTGGCTTCCTCGCGCTGCATCTCCGGGGTCGAGTATTGCAGCCCGACGTTACGCATCGCGATTCCGCCTTCAAGCAAGGCGCCACGCATCGTATTGGCGAGCACGGCTTTAGCATTCGCGTACTTCATGCCGGAGTTTTGCGCATGTCGCGCATTGGCGCTGATGAGGATATCCGCGCCGAGCACACACACCAGCAACACTAAAATGATGCCGAAACCAATACCCAGCCGTGTGCCGATTTTTACCGACCGTAAATTCATGCCATGTCTCCCGTTTCCCGTTGCCTGCCGCAATGGTCGCGCCTGCCTGGCTTGAATGCCTGGTCGATTGATTGAAGCGCTGATTCCTGTAATGGGATCGCACCAATGCGTGATGCCGTTGCGGCTATCGTGCAAGTGTTCCTGATTACCCAGCAGGCTCAGTGTAGCCTAGCCCTGTATTATTTTCCATACGGCAAATACACACAGCGACAGAGGGAGACGGGCGAGTGTACGGATTTTGAACGCTTCTCCGTTAGCCGCCGGAATGGTACTGAACACCTTGTCTGAATAGCATTCAGAAACGCGTCGCGAAGTGATCACGGGCTACCAGCACTCTGTGTTGACTGTCTACTTCTCAGACACCGGCAATGAGTGACTGAAAATCAGGCAGAAGGATAATGTTGCAGAGCCGCATCAGTCGTGTTGTGGTGCCCCCCGCCAAGCGGCGCTGCGGTGTTGAATAGTCGATGGAAAAGTCGATGCACAGCATGGCTGGAGAAGAGACACCAAAGCGCAAGCGATCTAATTTAAGGCGGCATACACAAGATTCCGGAATAACTGCCGGTAATACGTCCGCTGCTCGGGGGCTTGCATCATGAAAATCGCGAGGAGATTTTCTTGCGGATCGATCCAGAAGTAGGTTCCTGCGAGGCCGCTCCATGTGTAATCACCAACGGATCCAGGCATGATTGCCATGCCGCTCGCAGTGCGTACCGCAACGCCCAGGCCGAAGCCGTAACCTGGTCCGGGCAGATAGTTTTGCCCCGCTTTCGCACCCGGCAGTTCCGACAGATGGTCGTTGGTCATCAGTCTCACCATGGCACGCGACAGGATACGCACGCCGTCGAGTTCGCCTCCATTCGCCAGCATCTGCGCAAAGCGCAGATAGTCATGTACGGTCGACATCATGCCACCACCGCCGCTGAGAAAGTTCGGACGCCGGCGCGGTTGATTCATTCGTACTTCCACACCCGTCATGGGATCAACAGGATAAGCTTCGGCGATCCGATGGTGCTGCGACTCTTCCACCCAGAAGCCGGTATCGCGCATGCCCAGCGGCTCCAGGATATTCTGCGCCAGGAAGCGGTCAAGCGTCATGCCGGAAACGCGTTCCAGCAGTATGCCGAGCACGTCGGTTGCGTTGCTGTATTCCCATACGGTACCCGGCTGATAAAGCAGCGGAAGCTGGCTGATGGCTTTGACGAATTCATCGCTGCTCCAGCGCGGATTGCCAATGCCGGCCTTGCGATACTCGGCCTTGACCAGCGAATCGCCGAAGATACCGTAGGTCAGACCGGAGGTATGACGCAGCAGATCCTGTACCGTGATGTCGCGGCGCGCGGGTTCGAGACCAAGTGCGTGCGTGCCGTCGGCGGACAGTCGTTCCACGCCGACCTGCATGCGGGTGAACTCAGGCATGTAAGTCGAGATCGGATCGCTCAACAGGAGGCGTCCCTGTTCGACCAACATCATTGTGCCGACGGAGACTATGGGCTTGGTCATGGAATAAATGCGGAAGATCGTATCCAGCGACATTGGCGTTCCCTGTGCCGGATCTTGCAAGCCGAGCGCCTTTTCATAGGCCACCTCGCCGCCGCGCGCAATCAGCATCACCGCGCCCGGGATACGTTTGGCGTCGATATCCTGCTGAATACGGCGCGTCAAGGTGTCCAGTCCAGTCGCGTAAAAGCCTTCTGCTCCGGCGTTTTGCTTGTTCATCGTTGCCTCTTCCTGTTGGTCAATCGTGGCGGTGGCCGAAGCCATGCGTATGCGTAGAATCGAACGGTCGTTTTTATTCTAGCGGATTCAAGCACGACATGTTTTAACCAGACCGGGCACTGGCAAAACCCGGATCACCACCTAACGGAAGCTTTGCATAGATCCCGACACGGCAATCCACGAACCCTCATGCCATCAAATATCCGTATCCATGTGAACTTCTGCACCGCGGGATCGACGCATTGGTGCAGGGCGTGCGCCAGACGGTGCGGAGCTGCAAGAGCAGCATGCAATGCCAGAAAAGACAGCGACGAAAGTCTTCCCACCACTGACGCCGGCCTATTGGCCACAAGCGACACCAACCAGCGACACCAAATAAAAATGGACCGTGAACGGTCCATTTTTAGTCAGGTCAAGCCTCGTCGATTTACATCGTCGGACGTTTCTTGCGTGCCTTGGCACTGATCGCCTTGCCGCCGCCTTTGGCCTTGACCAGCATCACTGAACCCTGTTGGCCACGAGCCTTGCGCGACGACGCGCGCGGAACGGCCGCCCGAGCGATCAGCGGAGGCTCCCCCGTCAGCAGACGCTGCACATTTTCCGCATCCACCATGCGCGCTGCGCCTTCCTTGGCATTGAGCAGCACAACGATCACACGCTTGCCCGCAGCCTGGAAACGCATGACCAGGCAACGACCTGCTTCCCTGGTAAAGCCGGTTTTCGACAGCAGGATATTCCAGCCGTCACGGCCGACCAGGCGGTTAGTATTGTGGTACTGCACCATGCGACCATTCATGTCGAGCAGGTCACCGGTTTCGGTCGTAATCTGACCAATTTCCGGATAATGCGAGGCCGCCGTGACCATCTTCACCAGGTCAGCGGCGGTCGAGCGATTGTGCGGCGACAGACCGGTTGGCTCTTCAATCACGGTGTTGCGCATGCCGAGCGCATTGAGCTTTTCCCTGACCGCGGCGACAAAGCCGGCATGGCTACCCGGGAAAGTGCGGGCTAGTGCGGCGGCGGCGCGGTTATCCGATGACATCAGGGCCAGTTCCAGCAAGGCTTGGCGGGTCAGCACCGTACCGACCGGCACACGGGATGAACTGTGTTTGAGGGTATCCACGTCACTCTGATCGATGGTGATCAGCTCGTTCATGTCCAGCTTGGCATCCAGGATGGCCATGGCCGTCATGACCTTGGTGATCGAAGCGATCGGAACCACGTCATGGGCATTTTTTTCGAGCAATACAATACCGGAGTCCTCCTCGAACACGAGCGCGTGCTGGGAACTCAACGGAACTGCAAATGCGGACGCGGCCGTGCTCAGCAGCAGCGCCATCAGGGTTTTCTTGAACATGGAGGTGCCAAAATGAAAAAGTTGTCTTACGGCACCAATCATATCTGCTAAATGGATCGCAAGGTTTGCCTTAAAGCATTGAATTACACAAATTTTTTCAAATGTTGCTTATGCGTCTTAAAGACTTTTCAAGGCACCCGTTCGACGCGCGCGATCGCCGTCCGGCGCGACCGTCGCCTTCCCGATACAATCGGATGGAAAATTGATCGCTTACCGAATGAAAGGAATGTCGTGAGCTCGTCCGCTTCCCCTGCTTCACAAACGACGAGGGTTCTCGTTGTCGGCGCCGGCGCCATCGGCAGTTTTTATGGAGCCCTGCTGCAGTCGTACGGTGCCGATGTATCGGTGGTGTGCCGGTCCGAACTTGAGACCGTGCGCAAGGATGGCTTTCATATTGAAAGCAAGCGGCTGGGTGATCGGGTATTCCGGCCGGTGCAGACTTTGGCGACTGTCACCGACTACCAGGGCGGGCCGCCCGATTTTCTTCTGCTCAGCGTCAAAGTGGTTGAAGGCACTGACCGTGCGGCCATGATCCGTGATGCGGTCGGCCCCCGGACTGCCATCGTACTGATCGAGAATGGTGTCGAAATCGAAGAGGAAATCGCCGAGGCCTTTCCCGACAATGAACTGATCAGTGTGCTCGCCTTCGTCCAGGTCAGCCGCGTTGCCCCGGGCAAGGTGAAACACTACGCATTCGGCGACCTCACCTTTGGCAACTATCCTTCCGGTCTCAGCGAACGCAGTCGCCAACTGGCCGCCATGCTCGACAGTGGCGGTATCCGCTGCACGCTGACCGAAAACGTCGTCACGGCACGCTGGCAGAAGTGCCTGTGGAATGCGGTCTTCAATCCGATCTCGGTACTGGGCGGCGCGCTCGATACCGGGCATATCCTGTCGGGCAAGGTGGGCGAAACTTTTGTCCGTACGGCCATGCGGGAAGTCTGCGCCGTTGCGGCGGCAACCGGTCATCCGCTGCCGGAGACCCTGATCGACCAGTACATCGAAGGCACGCGCAAAGCGCCACCGTACAAGACCAGCATGGCGCTTGACTATGAAAACAAGCGTCCGATGGAAACCGAAGTCATCCTTGGGAATGCGGTACGCGCGGGCCGGCGTGAAGGCGTTGCCATTCCTGCACTGGAAAGTCTGTATGCGCTGATGAAGATGGTGGAAATCAAAGAAGCAGCGTCGCGCGCATAGCAAACCCGCCGAAATGCGTCCTCGAAACTGGGAGACACAGCGTGTCTCCCGTTGCACTCTGAATTAACCGTTTGAGCTGCCTGTTCAAACGCCTGTTACTTCCGGAAGTCCGCCAGCCTGACACTGACCGGCTGCCCAAGCGATCCCGGCAGCGTGTCAAAGCGGTCTCCCATCAGGCGATCGAGCATGCCGATACGCGCCGCCGGTGCAGGATGCGTCTTGAACAGCAAGGAAAATTCACCGTCCGAAGCACTCTGGGCCTGCAAGGTCTGTAACACCGCAGGCAGGCCAAACGCGTCGAAACCCGCGCGCGCGGCGATCACGACGCCAAGACGGTCCGCCTCGAATTCATCCTCTTTATCCAGGCCGCTTGCATACAGTTTGCGCCCCACGTTCATGAGTGCATTGCGAGCCTCGTTGTTACCACTCTTGTTAGCTGCGTTGATGAAGTCGCCAAGCAGGGCGACGCCAGCGTTCTTTTGCACCGCCCGCAGATGATGTCTTTTCAACACGTGACCGATCTCATGCGCAAGCACGCCGGCCAGTTCCGCCTCGTTACGCATGCGCGCGATCAGTCCACGCGTCACGAAGACATGCCCTCCGGGAGTGGCAAAGGCATTGAAGCCTGCATCCTCGATCACACCAAAGGTCCAAGGCAGATCCGGTCGCTCGGTCTGCATCGCGAGCCAGCGGCCCAGCGTATTGATGTAGCGCTGCAACGCCGGATCGGCGACCAATGGCTTGGCGCCAAGCAGCGTGGAAGCGAATTCCTGGCCGATACGGACTTCTTCCGCCTCATCAGGCTCTCTCGACGCCTTGGTCAGGTTGCTGACGGTATTCCCGATATTGAGTCCACCGAGTTTGTCACCGAGCTTGCCCAGGCCGGGCAGGGAAAACGGCAGCTGCGCAGAAGCGGATATCGCTGTAGCGGCAAGCACGGCACCCAACATCAACTTGGAAAGGTGGCGCATCTCAGTTCCCCTCCGAATTACGCGCGCTGATGGTGTCCGGCTCCGCCAGATAGTCGACCTTCAGCGGAGACAAGTTGCTGCGCTGCGCAAAAGACTGGGCAGCATTGCGATCCGCCACAAAGCGCTGTGCCTTGTCGAGCTCAGCCGGATTGGCCTGCGCGTGCTGCAGGTCTTCTTCCGACAGGCCGCGCACACCGGTAGTGATAGTCGCGGAATTGCTGGTACGTCCTGATGACAACAAATTATTCAGCGCACCCAATGGATTGCTGCTCGCCGGCGCAGCAGCGGGCACAGCGGCTGATGCGCCCTCCTGCTTCAGCGCCAGCATCCGCACCCAGCCGCTCTGCCCCGCCGCGGTTTTGACCTGGGTCCATGCGCCCTTGCGTAACAGCACATCGACGCGGGTATTCTCGGGCAGGCTGGCGATGCTTGCCGCGTCTGACTGTGCCTGAGCCTGTAATTCAGTTGCCCGGCTGGTCAGCGCCGATTCGGCGTGTACCGTTCCGGCTGCCAGCAAAGCGGCGAATGCCAAAGGCAGTCGTTTCATGCGTTTTTCCTCCTCGGTTCATACAGTTCGACTTTGGCCGCGCGTCCTTTGACGTCAAACGCGCCGTGCGGCCGGAAATCCAGATCTTCTGACGCGGCGCAGGCGCGCATGGTGTCTTCGGTGACCAACACCCGCGCAATGCCCTTGGTCAAACCTTCAACGCGGCTGGCAAGGTTGACCGTATCGCCGATCGCCGTGTAATCGAGTTTGCGCTGCGCGCCAATAAAGCCAACCACCGCCTGTCCGCTATGCACGCCTATGCCGACATCGAAATCGCCGACATCCGATCCTTCGGCGGCGAGCTCCTGTTTGAACTCAAGGAGCACGTTTTGCATTTCCAGCGCAGCCGCCACAGCGCGCGGCGCGTGCTGCGGATCGTCGAGCGGCGCTCCCCAAAAAGCCATGATGCAGTCGCCGATAAATTTATCGAGTGTGCCGCCATGCCGGAACACCACTTCAACCTGTCGCTCGAAGTAGCGATTCAGCAGAGTGACGACCTCCTGCGGCGGCCGGCTTTCGGACAAGGTGGTAAAGCCGCGAATATCCGAAAACAGCACCGTAATGTTGCGGGTCCGCCCCGATAGACTTTCCACCGTTTCGCCCTGCTCGACGATTTGCCGCACGACGTTTGGATTAAGAAAGCGGCCGAACAGCAAGACCGCCTGTTCACGCGCACGGCGTTCACGCAGATAACCGGCGATGGCGACACAGAAAAAGCATAGCCACGCAAAGACGATCGGTGTGACCACAGGCAGCAGCAGTCCATGCGCAAGCGCGAAGTCCGCCAAGATCACCACGCCCAGCGAGGCCAGCGCCAGGAAAGCGCCTGTCAGCACCGGATGAAACCGGCGAGAGAAAGCGGCGGCGGTTGACACGATGAGCAGCGCGCCAAGCAGGAAAGGCCCGATGGACGGTACGCTCCTGAGGTGGCTTCCGTTCATCAGGTTGTCGATCGCGACCGCAAGGATATCGACGCCCGGATAGCCAGCTTCCAGCGGCGTCAAATGATGGTCGAAGGAACCGGCAGCCGATGACCCCACGACGATGATTTTGTTACGAAACAGCTTGTCAAGCGCATGCACGTCATCGGCGCCAAGCGCGTGGCGCTGCTCGGTCAGCAGCCGGTACAACTCGCTATAGCTGAAGCGCCGATGGCCTTCCTGTGGCCAGCGCATCCGGAATTCAGGACGCTCCGGCAGGCGAGCGCCAAGATCGCGTACCACGCGCGCAGGCAGCGAAGGCAGGCGGTAACCTGCAAGTTCCGTGTACAGACGATAACGGCGCAGCACGCCGTCTTCGTCTTCGACACTGTTGATCAGGCCGAGACGCCATCCTGCGGGATCAATGGCGCCCGGCACCTGGATCGCCGCACGCGCGTGCCGGTCGCCGGCGGCAATGCCGAACGCCGGTTCGAGTTGATGCAATGGGATGCCAGACTTGTCCAGCGCGGGATGACCTCGTACCGCGGAAAGATAAACATGGCGATTGGCATGGATTGCGCCCGATAACCTTGCGTCGCTTTTTGGACGCTTGAGATCTTTCTCCGAAAAGGCGATATCAAACACCACTGCGCGCGGCGTAAATTCCGCCAATGCCTCAAGCAGGTCGGCATGGATTTCGCGCGGCCACGACCACAAGCCAGCGATATCCTGCATGGCAGCCATGCTCGCATCGTCGACATCGACGATCACAATGCCGGGGTCGGCTTTGAAATCGATCGCATGCCGTCGCATGAATACATCGGACAGCCGGGCTTCGCTGGTAGCGAGCATGTGAAGGCCAAACATTTCCAGCGCCATCGCCCCAATCAGAATCAGGGTGAGCGCAGCGTGCCATGGCAAAGCGCTATGTCGCGTAGAAAGAAAGTGGAAAGCGCGCATGTAGCAACGCCTCCCCGCGCTGCCAGAAAATATTGATATAAAGCAATATTAACCGGGAGCCGGGCTAAGTGCCAGAAAAACGGGTGGCGGTGTGGCTGGGAAATCTCGACTCGTGCGTTGTCGCCTGGAGGCGACGCAATGTCAACTTATAGGCAGGTCCGCTTCGCTAGATGAAGGAGTGGATTGTTGACGCCCTTTTTCGTAAAGCTCCTTGATATGTTCGAAGTCGAGGTCCTCTGGATTTTTTAAAATAGTTTTGTCAAAACCGGAATTCTCCCACTCGCCAGGGTCAGGTAAATAAGTGCCTGATTGTGAACTGCCTTCCACCGGCTTTCCTTCGTGAAATCTAATCGTACCAGCGTACTTAACATAGGCGGCATGATTAGAAAGCAGGCAATGGGCATTCTGTCCGTCCCTAGAGTCTCCGATTCGAATGGTCCCATTCGCCATGGTTACGAAAATATAGTTGCCATCAGCTAAATCCGTAGGCGTTTCATCCGCATTAGTGACGCTCCATTGACCATCTTCTCCTCTTTTTACGAGCTTGCAGTTATCGGGAACTGGGGGGTCATCAACATGTTTCGCATATTTCCGCGATGCTATCTTATAATTTGTGTCAGCCACCCCCAAGCACGTGTCATTTGCGAAATCTTTTCCTCTCCATTTCATTCGAACAAGACCATCTCGATCTACGCGTTCCACATAGAATCCTTTCATACGTAAAGCTCGTAATTCCGCTTCCGCAGGGTCAGCACCGCCAGCTAGTCTTCGTGCTCGATTACTCGCATTACTACCCATACTATTCATCCTCTGGAGCTCATGAGGTGGTTTGCGCGCACTGCCGGCGTTAACCGTTGCTCCGCCTAAAGATTGGCTACGAATGCGCTGTTGCGGATGCGCCTTTACAGATACTGACGCTATAGGATTCGCCTTAGTTTGAGTCATTATGCCCACAGTTCCAGGGGTGGTTGCTAAGAAGTCATCTTTTGCGAGGTTAGGTTGTTTTCTGGATGCCAATTGACTCAATCTTTGCACCCTTCGCTTTAAATCTTTTGTTACTGTATTACTGGTTTCCCCAGGATGTTTGATTGGCGGTTGATTGTTAGAACTCGAACCTGCCAATACGCTGTTTCCAGAAGCGGCATTACTTGTACTTATGGTGGAACTAGTATTATTAGGAGGGGGTTTAGGAACAGGTTTATTTCTGAACATGATTTTTCCTCAAGGAATTTATAAAAAAGTCTCCATCGGTTTTCTTTGCACAGAAGTTTTTTGTTTTATTCAAACAATGTTCAAATGTAGGTCTATGGACTGCTACTGCGTGGCTTGTGTCTGAACACAAGTTCCAAAGCCATGGCAACGAATTGCAAAGAAATAATGGAACTGCATGCCCTCTAAAATGCACTCATGACTGATGACACTCGAAAACGGAAGTCAGTAATGCAGAAAAACTACAGATATTTGATCGAGGATTTTTGTAAGTTGTGCGGCCTGGAGGATCCAGTACGGATCATGAGAGGAGGCTCAATTGTCGTCGATGGATCGATGTTCTCGCTGATCCATAGTGAAACGGTCAATCCGGACATCATGTTTATATATTGTGATTTCGGTGATGTGCCGCTAGGTCGCCAGGCCGATGCATACAAGGCACTGCTGGAAGCCAATTTGTTTCTTTACACCGGAACTGGGCCAAGCTTTACCGTCTCGGACGAAACCGGCCGGGTTTTGCTGGTCGATCAGTATCCACTGCACGACAAAGGTGCACCCGAGGAATTGCGAAATGTTCTTTCACAACTGGCCGCCCTCGCGAAGGAATGGCGCACCGATCACTTCCTTGAAAAGAATCCTGCCGGCTTCAGGTCGTCTGCCCGGATACCTGGCTTGAACTGGCCTAGTTGAAAGTGCAGAAGGAGTTGACCATCTCCTCGTTGCCAGTGGCGTTGCAGGTGCGCGAAGAGTCACGCACACCAGTCCCACGCGGTTCGGAACCGGTAGCAAGGGGCGCGGCGTCGAAATGTGTCTGGCTTTCCCCCCCTCCACCCCGATTCAAAATTCCTCTAAGGCGATGTACAAGGAAAGATATCGAGCACCTGGTTCTTATCGGGGGGACCGGCAATCGCGCTTAACGACTGGCATTCCCCATGTGTGCACCATTCATAGTCGGCTACAAAGCCCGACCGGCGCAGACTGATCCGGGGAAGGTCGGGAAGCCTGGGCGAGTAATGCCATGCGCCGTTCCGAAGGATGGCGCCCTCAGGGGGCTCCATGCCTGCGCCTGAACCCTTGATGCGGGCTTCCGTCAGCCGCAGGCGGCCGGCGGCGACGATATAGTCCTCTTCCCACCGGATCTTTTCAATCGAGTGGTTCCAGGCAAGGGTGAACTGCTGCAGCGGCAGCACAGCGGAAAAGGCCGCCGCTGCAAGGCAGATCGCTGTCACGCTACCGCAAGCCTTCGCTTTTGCCAGGCATGCCAGCCGAAGAAGGTCGCCGCCATGGCAAAGCCGATTTCATCCGTCAGCGGAACCGCAGCGACCAGCATGCACGCGGCCACGGTCACGTAGATGCGCTCCGAAAATTTGAGGGCGATCCAAAAATGGCCTACCGTTGCAGCGGCCCACAAGCCGATGGCGAGAACCGCCTTGATGACGACATAGGCGACACCCGCCACGGTCCAGTCTCCCTGCAGCATGAGTGCCGGCGTGTACACCGCCATGAAGGGCACAACGTAGCCCGCAATGGCGATCTGCGTCGCTTTCCAGCCGATCTTGTCCGGGTCATCTTTTGCAATCGACGCCGCCGCGAATGCCGCCAGAGCGACCGGTGGCGTCAGATCCGCCATGATCCCGAAATAAAACACGAACATATGCGACACAATCAGCGGCACGCCCAGTTTTAGCAGGGCAGGCGCGGCAATCGCACTGGTGATGATGTAGTTCGGGATAGTAGGGATCCCGGTACCCAGCACCAGGCAGACCAGCATGGTGAGCAGCAACGACAAGAACAGGCTTTTTTCGCCGACGTCGAGGATAAAACCGGCAAAGGTCGATGCAGCGCCGGTCAGCGTCAATACGCCGATAATGACCCCGACCACCGCGCAAGCCATGCCGACCACCAGCCCTTGCTTGGCGCCATCGACGAGGCTGGACTTGAGCGTTCCCAGCGTTTCGCGGCCGCCTCGCACCCACAGGCAGGCCAGGCAAAGCGCAGCGATGATGGCAAGGATGGGATAAATCCCCCATTGCAGGAAGCTGGCAGCCCCTAGTCCGATCGCCAGCCAGAAGACATACCGGAACGCGGCCTGTGACATACGGGCCGCAAGCGCGGCACCGAGGATCAGGATGGCCGTCAGCGCCAGCCCGGTCAATCCGGCGAACATCGGAGTGAATCCGTGGAACAGCATCCATACCAGTGCAGCCAGCGGCAGGGCGAGATGCCAGTCGGCCTTCAATGAACGCCATGCGCTTGGAATCTGGTCCTTCGGCACGCCGGTCAGTTTCATGCGCCCCGCCTCCAGATGCACCATGACAAAGGCGGTGAAGTAGTACAGGACGGCGGGAATAACGGCCGCCTTGACGATGTCCGTGTACGGCACGTTGAGCGTCTCGGCCATGATGAAAGCCACCGCGCCCATCACCGGCGGCATGATCTGGCCACCCATCGATGCCGTCGCTTCAACCGCGCCGGCGAACACTCCGCTATAGCCAAACCGTTTCATCAGCGGGATGGTGAACTGACCTACCGTCAGTACATTGGCGACGCCCGATCCTGAGATCGTACCCATCAGTCCGGAGGAAATCACAGCGACCTTTGCAGGCCCGCCCTGCGCGCTGCCGACCAGGCCGAGCGCAACGTTATTGAACAAACGTATCATGCCCGCGTGTTCCAGAAAAGCGCCAAACAGAATGAACAGGAAGATATAGGTAGCCGACACCATGGTGGGCGTGCCATAGATGCCTTCCGTGCCAATAAATAGCTGGTCGATGATCTGGTCGAAGCCATAGCCGCGGTGCGCCAGCGCGCCCGGCAAGTACTGGCCAAACATGCCGTATAGCAGGAATGTGCCGCAGATAATAGGCAAGGCTGCGCCCATGATGCGCCGCGAGGCTTCGAATACCATGACGACCACAATGGCGCCCACCGCCAGATCCGTGGTGCTTGGATCGCCGGCGCGCTGAATCAGGTCGGCCTCGAACACCCAGTGGTAAAAGGCGAGCATGAAACCACCGCCTGCCAGCAACCAGTCATACCATGGCACCGCTGTCAGATTGCCCTTGGTGGAACGAGGATAGAGCAGGAAAGTCAGCATCAGCAGAAAGCCGACATGCAGTGAACGAATAACTAGGCTGGACAAGGGATGAAACGCGGCAACGATCAGCTGATATGACGAAAACATTAACGCGACTGCCACAAGAATTCTCAGCGCTACGCCACCAAGCTTGCGTTGTACACCGTGTTCCTGAAACTCGTCGTTGGATGGTGGTGCGGCTCCAGGCGCATGCGCGTGGAGATCGAGTTCGGCCATGAATGCTCCTTGATTGGATGTTATCGGCGCAGGTCGTTTTTTACGCCTGCGCTCTTATGATGTCGACCGCTTGTTTTATTGTTTTACGGTTTTATTGTCTTATCGCCTTACTGTTCGAATCCCTGGCCTTACTTGATCAGCCCAGCCTCGCGATAATATTTCTCGGCGCCGGGGTGTAGAGGGACGGGCGGATTTTTGGCCGCCGTTTCCTTCTTGATAGCCTTCGCCGACGCATGCGCCGCAAGAAGCTGGTCGAGATTGTCAAACATGGATTTGGTCATGGTGTACACCACATCCGCCGGGACTCCTTCATGCGTCACGAGGAAATTCTGGATCGCGGCGGTCGGTACGTCGGTCGTCTGTCCCTCATACGTCTTGGCGGGAATCGTACTGACAAGGTAGGCAGGATCGCCGACCTTGGCGACCACTTCCGGGGGCACCGGGATAACGACGATCTTTACTGCTGTCGACAGGTCGCGCAGCGCCGACACGCCCAGGCCGGCAGACTGCAGGGTGACATCAAGCTGGCGGTTTTTCATGAGTTCGACGGACTCGCCAAACGGCAGGTACTCGACTTTAGCAAAGTCTTTATAACTCAGTCCTGCCGCCTTCAGGATCGCACGCGCATTCAGTTCAGTACCGGACTTGGGGGCACCGACGGAAATCCGCTTGCCCTTCAAGTCGGCCAGCGTCTTGATGCCCGAATCGGCGGAAGCGACGATCTGGATATAGTTCGGGTAGATGGCCGCGACGGTGCGCAGTTTCTTCAGCGGCGCTTTGAATCCGGCTTCTTCATCTCCTTTCCAGGCATCCGACAAGGAGTCACCCAATGTGAAGGCAATTTCACCTCGCCCCGCCTGCAGCAGGTTCAGGTTTTCCGCGGACGCCTTGGTTGCCTGGACCGAGATTTTTGCGTTGGGCAGCGCCTTGCCATAAATCTGCGATAAAGCCACACCCATCGGGTAGTAGACACCGCTGGTGCCGCCGGTAAGTACGTTAACGAATTGCTGCTGCGCGTGTACCGGAGCGGCAGTCATCAAGGCAACTCCTGCCATGCCAGCCGCAACAACAGCCATGCGTAAGAACGTGAATGTCATCCTCATCTCCTTGTTGGTTTATGTTCATTGATACTGCATGCTCGATTGTAGTTGGTCTGCGCAATGGAGACACGCTGCACTGCAAGTCAACCCAATCAAGTCAAGATATCGATATCCTGCTGTCAGACCAGACAAGAAAAAACCCCGCCGCATTGCTGCGACGGGGTGAACGAACCACCTTGGAGGAGAGAGACGAATCGTGAGGTTTCAGAGATTTTCGCGTTGCCTCAGCCACTTGGTGGCAATCACCTTGACACCGCGCTCGACGGGTTCACCCGCATGCAAAGTCTTGTGGTCGGGATTGCCATAGCTATCGGTGTTGAGAAAGAACACCGCGCAACCTTTCTTAGGCTGGACCTGCAAACCGATGTTCGGGAAGGACGTGCCACCGCCCTCTTCCACATCGCTCAGGTACATGATCAGGGTGGCAACACGCTGGCCGCCATGTTCCAGATGCTTGCGCGGGCCGGGCAGTGACGCATCGAACCAATCGTAATGCGGGCGGTATTCGTTGCCTTTTTCATATCGCAGGACTTGCAGCCCTTCGCCGTTTTCGACAGGCCAGTCGATCAGGGATGCTATACGGTTCTCGATGCGCGCCACCAGTTCGCTTTCGCCGCGCTGCAGCATGGCGCCACGACTGCTACGGTGCGCGTGGAGCTGCGTCTTGCCGTTCTTGTCATCGACGACCGGCGAACGTTCAAGGCGCTTGTCGGTATAAGCGATCAGCGCGTCGCATTCCTCGTCACTCAGCACATTGCCAAACAGGATGACACGGGGTGCCTGCAGTGAAAGCAGTACTTGAACCTGACGGTCCAATGCCTGAATGACATTGGACCCGGTATCGACGCGTGGCATCGGCTGGACCGATGGCGGCTGTGTCGTCCCATGTCCCTGGCTGCTGCGACGCGCCTCTTCGATCGCGGCGCGTGCCAGTTGTGCATCGAAATGCCCGTCACGCACCATGATGCTCTCAAGCTCATCCGGCTTGCACGAGCGTGCGAGGTTTTCATTAATCCATGCCTGCCATTCCTTGGGCAGGGCAACCAATGCTGAATTCATCATGATTGTGCCGTATCTTTCGCGTTAAACCGGGTGCGTGCATAAGTTCGGTTTCCCGAACTTCATTTTTCACAACGGCACGCCTTGCCCATCAGTATTTCTGTGACGCAAGTATCTGATAAAGGTTCCGCGTCATGATGCATTATGCGAGTCAGCAGGTCTGTTGGGTATCGGCAAATGGATGAATTGCAAGGTCGGCAAAACATGATGCATTTAGGAATTTTCCTATTCACACCTTGATAAGAAGACATGTTTTATGTCTTCAGCTTTTCCCATGGAGATGTCGTTCGCCAATGTGAGATCCATGTCTGTGGAAGCACCAGCGATAAAGCGCCGACATCGGTGACCATTCCTCCCAGACCGGAGGAACTGATGGTGACGCCAGCCGTCAGTGCGGGCAGTCGCTGCTCAATTTCGGCACGCACCAATGGCGCAAGCCAATCTCCATGATGCACCCAGACACTGCCGCCGATGACAAAGCGTTGCGTATCCAGCGTGGCCGCAAGGTTATATAGCGCCCGGCCGAATCGCCTCGCTGCCGTTTCAGCCGCTTCGCGCGCGTCCGCCCTGCCGTCGCGCGCGGCATTGAATAATTCGGCGGCAGGCATATTCAGGCGGTTAGCGACATTGCGTCCTGATATCAGTCCCTCGAGGTCGCCCCGATTACCGCAACCGCACAAAGCCTGGTCGGTCTCGGACATCAGCATGTGGCCGGCGTGCCCGGCGTTGCCATTCTTCCCACGCAAGAGATGGCCATCGACGCATAAGCCGAAGCCAACACCGGTGCTCCAGGTGACATACACACAGTTCGGTTCATCCTGTACTGCGCCAAAAGCCCGTTCTCCGGCAAGGGCTGCGACACAATCGTTTTCGATTGCGACCTCTGCATAGCGTTCTCGCAACACCTGCTCCAGCGGTACGGTACGCCAATCGTTAGGCAGATCCGGCGCGTTCCGGCCGGCGCCGCAGATATTGGGCGACGATAGCGCAATCAAACCCTCTTCATGGACGAAAGGACCGCAGGAAGCGACTCCGACGCTGCGTACCAGACCCGGATCGATACCGGCCTGGCTGCACGCCATCTGTAGCAACTCCGCGCCTTTAAGCGGCAACGCACGGCGATCTCCCTCTTTCGGCGTCGGCGCGGTCACCCGTGCGAGCGGGCCTTGCTCGCTCGCCACGACAGCGGCAATCTTGGTTCCGCCGATATCAAGAGATCCGATGTAGTGGTCCTGCATAAGCACCTCATTATTCATGTGTCGCACGAGCAACCTGCCTGTGCCCAGCCGTGTGCATTCACGCTCCGAATGCGCGATGCCGGATGCTACGAATATACTATTTCGCCAGCCAGTTCGTGGAACCAGCCGCGTCAAGGCGCGTGATCAATTCATCGAGAAAACGCAGGATGTCGCGCGGATGCGGAAGGAAAAAATCTGCGGCACTGTCAGCAGAGTGCTCGATACGGACGGACAGCACATCATCACGCCGCATGCGAAATACGTCTTCATCGGTCACATCGTCACCGACGTAGAGCGCTCCCGGGGCACCGGCCAGCTCCATCAGGCGCACCAGCGCGCTGCCCTTGTGACACCGGTCCTCCGCCAGGAGATTGAAAACACATTTGCCAGCCACGATGCGCGGCGCCGGCGACAGCGTCGCAAACAGCATTTCAAGCTGGCTTGCGCTTTTCTCGACATCCCCGACGTGTCGATAATGCACGGACATCGAATAGCGTTTGTCCTCAAGTTGAATCCCGCGATCGAACTCTGGCAGTGCAAGCGCTTCTTCCAGCTGTCGTCGCCAGTTCTTGCATGCAGCCTCGTGCTCACGTGCGAGATTTTCCCAGCCGGGCACGCCTTCCAGTCCATGGTTGCCGACCACATAATCCGGCGAGAATCCGAGGCGGCTACGTAAATCTTCCACCGAGCGGCCGGTAATGATCGCGATCGGCGAATAGCGGCCTAGCGTCAGCAATCGCTCGCGGATGTTGTCTGGCAGACGCGCGTCTTCAGGCTTGGCCACGATGGGTGAGAGCGTGCCGTCGAAATCGAACGCGCATAACAATCCATCGGCAACCGCATGTTCCAGGCATCCCAAGCCTGCCTCGGAAAACAGGGGGCTCACGCTTATACCACCCGGCGCAAGGACTTGCGGCTATGCGAGCGGATCTTGCTCATGATCCGTTCACGCTGGCGCACCCGCGCAGCATCCAGCAACATGCGGCCAGCCCAGCGGTAAATGTTGAAGTCCTTGACCAGCGAACGCATGCTGCGCATACGCTCACATTGCTCCGCTTCAGGCATGGTCACCGCGCGATACAAGGCTTCCGCACTCTGTTCGATGTGATAAGGATTCACGACCAATGCTTCGTGCAGTTCGCGCGCCGCGCCGGTGAACTGGCTGAGCACCAGCACGCCGCGGTCGTCATCACGTGCGGCGATAAATTCCTTTGCGACCAGATTCATGCCGTCGTGCAAGCTGGTCACCATGCAAACTTCCGATGCACGGTAATAGCGTGTCACCTGTTCGGAGTCGTGGTGTTCTGCCTTCAGTATGATCGGTTGGTAGTTGCCGTTGGAGAAGCGATTGTTAATCCGCTGCACCATCGTGCGGACGCGGGTTTCAAAATTCTGGTACTCATCCAGAGAGGATCGGGTTGGCGCAGCAATCTGGATCATCGTAAATTTTCCGACGAGGTCAGGGTGCAGTTCAAGCATCCGTTCTATCGCCTGAAAGCGCTCGACAATGCCTTTTGTATAGTCGAGGCGATCGACACCAACCGCCAGCAAGTGGTTGGACGGAAGACCGTGCTCATCCCTGACTGTCTTTCGGCATTCAGCAATAACGTCGTTATTGACCGGTTGCTCCGGCCATGCAATTGAAATGGGATAATGCTCGACCTGCGTCAGCTTGCCGCCATAGGAGACGGTAGACGATTCATACTCGATGCGGGTTTCAAGATTGCGGTCCACTGTTTCAAGGAAGTTCTTGCAGTGGAATGGTGTATGGAAACCCAGGATGGTGCTGCCTAATAAGCCCTCGAGGATTTCCTCGCGCCATGGGCAGATCCCGAACGATTCGGGATTTGGCCATGGAATGTGCCAAAAGGTAATGATGGTCGCTTTAGGCAACTGCTCCTTCACCATGCGCGGCAACAGCGCGAAGTGATAATCCTGTACCAGAACGACTGGATCGTCGGTACGCGCCTCTGCGACGACTGCATCGGCGAACCGCTGGTTGACCGCGACATATTGCTCCCAGTCGGACGACCGAAACACCGGCCGCACATGAGCGATATGACAAAGCGGCCACAGCCCCTCATTCGCAAAGCCATAGTAATAGCCCTTCTCTTCCTCTTTCGTCAGCCACACACGGCGCAGTGTATAACTGGGATTGGCAGGCGGTACCGGCACGCGATCGTCCCGATCGACGGTTTCCCGGTCCGCCGAGCCGCTGCCGTGCGCGATCCAGGTGCCCGAGCAAGCCCGCATGACCGGTTCGACTGCCGTCACCAGGCCGCTGGCCGGACGCTGTACTTCGATCCCGTTCCTCGTGCGGGCGTGCAAGTACGGTTCGCGGTTTGAGACTACCAGCACTTCATCACCGGCAAGCTCATCGTGCAACAAGTCGCGAAGTTTCTCGGGAGTCCATAAGTGGGTAGAGTCGTCACGCTCCCGTCGCTCGACACTGAATTCATGGAGCAAGGCGCGCAAGTCGCTTTCGAGAGGACGTATTTCAGGCGGGGTCGTCTGCTGTCGGTTCTGCATGCCAATCTCACCGCGCAGGATGCCTTTGACCGAAGCGATCCAGTCACGCCAGCTAAGATGGGCGACAAAGACGGTAATCATTGAGATCACAATGGCCAACAGCGAGAACAGGCCGATCACGTATTTGCGGGTATCAGCGCTGCGGCGCTCGATGAAGCTCATATCGTGCACCAGGATGAGTTTTCCGAGCACTTGACCGTCGGTGTCCAGCTGGCTTTCGGAAACATGCAGCGGTCCCTGGGGGAAGGACACCAGCGATTCCTTTCGTCCATCCCTTGGCTGCTCCGTCCGGCACCCGAGCGAAGCCGGATAGGTATTCGTTTTGTAGATTGCCGCACCAGATGGATCGCAAAAGGCGATGGCATACAGGCGTTCATCCCGCAGGGCACGGTCAAAGAGTTGGTTGATGCGCTTTTCCGCCTTTTGCGGTACATATTCAAACAAGGGTTCCTGCAAGGCGATGGCTAGCGACTGCGAGCGCGCATCAAGGTCGCGGACAAACCAGCGCAGGGTCAGGTTATCGATGAGCGGCACGACAGCATAGGCAATCAAGCCGATGACCAGCGCAAGCGGCAGGACGAAGCGGAGTGAAAGCCGGATTAGTCTAGATGGCATAGTCCCTTCCAAGGATCATCAGCATTGCACATGCGGGCAGGCCCGCAGAGCCCTACGTGCACTTTCCCGCGGCATAGCCTCAGGCCTGAACAATATGTGGATACCGGCAACGAGAAGTGGTCCGCCTGGCGTAAACGGCATGACAGACGGATCAAAAGAATGACGGGATCCGCTAGGGACATCGTGGGTGCTTCGACACGTGATACAAGCAAGCGTACAAAGACGCTCCCATTTACATTACAAACCAAATGATGGAAAGATTCTTTGCAAATTTAATAGTTCCGAATTTTGCGACAACGTAAAACCGGCATGAATAGGATAAATATCCGGTCAGCTATTCTGAGCGGCTGCGGAAATCCCTGAACGGAATCCAAGTCTGACAAAGCTCGCGGCATCCCTAAAGCACCAGGTGATGCTGAGAAGGGAAAGGCCGGAAAGCAACCAGGTGAGCAGTCCATAATGGGTAGGAACAAGGGCGGAAGGCAGAGTCCACCAATCCCGCAGTACGACTGCCAGCAAGGCTGTATAGGCACCAAAGTTGACAAACAGAAATACGTGAAGGCTTCGCTCAAGGTGGGAAAGCGCCCTGGTCCTGTCTTCAAGCAGGGTATCCCAGAGCGAAATAACGATCTCCGCCACCACTAGTCCTACGATGGCCAAGACGGCCGCGCCGTGCCATTCAAACCATGCAAGACCGCCGAACAGCATGGCAAAAATAAACTCTCTTGCACTGTGCAAGGCTTCTTCCAGCCGCGCCGATAAGCGCGAAGGCAAATGTTCACGCACTTCGTGATTAAGGACGACATCCGCTCCACCGAGCAAACCATGCAGTATCAACAGATATATGACAGGTAGAATCATGATGACGTCCGATTAGGCTTGGGTCATATCAGGCAGGTCTGTTCTGTGTGGAGATATCGACATCAGCCGCGATCATGTGGCGGGAACGTGTGACTGGCTACCGCACCGGCGGGAGCCAGAAAATGCCGCCCTCCTTTCCTTGGCAGCAACGATCTCCGGCCAGACGCCGTGCAGTTATGCCTTTAAATTAGACTCCGTATCGCTCTTGCAAAAGGTGCCTTACCAGCTGTTCTGTTTCCTTGGCTTTGTCCTGTCCCTGTTCATGATCGAACACAACGGTGTGTTTCGAGTCATGCATTGCAATCCCCTTGTCATCGGTGACCGAAATAACCGCCATCAACTTTCCGGGCTCAACTTCTTCCAGCAACGCTTCCGCGTGCCAGGGTCCTACTGTGTAGTTCAGGGTTTGCATTCATATTCTCCAAAATCGACGTTAACATCCCCTCCATGTTGCGGTTCGTTACGCATGTTTCAAGGTGTCTGGCAACACACGCGCACGCGACCATTTACCGGAGCGCCAGTCAACTATATGACGGCACGTAATTAACATTTCACTCGAAACTGGATACCCTATCGATGATTGTGCGCAATCATCGATTGCATTCATTAAAAAAATGGCCGGGTCAAATCGCCCGGCCATCGTGTTAGCTAAGATAACGAGAAGAATTAACGGCTTCCCGAACTGCTACTGCCGGTAGTGCCTGAACCCGTGGAGCTTGGCGAACTGGACGAACTAGAGCTCGGCGAACTGGACGAACTAGATCCCGTGGAACTCGGCGAACTGGACGAACTAGATCCCGTGGAACTCGGCGAACTGGACGAACTAGAGTCTGTGGAGCTCGGCGAACTGCCGGACGAACTGGAGCCCGTGCTGCCACTTGAACCGCTGGACGTGTCAGATCCCGTGGTGCCGGTGGTGCCGGTGGTGCCCGAACCCATTGTTGACCCGGAGGAACCCGACGAGCCGCTCGTGCCGGTCGAACCGCTGCTGCCACTGGACGAGGAAGGGTCGGTCGATGAGCTTGAACCGCTGGAGCCCGATCCCATTGAGCCCGAGGAACCCGAAGTGCCGGACGAGTCTGAAGAACCGCTCATGCCACTACCGGAAGAACCGGATGAACCGGAAGATCCGCTGCTGCCGGAAGTGTCCGAGGTGCTGCTCGGCGAACTTGAGCTTCCGCTGGACATAGTGCCCGAACTGCCTGAACCGCTGGAGCCGCTGCTCATGCCGGAACTTGGGCTCGATGACCCGGATGAAGAACCCGAGGATGAAGGTGAAGAACTGGTTTGTGCGACTGCAATACCTGCCGCGGCCATCAGAGATATAACTAGTGCAATTGATTGCTTCTTCATGCTGCCTCCGTACATTGATTGGGGATGGAATCTTCAGCAAATAGCAGAAGGTAAGCAATTAGACCGACGCGACCTCTTCGGTTCTCACAATTTTTGACAGAAGATCATCTATCTTATCTATCGCAAATTTTTCGCTTTTCTCGCAACTTTGTTAATGCATAAACAGTCCATGCCCCTTCTGCAGCAACTGTTTTAATTCATCAATCGGAATAGGGTGGCTGAACAGAAATCCTTGCATTTCATCGCACCCGTTTTCGCGCAAAAAGCTCAGCTGATCGTCATTTGATACGCCTTCGGCGATCACACTCATCCCCAAGCTGTGTCCAAGTGAAATGACTGCGCGGGCAATGATCGCGTCGTTCGGGTCGGCGCCAATGTCACGCACAAAAGACTGATCGATTTTCAGATGGTCAACAGGAAAACGTTGCAGATAACTGAGGCTTGAGTAACCGGTTCCAAAATCGTCAATCGCCAATCGCAGTCCCATATTCTTAAGATCGAGCAACACCCCGATTGCATCTTCGGGATTTTGCATGACAAGGGTTTCGGTCAGTTCAAGCTCAAGCGCCGACGGCGCCAATCCAGAAGAGGATAATGCCCGGCTGACAAGGTCCTTGAGTGTCTTTGGACCGAACTGGCGCGCGGAGATGTTGACGGCAACGCGTAGTGGCGGCAGTCCTGTTCCCGTGAGGGTCTTGATGTGCGCGCACGCAGTGTGCAATACCCACTCGCCGATCGGAACAATAAGTCCAGTCTCTTCGGCAAGCGGGATAAATGATGCAGGACCGATGAGTTGTCCTTGCGGCGATTGCCAGCGCAATAATGCTTCGACACCAACAATCTGTCCTGTTTTCAGGCTGACTTTCGGCTGATAGTAAAGAAGAAATTCATTGCCCGACAGCGCCTGTCGCAACCGGGATTCCAGTGACAATCTTTCCTTCACCCTTTCATTCATCGCGGGCATGTAAGGTTGCCAGTTGTTCCTTCCCTTTTCTTTGGCACGGTACATTGCCGCGTCGGCATTTTTAAGCAAGGTGTCTACATCCTTGCCATCCTTTGGGTAAAAGCTGATACCGATACTGCCGCTGACAAAGAACCTGTGGCCATCAATATCGAAAGGGCGATCAATGGTACGCAGAATGCGATTCATCAGCGTCGCTATCATCTTTTCATCCTTGCATCCATAGATGACAAAGGCAAACTCGTCGCCGCCGTACCGCGCGATCGTATCGTTACCGCGCAGGCAGCTTACCAATCTTTGTGCAACACTCTTGAGCAGTTCGTCGCCTACCGTATGGCCCAAGCTGTCATTAATAAACTTGAAGTTATCCAGGTCGAGAAAGCCTACCGTCAGGCATTCGTTGGCTCTTCCAGCTGCGGCAATATCCTGGCGCAGTCTGTCTTTCAGTACATTGCGATTGACCAGTGTGGTCAGGGTATCGAAGGTTGCTTGCCGCTGCAGCTCCTGCTCATAATATTTAATGGCGCTGATGTCGTTGAGCACGCCCACGAAATGGGTGACGACGCCATCGGCGTCTCGTACCGGGGCAATATGCATTTCATTCCAGAACATCGTGCCATCCTTGCGATAATTGCGCAGCAAGGCGGATACTTCTTCACGCTGGGCAATACCGCGTCGCAATGATGCAATGCCCGCCTGCGCGATATCGTCTCTTTGCAGGAAACGGCAATTGCGCCCCAACAGTTCTTCATTGGTATAACCGGTGATTCGCTCGAACGCGGGATTGGCATACTCGACGTTGCCGTTGAGATCAGTGATGACGATGGCATTGACACTGGCCTGGATCGCGCGATCACGTAGGCGAAGCGCTTCTTCCGCTTTCCGACGTTCGGTGATATCGACACCAAGGCCTGATATGCATTGCTTGCTGGCGATTTCAATCCGGACACCGGTTAAGAAATACGGAATTCTCTCCCCGGACTTCACGGTCATATCGGCCTCGACCGTTGCAGCACCAGTTTTGAGTACCTGCTCGATACGTTCAGCAACCCTCTTCTTGTCTTCCGGAGAGCTGAACAGGTCAAGCGGATGCAGCAGCCGGATTTCTTCCGCGCTATAGCCGGTAATCGTTTCGAGGTTACGGTTCCAGCGAAGATAGTGCCCGTCCTGGTCAAACAAATAAAAAACGCCGGGAAGACTATCGATAATGGCTTGCGACGCTTGTGCTTCGGAGGTGCGCTCGGCGATTTGCCTCTGTAAAATTATGTTGAGTTCCTTAAGGGCTGCGGCTCTTTCCGATACCCGTTTTTCCAGTTCGCCATGCGACAGTCGCAATTCATCTTTGGAACGGCCAAGTTGCTCAAGCGCGTTGCCGAGGGTGCTGAGGCTTCTGCGCAATTCAAGTTGGGCAACAGCCTGGCGCGCCAGAATTTCAAGTGCCCTGCGCTCTTCGCTGGACAGGTCGCGTGCTTCACGAGCAAGTACGGCGAGCGCACCCAGGATGTTCCCGTCGCTCATCATCAACGGCGTTCCCGCGTAAAAACGAACGTAGGGTTCACCGACAACAAGAGGATTCTTTGCAAACCGGGAATCGTCCCATGTATCGCGGATGACGGTGGTTTTGGCCTCGGCGACAGTGAGCAGGCAAAACGCGATTTCCCTGGGAGTCTCCTGCAATTCGATACCGATACGGGATTTGAACCACTGGCGCTTGTCGTCGATCAGAGTGAGCAGTCCCATTGGCGTACCGCAAATGTTTGCGGCAAGCTCGGTGATTTCGTCGAACCGGGCTTCCGCGCCGGTGTCGAGAACATTGCAGCTTCTTAGCGCCTCGAGACGAAGATTCTCGTCGATGTGGCCAGTCCGTTTCATTCGCCCCCCAAACATGGCTCAGCTATAAATGCTACGTATCGTCAACGTGGATGTCCGCCTGCCATTGACTGCGACTGGTATGCGTCGTTCGGCCTATCCATTCATCTATAGCCAATTCACGCCTCCGTATCTGATCGTGGTCACGGCGATACATGGCGGGCCATGGTCAACATCATTTCGACGCAGCCTGACACCGATTGTTCGCACCAAGCATGCCCGGCGTGATCCAACTCAGTGCTTTGTCGTCCGCCGCAATAGGGAGCGGCATTCGATTGCGTCTTCGCTGACATGTTGCGGCCCGTCAATGGATGCGCTGGCTACGGAAAAAGGACAAGCTTCCTTACGGCAGCACCGGTATACTGAAACCTTGCCGTCTACGCTTAAGCTAAGACATGGCGGCACATCAACGCCTTACTTTAGTCAAGAACAGTTCATACAAATCAAATCAAAATATGGATCATCACGTCGTCGACACATTGATTTCTCCTGAAGGCCGTCTGGAAATCCTGTCCAAGGCAGAGGTAGCGCGACTGCTCGATAACAGCCAGGGCGGTTTGTACAACACCTTCCGCAACTGTTCGCTGGCTGTGCTTAATTGCGGAAACGCGCTGGATGATGGCAAGGAATTGCTTGAGCGGTACAAATCCTTTGACATCTCTATCCTTCAGCGCGAGCGCGGCATCAAGCTCGACATCAAAGGCGCGCCCGCGAACGCCTTTGTGGACGGCAAGATGATCAAGGGTATTCATGAGCATCTGTTTGCCGTACTTCGCGACGTGATCTTTGTCAATGACGAGATCATCGACAATCCCACCTTTGACTTGGGTTCGTCGGAAGGGGTAACCGATGCGGTGTTTCACATCCTGCGCAATGCGGAAGTATTGCGACCATTGACGAATCCAAACCTGGTTGTCTGCTGGGGTGGACATTCGATATCACGTGAAGAGTATGACTACACAAAGAAAGTAGGCTACGAGCTAGGCCTGCGATCGCTCGACATCTGTACCGGTTGCGGGCCTGGGGCGATGAAAGGGCCAATGAAAGGCGCGACGATCGCCCACTCCAAGCAGCGCATCAACAACGGCCGCTATCTCGGCCTGACCGAGCCCGGCATCATTGCCGCCGAATCGCCCAATCCAATCGTGAATGATCTTGTCATCCTTCCCGATATCGAAAAACGTCTGGAAGCATTCGTTCGCACCGGCCACGGGATCGTGGTATTTCCTGGCGGAGCGGGCACGGCGGAAGAGATCCTGTATATCCTCGGCATCCTGCTGCATCCTGAAAACGAGGAACAACCTTTCCCCCTCGTCTTTACCGGTCCCGAAGCCGCGCGTGAATATTTCATCCAGATCGACCAGTTCATTGGTCTGACCTTGGGACCGCAGGCACAGCGGCGCTACAAGATCATCATAGATGACCCGGCGCAGGTTGCACAGGAAATGCAGGCCGGACTCAAGCTTGTTCGAGAATTCAGGAAAGCGCGCAGTGACGCCTATTACTTTAACTGGCTGCTGAAGATCGATCAGGAATTTCAGAAGCCCTTCGTCCCGACGCATCAAAATATGCGCAACCTTCATCTACACAAGGATCAGGAAACTCATCTGCTGGCCGCCAACCTGCGGCGCGCGTTCTCCGGGGTTGTGGCAGGCAACGTGAAAGACCAGGGCATTCGCGCCATTGAAGAGCATGGCGTGTTCGAGATCCATGGCGACACGAGCATCATGGGCCCGATGGATGCATTGCTGGCATCGTTTGTTGCCCAACATCGGATGAAGCTGCCCGGCACGAAATACCATCCTTGCTATCGGATCGTGAAGTAAATCCTACTAAAGCATGGGCAAACGTTGGAGCAAGGGCGCCTCGCATGCGCCCTTGCTCCAACGTGATCGGAACGACAGCGTGGCTTCAGACCGACATATCTTGCAGTTTGCCGGCCCCGAACAATAGTGATTCAACGGCTCTCTCGAATACCGGCGCATACTCCAGCGGCAAGACCGTTTCGTCGCGTAAGGCTTCCAGCAAGGAAGAGTAGCTAAATAGGATCAGGCATGCATCGTTTTCCTGCTTGAATAGATACAACGAACGGTGGGTACTGATCCATACCAGTTGGCCCGGTGTACCGCCACTAGTCTCAACTTCAGCACTACCGCGTTCCTGCATGAACTGCACACGCGTACCGAGCAAATAGGTCTGCGTCAGAAATTCGCGGTCGGCCGGTGACGTGCCGGCTGTACCCATTCCCAGGTTTTGCTGAGCGACGACGCCTCGTTTGGCGAAGACATGCTCGATTAACGAAGCACGCACCTGCGGTGGATCGCCAAGACCCCATGAGACACGCTCCCATGACACGACAAGGCGGGCAAACTGTTGTTGAAGCTCCTCCAGCCCGACGAGATCCGCATCCCTGGTTTTCAGGATACCTCGCAGTACCTGTGTATGCATCTCCATCAGGATATCGAGGATTTCCTTGGCCTCCTCCTCGGGCAACTGGATCAGCATAAGCGCGTCACGGAAACGCTTGACCATGCCAGGCAGAATCCGCATCAGCGCGGAGCGGTCCGCCGGCGTCCGCTTGTCCTGAATGCTCCATAACAATTCCGGCAACAGGCCTCGATATTGCTGGACAAGGCAATCCGGCGCGGTAGACTGGCGTCCTTCTTCCACGTCCCTCCATGCCGCATGCACCAGCACATGCGGCCAGATACGGATAAGAAAATCGGATATCCGCTTATCGACGTTCAGCGGCAACAACACTTCGCACAAGGTGTCCATGGTGTTGTTGAGCAGAATACTGAACTTCTCGGCGGCTTCGACCGCCTCGATTGCCTGCACGGTACGGCTGTCATCCTGACGGACAAAATCGACCAGGAAACGTTCGAACTGAAGCAGGCTGTCGGAGAAGATCGATACATCGGCGTCGAATTCTTGCAGGATCCGGCTAACGACACGATCGATTTCACCGATCAGTTGCTTTCCATCTGCGGAAGCGGGATCGACATTCACCGACGCGGAACTCATACGATTGAGCAGCAGGCGCGCGGGATGCGCATCGTCATGCATGAGGTCCGGTTCGATTACGGCTGCTTTGAGGATCGGAATCTGCAACCGCCCGATGTGTTGACGCAACTCGGCCGGAATCTGTTCATCGTCCAGGATGATTTCAAACAGCATCGCCACGATATCCACGGTCATCCGTTCCATCATGGACGCCTTCTGCATGTCCATGCGCTCGCGCACTACAGCAAGCTGGTTCTGCGTTCGGGCCGCAGCAGGATCGACCGGTTGGCCTTGAGAGGCAAGGCGTTGATATGCATTGAGCTGACTGACCAGCGGATTGACCACCGCCGATTCCTTGTGCGCTCTGGCCGCATCGCTGCCGGGCAACTGAAAGGAACGGGCTGGCGTGAACATCTTGCGAATGAAGTCTTGCACAGATAAGTCAGCGTTCGACGACAGTGAGGCCTCACCGGATGGCGACGGAGCACCCGTCATCGCTCCGGCAGGGATCCCTTGCAAAGCCTCAAACATCCGTTGCAGGCCGGGCATCAACCGCGCCGTGACTTGCATGGAATTGTCGCCGGGTTCGCCGAAATAGCGCTGTGTATGCGCAGAGCGGGAGCGCTGCATGACAAATTTGCCGTGGACACCGGAGGACTCGAACACGTCCCGAATCGATTGGTAATAACCGGGTAAATGCGGAATCAGGGCATTCGCGATATGGTCGAACAGAACGCGGGAATTCGCCTCGTCGGTCGCTGTTTGCTTGATGGCGTCGTATAAAGCGCGGGCTAGCAGGTAGGGGCGAAATGGATTTTCGCGCTCCTTGGCTTCACGCTGACCATGGATCTGGGCCACGATGACGTTAAGACGGCCAATGCTTTCTTCGTTGGCTTCGCGCATGCGTTCCGCCAGACGCCCTACCTCAATCTGGTGGTTGACCACCTCATCGTCGATCAGGGACAGTTCGTCGGCACTGAGTTTGCGCATGCCGGGACGCAGGTCGACAAACATCGTCTGCATGGCACGATCAAGATTCGTGCGAAACATGGTGTCGATACGGCGCAGGAATACATTGCCGTCCTGGCGGATGAAATGACGCACACCAGTCAGGGCAGATTGATCCAGTCCGGACTTGGCCTTGACCAGCAATTCAACCAGATTTTTATCGGCGTCCTGCAGCGCGCGCTGGACCACGGCCAGAAAGCCAAATTGCGCACGATCCTGCGCAGCCTGAAGAAGACGCTTGTATTCAGTTTCCGCCATACCGCTGTTTCCGGGGAATGCAATGAGCTATATCTTATTCGTAATTTCCATTCAGTAGCATCTTGATTTCAGGAAACAATTGCGATTTATTGACAATCGTCACCGTTGTTGCTGAATGGCACTATTCCGGTGCCAGCAAAGAGAGCTGTTCCGCATCAAGAAAACACCATTCGCCTTCTTCAAGCTCAAGACTTTCCAGGCTCAGCTTTCCAATCATGGTCCGGCATAATTCCTCGCAGTGATTACCGGCAGCGGCAAGCATGCGCTTGACCTGGTGATACTTTCCCTGCTCCAGAACAATTTCAATCCGGTGCTCATCGAGCTTGCGGCAAGACTGCGCGGCAAGCGGCGCGGGTTCGTCATGCAGTTGCACACCGGAGAGCAATTGCGCGACCAAAGCATCCGTAACCGGAGCGTGTGTCGTTGCAACATACAGCTTAGGCACATGCCTGCGGGGCGACGACTGCGCGTGGATAAATGCGCCGTCGTCCGACATGAGCAGCATTCCGGTGGTGTCATGGTCGAGCCGGCCGACAGGCTGCACATCACGCCAGGTAAATTGCTCGGGCAGCAGGGTTAACACGCCGGGATGGTGGCTGGGCTTGCGCGAACACTCGAAATTCGCCGGCTTGTTCAGCGCGATATAGACGTGCTCCCGGTATTCCCAATCTTCATCGAAAATGGTAAATGACAAGCCGTCCGTCTCGAAAACGGTCCGGTAATCCTTTATTACTTCACCTCCGATGGACACTTCCCCGTCGGCGATCAGTTCGCGGCACCATTTGCGGGTGCCGAATCCCTGCGATTGCAGGATACGGTCTAGGCTCAATTTGCTCATGGGCGGAACTGTACCAGAAGGTGCGATTCGTGGCCGATACCCCGCTCCAAACAGGTGACTGCAGGGCTGTTCGCCGGTATGATGATGTTCACCAAAGCAGTGAAAAAACCTATTTTCCATGCTTTTTCCAGCCAGCTTCCATGACTTATGAGCGTGAACCCCTGGTCGATGTCCGCCATGCAGCTTTCCTGCAAGGCGGAGTATCCATTTGCATCGGTGCCTGCGACCGCGACCTGATGCCGACGCTGGTCCGCGCAACCGGGTGCCGGATTGCACCGGATCGTCGCAAAGTCACCGTTTTCCTGTCCGCAACGCAAGGCGCCCTGGTATTGAGGGCCATTCGTGATAACGGCATGGTAACGGTCGTCTTCAGTGAGCCATCCACCCATAAAACCGTTCAGCTGAAAGGCCGTGACGCCGAGATCGGTGGCTTGCAGGCTGGCGATATCCACATCGTCGAGCGTTACCGCGGCGCCTTTTCACGTGAACTGGAACCCCTGGGATTTGAGGAAATCCTGATCCGGACCCTGCTGAGCTGTCCACCGGCCGACTTGGTGAGCCTGAGTTTTACACCCTGCGAGGCGTATTCGCAGACCCCCGGCCCCAAAGCCGGCGAACCCTTACAGGCCACGGCATGACACTCAAGGTTGACGCCATACGCGAATGCCTGGAAGGCGTCATTCCAGGCACGATGGCAACCGCGTCGCTGGACGGCATGCCAAATGTCGCTTATCTGTCGCAGGTCCAGTTCGTCGACAGTGATCATGTCGCCCTGTCCTACCAGTTTTTCAACAAGACCCGCCAGAACATCATGGCCAATCCGCGGGCAACCCTGATCGTTACCAATCCCGTGACGGTTCGGCAGTACCGCCTGTCGCTAGAATACCTGCGTACTGAGACCTCGGGACCGCTATTCGAAAGCATGAAAGCCAAGCTCGCCGGCATCGCGTCGCATACCGGCATGAGCGGCATCTTCCGCCTGCTTGGGGCCGATATCTATCGCGTTCATCAGATTCAGCCGGTTCCGGGAGAATCGCTTCCAGCTCCGGCACCGCAACGAAGTTTGCTGTCGGCACTTCGCAATTGCACTGAACGGCTCGCCGCGTGCGCCGACCTGGAGAAACTGTTCGCCGAAACCCTGGTGTGCCTTGACAGGCAATTCGGCATTGGCTACACCATGATCATGATGCTCGACAAGGCAACCGGGCGGCTCTATACGGTAGCCAGCCATGGCTACGAGGCATCAGGTATCGGTTCGGAAATCCCGCTGGGCGAAGGTGTGATCGGCGTAGCCGCGCGTGAGCGCACACCGATCCGTATCGGGCACATGAATGCCGAATACGCCTACAGTCGGGCGGTACGCGAAAGCGCAGCCCACAGCGACTGGGCATCTGCACTGGAAACCGAAATCCCTCTTCCCGGGCTGTGCGCGCCGCGCAGTCAGCTGGCCGTACCCATCATGGCGGGCCAGCGCCTGCTCGGCGTACTGTACGTCGAAAGCCCACAGGACCTGCGCTTTACCTATGACGATGAAGATGCCCTCGTCAACCTGGCACATCAACTCGGCTTGTCGATGCATCTGTTGCAGATGGCCGCCGATACCGTGGAAGAAGCACCCGCGGTGACACCGACTTCGTCCCAACCACGGGGTGCGCCGCTGGGTATCCGTCGTTTCGCTGAAAACGATTCCATCTTTCTTGGCGACGATTACCTGATCAAGGGTGTGGCGGGCTCGATTTTCTGGACCTTGCTACGCGACTACGCCGACAAGGGGCGCACTGAATTTACCAACCGGGAACTGCGCGTCGATGGCCGGATACGCCTGCCTGATGTCAGCGACAATCTTGAAGCGCGCCTGCTGTTGCTCGGCAAACGGTTAGTGGAACGCGAAGCAGCTGTGCGGATTGAAAAGACCGGGCGCGGACGCTTCAGGTTACGCGTGGATAGGCCGATCCGTTTGCTGGAAGAGTACGCGTAAGCAGATTTCCATCGCATCAGTGCTTATCGCCAGAGTGGCCATTCGACTCCGCCGCCAAGCAAGTACACACCAAAGGCAAGCCTTGAGAGACCAAAGCCCCCCTTTCAAGAGTCTTGCCGTTCTTATTCGACAGCGGACTCAGGTAAAGCGGCTCAGAAGCGGCTCAGTCATGATCTATGCCCCCCTATTAACCGGCGAGCACAACGGCAGTCAACCGTTGCACCGCCAGGCTTACCGCGTCCAGTTGAAAAGAAGGTCATGCCATTCTTTTCATTCGAAGACCGGCCTGAAAAAACTTCTTTCGTAACTCAAAATGCATTTGGTTTCTTCTGCATACTTGAAAGCCGCCAGGCATTCCTTATCCGCAAGCGACTTGGTTCGATACTGTTCGTATGCTGCAAGGCTCGGGAAAGTGAACAACGCCAAGGCAATATTGTTTGCTCCCTCTGAAGGCAAGAAATAGCCGTGGTGTTTTCCACCAAACTTTTCTACCAACGGAATCCATAGTTTTCCGTAGTGTTCGAATTCCTTTATTTTGGAGGGATCTACTACATAGCGTAAATAACAGGTGACCATTTCATTTCCTCAGTTTGATAGACAGGTATAACGTTTGACATAAGCGGCTCGGCCCGGCTTGCTAAACCAAGTCTTGTCGACGAACGGATTAAGCCTCATCGCGCCTCACCGCGGACTCTGGAAGGCCAAACACGCGATCGAAAGCCCATGTGAATGCAATGGCATAGACGAAGAAAAATACCAGGAGTCCGAGGTTCGCCAGAAATGCATTCAGGGGTGAAATATCGAGCCCGATGGCCATGACCGGAACCAGTAAGACAACAAGGCCACCTTCGAAGCCAATGCCATGGGCTAAGCGTCGCAAGAATGAACGACCTCGCACAGACTGCCGTGACTCCCAGCGCTCAAAAATGGCATTGAATACATAGTTCCATGCCAGTGCAATGCTCGATAAAACAATAGCCAAACCTAGGGTTGAGGTAGGTGGTTTGTCGAAGGCGACGCTCAGTATTGGACCAACAAAGGCAATCGCGAAGACTTCATACAGGATGGCTTGAAGTACACGTCGGGTTTTAGGGTTCATGACAAAATCGTGGTGGTAGCGCTTGACCTAAATAAAGTCTAGCGTCTGAATTAAGTCGACCCGCAAAGCGGGTTTGGCTTGAATGAATTGTTAGTCCTGATTGTCACCGCAAAATCTTCTCCATTGCTTTTCCTTTTGCGAGCTCATCAATCAGCTTGTCGAGATATCTAATTTTTTGCATCAGCGGATCCTCTACATCCTCTACACGAACACCGCACACTACGCCTTTGATAAGTGACACATTTGGATGAATGGCTGGCGCTTGTACAAAAAATGTCTCGAAATCACTTTGCTGTTCAATCTGCGCTTCAAATTCCAACTGTGTATAGCCGGTCAACCAGCAAATAATCTGGTCAACTTCTTCTCTCGTGCGATTTTTAAGTTCCGCTTTTCGAACATATAGCGGATACACTTTAGCGAATGCTGTAGTGAAAATGCGGTGCTTAGGCATTACCATTCCTCCGATGCATTCCTCAATGCGCTAACTATGTACTTATACGGACACCGAAGGTCCGGTATGCACAGATATTTTCTGCGTCCAGAATATTGTTTTGAATTGCGATGTACAAAATATCCGTAATTATACGGACCGGCTTACATGCATAGTATGGCCATTTCAGAATGACTGCTTTTTCGCTTTACCGAGTTCAGAAATCACCGCTTTTCACTTACCCTGTACAGTTTTTACTTTCTGTAGGATTCGTCACCGAGAAGGATACCCGGCTTACTCACTTACTTACGACCGCAAGCAACAGAAAGAACACCCACGGATTTTCCCTGTATTAATGGCTTTAAATGCCTCCAAGCTATAAATGGGCCGCGGAATCTTAAAACTTCATTCAATAAACCTTAAAAATATCTTAAGCCCCTGCCGGCATGATCTTCTGAGCCCCGCTCCGCAGTAGACTTCGTCCTCATTCCGAATGTCGGATAAACACGGAAGGACAAACATGAGCAAGATCACCAAGGACGGCGGCCCCGTATCCATGCTGGAATGCATGATGCTTATCCGGGCCTATGAAGACAAAGTCAATGTCATGCAGGCGGCTGGCGGCGGCGCGGGCACATGCACCTCGGTCGGACAGGAAGCGTCGGCAGTCGGCGTCGTGCGCGCACTGGGCGAAGACGATCGTATCCTGACCAACCATCGTAGTGCCGGCCACTTGCTGGCACGCGGTGCGGATGCCGGGCGCATGCTGGCCGAAGTGATGGGACGCAGCACCGGCTATTGCAAGGGCAAGAGCGGTTCGCTGCATATCTCGGCGAAGGAACTCGGCGTGCTGCTCACATCGACCATCGTCGGCGGCGAGCTGTCACTGGCAACCGGTGTCGCACTGTCGAAAGTCATGTTGAAGGAAAGCGGCGTCGTGGCTTGCTTCTTTGGCGATGGCGCGGCCTGCGAAGGCATCTTTCATGAGTCACTGAACCTGGCGACGGTATGGAACCTGCCCATTCTTTATGTCTGTGAAAACAATCAGTGGCAAGCCTACGTTCATCGCACGGAAACCATGGTCGGCGATCATGTGAGCGAGTGGGCCAAGGCTTATGGCATGGAGAGCCGCACCGTCGACGGCAATGACGTCGAAGCGGTGTACCAGGCGACGCAGGAAGCGATTACACGCATTCATCAAACGGGCAAGCCCTTCCTGCTTGAAACCTATACCTACCGCTTGCGCGGTCACTTCGAGCCGGATGATCAGGCCTATGTCGATCCAGCGGAAATTGCGCACTGGCGCACCAGGGATCCCATCACCCAACTGCAGCAGCGCCTGCTGGCACGCGGCGAAATCGGCACAGCCGGCATTGCGCAGATCGAAGCACGCGTTGCAGCGGCGATAGAGCAAGCCGCGGCATTTGCACAAAATTCGCCATTTCCGGATGCGTCAGAACTGACGACCGATGTTTACGCGTAAGGAGTAAGAGATGCCCCAGATTACTGTCAATGAAGCCATCGGTCAGGCGCTGGCCGAAGAAATGCGGCGCGACCCGCGCGTACTCATGTTCGGCGAAGGAGTCGCCACCAAGCGCCGGGACCTGGTCGATGAATTCGGCAAGCTGCGCGTGCGTAATACGCCACTCGCCGAAGGCATCATCGCCGGCACCGCGGCTGGTGCTGCGGCGACCGGCCTGCGCCCCGTGGTTGACCTGCTGTTCGCGCCCTTTCTCTGCTTTGCGATGGATGAGATCGTCAACAGCGCAGGCAAACTGCGTTATATGTCGGGCGGCCAGTTCGCGTTTCCGATGGTCGTGATCGCAATGACCGGCTGCGGCTGGACCGTCGGTGCGCAGCACAACCACAACCTGGAAGCATGGTTTGTGCACAGCCCGGGGCTGAAGGTCGTCATGCCGTCGAACGCAGCCGACTTCAAGGGCCTGCTCAAGTCAGCCATTCGGGACGATAATCCGGTTCTCTTCTTTGTCGACATGGCACTCGGCTATGCGTCCGGCGAAGTGATCGAAGGCGAACAGCTGGTCCCGCTGGGCAAGGCTGCGGTGGCACGCGAGGGAAACGACGTGACCATCATTTCCTACGCAAAGATGGTCAATACCTGCCTGCAGGCTGCCGAACAACTTGCGGCGCAAGGCGTGTCCGCCGAGGTCATCGACCTCCGTTCGCTCAAGCCGCTGGATGAGGACGCCATCCTGCGTTCGGCCCGCAAGACCGGACGTGTGCTGATCGTGCATGAAGCCAGCCGCATGTGCGGTGTCGGCGCGGAAATCAGCGCCATCATTACCGAACATGCCTTCGACGCATTAAAGGCTCCGGTGCTTCGCCTGACCGGACCGGATACGCCCGCGCCGTCCAGCTACATGCTTGAGCAGGCATTTATGCCGCAACAGGACGCCGTCATTGCCAGCGTATCGAAGCTCATGGGAAAAATCGCCCTGCGTTCCATCCAGCTTGAAGCCGAAGCCCTTACCCCCACCACCTGATACGAGAGACCATCATGCAAACCACTTCCGCTGCTTCTTCTGTTACCCCGTCGACGACATCGTTTTCGCCGGTCGGTGTCATCTGGCTCAAACTTGCCGTGATCTACCTGATCATTGGTGTCGGAATGGGCATCATGATGGGCGCAAGCGAAGACTTCACCATGCGTCCGGTGCACGCCCATGTCAACCTGCTTGGCTGGGCCACGATGGCATTGGCGGGCCTGATCTACAGCGTATTTCCAAGCGCGGGATTGAGCAAGCTGGCGCGGGTGCATTTCTGGCTGGCGAACGTGTCCTTGCCGGTCATGGCCGTATCGCTTGCCCTCGTGGTCACCGGCAGCCGGTCGGTGATTCCGGTGCTTGCCATTTCGGAAATACTTGCTGCTGCGGGAATCATTGCGTTTGCAGCCAATATCTTTCTGAATCTGAAGGGACGCTGAAGGAACGATAAGCTGGGGCGGCTACCTGTTCCCGCATTCGGGAATCGCCCCAGGTCGCGCAGGCCGAGGATGAAATCATCTACATAAGGCAATTCACGAAGCCACAAGCGGGTTTGCGGCAAATATCAGCTTGGAAAACAGGGTGGCAGCCCTAGATGGCACAGCGCTTGCATTAGGGGTTGCAACTGCTAATCAGGACTATAGGTCTGCCACCATGAACATCGCCATCGCCCAAGCACCTTCGACAACATCCAGCCGCGCCGCCATCAGCACCCGCTGCTCGGCTTGCAGCATGCATCAGATCTGCCTGCCCACCGGCCTCAAGGAAGATGACATGGACAAGCTGGACCAGATCATCGGCCGTCGCCGCAAGGTGGCGCGCGATACGCATTTGTATCGCGTAGGCGATTCCTTCACTAACCTGTACGCAATCCGCCTGGGCCATTTCAAGACCCATCAGGTCAATCCCAGCGGCGATCAGCAGGTGACTGGCTTCCAGATGGCCGGCGAACTGCTCGGCATGGATGCAATCAGTACCGACCGCCATCATTGCGACGCGATCGCGCTGGAAGACAGCGAAGTCTGCGAGATCCCGTTCTCGCGCCTGGAAAGCCTGTTTGGTGACATGCCCGTCCTGCTGCGCCACTTCCATCGCATGATGAGTCAGGAAATCACACGTGAACAAAGTGTCATGCTCCTGCTGGGCAACATGCGTGCGGAACAGCGTTTTGCCGCCTTCCTCACTAATCTTTCATCCCGTTACTCGGTGCGTGGTTATTCGTCCACCGACTTCCAGTTGCGCATGACGCGTGAAGAGATCGGCAATTACCTTGGCCTGACCATCGAAAGCATCAGCCGCCTCTTGTCAAAATTCAAGAAACGCGGCTGGATCAAGGTCAGCAATCGCAAAGTGGAACTGGTTGATCCCGCCACGCTGAAGGAAGTTGCCGCTGGTACCAAAACCTGCGCCTGAGCGGCTCCTGCTCTGAATCGGGAGCCCCCTACGGATATTTCTATCTTGCGAAGCGCTGGGGATTCGTTATCTAAAACGGTATCTTTTTATCGTTGGGAACCGCCAGCAGATAGCAGGTCAGCATGCTCGCCAGCGAACAAAATGCCCAGATACTGAAGAATCCAATGGTGTACACCGCCAGGGGATTTACCTCGATATGGTTCCCGACCAAGGCAAGGTCATGCGGGTCGAACAGGGAAAACAAGAATCCCTCGGCCACAATGGCAACCAGAAATGACGGCCACAACACAACCATAATCAATCTTGCCATTTCGGCATCCTCCATCCCGTCTAACGCGCTAATCCTTTAACGCGCTTTCGTTGTACCGCCGCTGTTTTTCGTTGGGGTTACCCTATCCTGCCATGCCATCGATTCCCGGATTCGGGAATTCTTTCGTAAATCCGGGAATGAAGGCATGCCTGCTCGGCTTACCTGATAGCGTCGGCGGTAATGCTCACCGAGCGCTGCTTCGGGTAATCCCAGACCTGATGCAAGCGCCAGTCGCGGCGCTCGCTTTCGATCAATACCTGCCAGCGTGCCATATCGAGCATCGGCAGGGCAACCTGGAAAGCTCCATCGCGGTCAGGACTCGCCTGCAGGTGGATGTCCTTTTCCGGCTGGGTCGAATGCACCAGCTTGATGGTCAATTTGCCAGTCGCTGCATCTCCGAGTCCATTCACCGTTCCCGAAAGCATGCCTGCAGCCGGGTCATAGCGCAAGCCGGCCTGCAAGCGCATATCCGCAGCGATCCGATCACGGGTCAAGTCCTGGTTGATGACCTTGCCTTCCTTGTAATAGTCGTCGACCACCAGTGCATCCTGCTGGGTGAAGGCCACCCATGTGGTGTGTATTCCTGCTACCACCACGATCGCCGGGCCCAGCATGATGAGCCAAGGCCAACGGTGCATGTACCATGGCCTAGCCGAGGTCGGTGCCGTTCCGGATCGAATATTGGTACACATTTTCTGCTCCTTCTTTAACTGCGTCTTGGGCTGCTTAACCGTACTTAGCGGGGTACGAAAAAGACCGCTTTCTCTGTAACCTGCAACCGTTCGTCATCGACTGCAACCAGCTCGAACTGAATCTTGTTCGAGCCTTTTTCACCTTTGCCGTGCGGCACGCGCACCCTGACAGGTACACCACGCGAAGCAGTCCCTTCCAGTTCGACCATCACAGGTGTGGCCAGTGCAATGCCATCGATACCGGCAACCGAAATGCGGAAGCGATGCGGCTGCTCATCGGTGTTCATGATTTGCAGGCGATAGACGTTTTCAATAATACCCTCTTCTACCTCACGTCCCATTGCACCACGGTCGCGGATCACGTCCATCTTCACCGGGGTGCGTCCGAGCAGGGAGCCGAACGATGACAGCACGATCAGGGCAAGGATTGCGCTATAAATCAATATGCGCGGACGCATCGCACGCCTGCGAATGTCTCTGGCGCTCAATCCCTTTTCCATTGCATTCTCGGTGGAGTAACGCACCAGGCCGCGCGGCGCGCCAATCTTGTCCATCACCGAATCGCATGCGTCGATACATGCCGCACAGCCGATGCAGTCGGATTGCAGGCCATCGCGGATATCGATGCCGGTCGGGCAAACCTGTACACACATCGAGCAGTCGATGCAGGACCCCAGGGCCGACGCGTCGGCCTTGCGTGTTCTGGCGCCGCGTGGCTCGCCGCGCTTGGCGTCATAGGTAACGGTCAGCGTATCCTTGTCGAACATCGAGCTCTGGAAACGTGCATACGGACACATGTATTTGCACACCTGCTCGCGCATCCAGCCGGCATTGCCATAAGTGGCAAATGCGTAGAACAGTATCCAGAACCATTCCCACGGGCCGAGCCCCAGGTTGGCGACTTTACCGGCCAGCGTATGGATAGGGGTGAAATACCCGACGAAGGTAAATCCGGTCCACAGTGCGACCGCAGCCCATGCCAGATGCTTGGATGACTTGCGCACGAACTTGTCGACGCTCATGGGCTGGCGGTCAAGGCGCATGCGTGCGCTACGGCTGCCTTCGATCTTGCGCTCGATCCACATGAAGATTTCCGTGTAGACCGTTTGCGGACAGGCATAGCCGCACCAGAGTCGGCCGGCAATCGCCGTGAACAAAAACAGGGAATAAGCGCAGACGATCAGTAGCAGCGCGAGATAAATAAAGTCCTGTGGCCACAGTACGATGCCGAACAGGTAAAACTTGCGCGATACCAGATCAAACAGTACCGCCTGACGGTCGTTCCATGACATCCATGGCAAACCGTAGAAGACGAGTTGGGTGAGCCACACACAAAGCCAGCGCCAGTTCGCGTACCAGCCTTTCGCTTCGCGCGGATAGATTTCCTGGCGTGCCTGGTACATGGTGACGACAGAAACCTTGACAGCAGGTTCGCTCATTATTTCACTCTTTGCTTGATGTGGCCGGGATGCCTGATGGCTGCCCGGCCGTGAACATCGGATTACCAGACTTTACTTCTCGGCGACCAGCGCCTTGTCGTTGGACAGGCCCCAGACGTAGGCAGCCAATACATGGACTTTGCCTTCACCCAGGAAGTCATGGAATGCAGGCATGGTGTTGCTGCGGCCCTTGCGGATGGTTTCCATGATGGTGTCCGCACTGCCGCCGTACAGCCAGATCTTGTCGCTCAGGTTTGGTGCGCCGAGCGCCGGGTTACCCTTGCCACTCGCACCGTGGCATGCTGCGCAGGCCGCGAACTTGTCCTTGCCGAAAGCAACCTTGATCGGGTCCGAAGTCGAGCCGGACAGGCTAAGTACGTAGTGGGCGACATTCTCGACATCCTTGTCCGAACCCAAAGCAGCGGCCATGGAAGGCATCATGCCGTTACGGCCGTTCAGGATGGTCGTCTTGATGATGTCAGGCTCACCGCCATACAACCAGTCCTTGTCGGTCAGATTGGGATAACCCTTGTTGCCGCGGGCATCGGAACCATGGCACTGCGCGCAGTAGGTCATGAACAGGCGCTCGCCGATCGCATGGGCTTGCGGGTCAGCCGCAACCACCTTCAGGTCCTGGTGCAGATACTTTTCAAAGATCGGGCCATAGTCCTTGTCCGCCTTGGCCAGTTCCGCCTGATACTCACCAGTCGACTCCCAGCCCAGCTTGCCCTTGAACGAACCGAGGCCGGGATACAGCACCAGATAACCGATACTGAACACGATAGTGATGTAGAACAGCCACATCCACCAACGCGGCATCGGGTTGTTGAGTTCGGTAAGACCCTCGTCCCAGCTATGGCCGGTAGATTTGGCCGATTCGCCTTCCGGCACGATAATCTTCACCCTGGACTGCACCCACAGCAGGATTGCGCATCCCGCAATTCCCAGTATCGTCAGAACGGCGACGTAGCCGCTCCAGAATTCATTGGTAAAGTCAGACATGTTTTTCCCCTGCTGTATCGATAGCCGGTTCGTCAGCGAACGGCAGATTGGCAGCCGCATCAAAATCGGTGCGGCGATGCGCGATATAGGTCCACCAGACGATACCTGCGAAGGTAAGGAAGCTCAGTACCGTCACCACGCTGCGCGCATCAAAAATAAACTGTTCGAACGTCATGATTACCTCTTTGCCTTGATCTGAATGCCCATGCCTTGCAGATAGGCGACCAGCGCATCCTGTTCAGTCTTGCCTTCCACTTCCTTGGCTGCATTCGCAATTTCTTCATCGCTATAGGGGTGACCCAGTTTGCGCAACGCCTGCATCTTTGGCGCGACGGACAACGGGTCAACCTTGGCGGTTGCCAGCCATGGATAGGCCGGCATGTTCGACTCGGGAACGACATCACGCGGGTTGTTCAGGTGAGTACGGTGCCATTCGTCGCTGTAACGACCACCAACGCGTGCCAGGTCCGGACCGGTACGCTTCGAGCCCCACTGGAACGGACGGTCATACACAAACTCCGAAGCGACCGAATAGTGACCATAACGCTCGGTCTCGGCGCGGAATGGACGGATCATCTGCGAGTGGCAGTTGTAGCAACCTTCACGCACATACACATCGCGACCCACCAGACGCAATGCCGAATAAGGCTTCAATCCGGCGAGCGGCTCGGTCGTTGATTTCTGGAAGAACAGCGGCACGATCTCGACCAGACCGCCGACGCTGACCACGAGAACCACCAGCGCAATCAACAGCCACGGGTTCTTCTCGATCATTTCATGTGAAAACTTTTTCATTACTGCTCCTGATTCAGGCATGTGCCGGCGCAATTGAAGGGATACGTGCGGAGACTTCCTTGCCATCGCGCACAGTCATGAACGTGTTGTACGCCATGAGAATCATGCCGCCGAGGTACAGCAGGCCGCCGCTGAAACGAATGACGTAGTAGGGATAGGTTGCCTTGACCGACTCAACGAACGTATAAGTGAGGGTTCCGTCGGCATTGACCGCGCGCCACATCAAGCCCTGCATCACGCCGGCAATCCACATCGAGGCGATGTACAGGACGATACCGATGGTCGCCATCCAGAAATGCACGTCGATCAACCGTACGCTCCACATCTCGGTCTTGCCGGACAAACGCGGCAGCAGGTAGTAGATCGAACCCATGGTGATAAATCCAACCCAGCCAAGCGCACCGGCATGGACGTGGCCAACGGTCCAGTCGGTGTAATGCGACAGCGCGTTGACGGTCTTGATCGACATCATCGGGCCTTCGAAGGTCGACATGCCGTAGAACGACAGCGATACGATCAGGAACTTGAGGATAGGATCGGAGCGCAGCTTGTCCCAGGCGCCAGACAATGTCATCACGCCGTTGATCATGCCGCCCCACGACGGCGCCAGCAGGATCAGCGAGAACACCATACCTATCGACTGCGTCCAGTCAGGCAATGCGGTGTAGTGCAGATGGTGCGGGCCTGCCCACATGTAGGTAAAGATCAGTGCCCAGAAGTGCACGATGGACAAGCGGTACGAGTACACCGGCTTGTCAGCCTGCTTGGGGATGAAGTAATACATCATGCCAAGGAAGCCCGCTGTCAGGAAGAAGCCGACCGCATTGTGACCGTACCACCACTGGATCATCGCATCCTGCACACCAGCGTAGGCCGAATAGGACTTGGTTGCCGAAACCGGTATTGCTGCGCTGTTGACCAGATGCAGCAAGGCGACAGCCAGGATAAAGCCGCCGAAGAACCAGTTTGCAACGTAGATATGGGCGACCTTACGCTTGACCAGCGTGCCGAAGAACACCACCGCATACGATACCCATACCAATGTGATCAGGATGTCGATCAGCCATTCGAGTTCGGCATACTCCTTGCCGGAGGTCATACCCAGCGGCAGTGTAATGGTGGCGGCCACGATAACAGCCTGCCAGCCCCAAAAGGTAAAGGCGGCAAGGCCATCGGAGAACAGGCGAACCTGCGAGGTACGCTGAACCACGTAGTAAGAAGTTGCAAACAATGCGCAACCACCGAATGCAAAGATCACCGCATTGGTATGCAGGGGGCGCAAGCGACCATAGGACAGCCATGCGATGTCGAAATTCAGGGCGGGCCAGGCGAGCTGTGCGGCGATGAACACGCCGACCAGCATACCGACCACGCCCCATACTACAGTCGCGATCGCGAATTGCTTCACGACCTTGTAGTTATAGTTGAGCGATGTATCCACGTACGATCTCCAGGTTTTGCTAACACGATGGGTGGAGAGTACGAGTTCGAACCTCTAAAAACCTTGACCTGAGTCAAATTCGTCCGAGTGCTGCAGAGGGAGTGAAAAACAGTTGCAGGAAGACTGCAGTGTGCTTATGCATTAGTAAATTGTTGGGCTGTTTCGCATGCGGGAAGTACATGCATTGATGTCATCGACTTCGGTCGATGCGCTGCGTTTCTCTTTGCATGGGACGTAGTGAAACGTGTAATGAATGCGTTTTCCGCCTTACAAGAGGGCGAACTTGAAGAACCCGAGTACAAGATGGTTTTTCTATTCGGAAGCCACATTAGGAGTCGGCGTATCGGAGCGATCAGATGGACTACCAGAGGCCGTAGCGCATCACTGGCCGGCCCCTTCCTCCTTTTAGGGGGAAGGTTGGGATGGGGGTAAAGCGGTGATGCACAAGCAGGCGCTTGCTCGACCTACACACCCCCACCCTAACCCTCCCCCTAAAAGAGGGAGGGAACCGGAAGCCGCAATTTAAGATGCCATCGATTTTATCTGGCGCCATGCTCAGGCATGTGCCATAGGAAAGTACCAGTCCTACCAACCGCAACAGAACAATCACTCAATACCGCAACACCGTCATGACACTCACGACGTACGCACACTCATGACGGACGTCGCACTTCCTTCTCCGCAACAGGCTTCACCTCCGCCGCATCAGCACTATCGTCGTCTTGCAGAATACGCATGGCGGGACCGACGAGATCATCAAATTGTCCGCCATCCGAAGCATTGAAGAATAGCCAGATAGTAAAGAACACAACCAGCACACTCATGGGAACGAGGAGATAGAGGGCTTCCATGATAATTCTTTCTATGCATTCCTGACGATGGGAGGAAGCAGCGCTTCCTGAACTGGCAGGTGTCCTGCTTTGGGGGCCGCCTTGGGTATTCTTCGCAAGCGCAGGGCATTGATCACCACCACTGCCGAACTCAGCGACATGCCGATGCCGGACAGCCATGGATTGAGCAGGCCGACGGCGGCTGCAGGAATAGCGACAAGGTTGTACAAACTCGCCCAGGCAAGGTTCTGCCGGGTCACCGCCATGGTTTGCGTAGCGGCGCGCATGGCGTCCGCTACCGCGTCAAGTCGTCCATGGAGCAGCACCGCGTCGGCATGCGTCTGCGCAAGCGCGGCACCGCTCCCCATGGCGAACGATACATCGGCAGCACGCAGCACCGCCGCGTCGTTGATGCCGTCCCCAACCATGGCAACGATGTTGCCTTGCTCCTGCAGGCGTTGCACAAATGCCAGCTTTTCGGCCGGAAGACATTGGCCATGAGCGCCAACAATACCCAGTTCGCGGGCAACTGCCGATGTCACTTCCTGCTCGTCCCCGCTTAACAGGATGACCTGCTTGCCCAATGCCTGGAAGTGACGGATGACATCGGCAGCATCATCACGAATGCGATCGGCCAGTTCAAAACGGGCGAGCCATCCCTGTTCGCCGCCCAGATAGACGGCGGTAAATTGACTTGCCTGCACCGCTGCCGACGCCTGGCCGCTCAACTCTTCCACGAAGGAAGCGGAGCCCACCCGGTACCGGTGCCCGTCGATGATCGCTTCGATCCCTTTGCCGGCAACGCTATCGACATCGCTGGTGACGATAGCGACTGACCCGATCAGTCCGCTGGTCTCGCGATTGGCGGCTTCGATCAAGGCATGCGCAAGCGGATGCGCGCTGCCGGCTTCCAGCGCAGCGGCGATGCGCAGGCATTCGACCCGGCTGGAAGCACCGAGCACGCGCACGTCACGCACCGAGGGCGTGCCGGTTGTCAGTGTGCCAGTCTTGTCAAAAACAATATGGGTCGTCCTGTGCAAGGTTTCCAGCACATGGGATTGCAAGACGAGCACGCCCTGGCGCAACAAGCGGTCGGTAGCGGCGGCCAGTGCGCTCGGCGTCGCGAGCGACAGTGCGCAAGGACAGGACACCACAAGCACCGCAATGGCAATCGGCCAGGCATGCGTCGGATTGACCCATTGCCAGGTACAGAACACGGCAATGGCAAAGAGCAGCAGCGTGGCAACAAACCACGTCGCGACCTTGTCCGCCCATACGGATAAGGTGGGCTTCGCCTGTCCTGCGCTTTCGATCAGCTTAAGCAGGCGCGACAAGGTGCTGTCCACTGCTACCCTAGTAACACGAACGACAAGAGCCTGCGTCGCATTGACCGCCCCGCCTTCAATTTCGTCGCCCGGACCACGCGATTGCGGCTTGCTTTCGCCGCTCAGCAATGACAGGTCGATTTCGGAACGCCCCTCAATTACGACGCAGTCGGCAGGAATGGCTTCGCCGGGCTTCACGATCAGTACATCGCCTTCAGCCAGGCGTGCGGCGGGAACCACTTCTTCGTGGCGGTCCTGAGGATATCCAGCGATGCGCGACGCCGATGCCGGCAAGGCATTCTGCAAGGTATCCAGCGCGGAGCTGGCTTTGCGTCGTGCAATAAATTCAAGATATCGACTGCACAGCAACAAGAAGATGAACATCGTTACCGAGTCGAAATACACATCGCCCTTGTCGGTCACGGTCGCGACTACACTGCCGATAAAGGCAGCGCCGATACCCAAGGCTACCGGGACATCCATGCCCAGCATCCGGTTTTTCAGATTGCGCCATGCGCCGCGGAAGAACGGCTGGGCTGAGTAAACCACAGCGGGAATCGTCAATAGCAGGCTGGCCCAACGCATCAGCGCTTCCATGTCGGCTTCAAGCGTGCCATCGGTCGCCACGTACACCGGGACCGCATACATCATGACTTGCATCATCGACAAGCCGGCAATAAACAACTGGCGGAACAGCGTTTTTCCTTCACGCTGTAATTGCTGACCATGGACCGCTGCATCAAAAGGATAAGCAAGGTACCCGACTTCACGTATCGCGGTGAGGATGGCACTGGGTTTGGCGACGGATTCTTTCCAGCGCAAATGCAGCTTGCCAGTGACAACATTCAGGTTGTAACTGACGATGCCGGCAACTGTAGAAAGCCGACGCTCTATCATCCAGACGCAGGCGGCGCAGCGTATCCCCTCAACGCACAGCACCGCATCGCGGCAATCCGGGTCGTCTGACCGGCTTGCGAACTGCTGCAATGCTTCCTGCGTGTCGTAAAGGCGCAGCTCGTCGGGCACCAAGGACGCCGTACCGCCGTTGGCCGAGTAGCCGTCGCGATTCAGGTAGTAATCGGACAAACCACTGTCCACAATAGTCCTGGCCACCGCTTCGCAACCTGGGCAGCACATAGCTCGCTCTGCGTCGGCAATGCGCACCGACCACGTCGCGCCTCGCGGAACGGGCAAGCCGCAGTGAAAGCAGGACGAGTCGTCTTTATATTCGCTGTTAATTAAAGTACCCATCAGTGCCCCCAATGAAATGAGGGGCTGGCAGGCGTCACGCAGATTATCTCCAGCCATGCCGGCGTCATACCGTGTACAGCACGATACAGACCGAGAATGCCAAACAACAGCACGACGATCCCACTAGCCAAACGTACGTGACGGTGATGCAACACCCGTTGCAGCTGCACCCCGAACAAGCCCATCGCCATTAGTGCGGGCAGCGTGCCGGTGCCAAATGCAAACATCACTGCAGCCCCTTGCAGTGCCGATCCGGCAAGCATCGCACTCATCAGGACGCTATAGACCATGCCGCAAGGCACCCAACCCCAGAGGCTGCCCAAGGCAAACGCCTTGCCAAAGCTATCTGCGGGCAACAAGCGTTTGGTGAGCGGCTGCACCCGGCTCCACACGCCGCGGCCTGCCGCCTCTAGCCGTGTCAATCCCTGCCATGCATCCATCAGGTACAGCCCCAGTGCGACCAGCATCAGGTTTGCAAGAAGGTAAAGGATCGCCTGCAGGGATGACATGAACGATAAGGCGGACAGGCCTTGTGCGAGTCCACCAGCGATCGCACCGGCTGTTGCATAGCTTGTGAGACGACCGGCATTATAGGCAGTCACGCGCATCGCATCAGTGAACTCCGCGGATTGCGGCATTGCCATCTGCGCAGCGGCCATCGGTGCAATGGGGATTACGCGACGACGCGAGGTCACCGAAAATGCGCTGACAATTCCGCCGCACATGCCGACGCAATGCACACTACCAAGCAAGCCAACAAGTAAGAATGGAATCAGGGACAAGTTTTCACCAACTGTGAACAGGTTTGAAGCAATCTCAACGGTTCGATACCGGATATCAAATGGTTTTCGAATAACGCAGGCGTTCAGTCTTGACCTCCTGCTTTTCACCGAGGTAGCGGTCGAATACCATGCAGATGTTACGGATGAGTAATCGCCCCTTCGGACTGACGGTCAGCCATTCCGGATCGAGCGTCAGCAGGCCGTCCTGTTCCATGGCGCGCAACTGCTCAAACTCTTTTGCAAAGTAGTTTGCAAAGGTGATCGGGTAAGCGACTTCAAGTGAGGCAATCGACAATTCGAAATTGCACATCAGCATCTGGATGATGATGCGGCGGAGTAAATCATCCACATTCAACTTGGTGCCACGTGCAATCGGCAATTCGCCCTGCTCGATACGCTCGTAATAGGCGTCGAGCGTTTTTTCATTCTGGCTATAGGTTGAGCCAACCGCGCTGATGGCCGACACGCCGCAAGAAATCATTTCCGCTTCGGCATGCGTGGAATAACCCTGGAAATTGCGGTGCAGCCTTCCCTGCCGCTGTGCGACCGCAAGATCGTCGTTCGGCTTGGCAAAATGATCCATGCCGATATAGACATAACCTGCGGCGGTCAAGCGCTTGATGCACAGGGACAGCATGTCGAGCTTGGTTTCGGCGCTCGGCAGCTCGTCTTCCGCTATGCGGCGTTGCGGCTTGAACAATGCCGGCATGTGCGCGTAGTTGTAGATCGAAATGCGATCAGGATCGGCAGCAATGACCTTGGTCAGCGTCCGGTCCATCGTCATCAGATTTTGCTTTGGCAAGCCATAGATGAGATCAATACTGATCGAGCGAAATCCGGCCTCCCGCGCGGCATCCATTACGGCCAGTGTCGTCTCTTCCGGTTGAATGCGATTAACCGCCTTCTGCACGTCCGGATCGAAATCCTGTACGCCAAAGCTGATGCGATTGAAGCCCTGCGTCCGCAGCGTACGAATGCGCTCGGGTGTTACGGTGCGGGGATCGATTTCGATCGAATATTCACCGGCATCATCGGTAGCGAAACGGAACCAGCGGCGCATGTGCGCCAGCAGGTCGCCCATTTGTTCATCTGACAGGTAGGTCGGCGTACCGCCGCCGAAATGCAATTGCGTCACGATATTGAGGTCGCCGGCAAGCTTTCCCTGCATGTCGATTTCGCGCTTCAGATAGGTCAGGTAGACCTCGGCCTTGCTACGGTTTTTAGTGATGATCTTGTTGCAGGCGCAGTAGTAGCAAAGCTTGTCGCAGAATGGGATATGCAGGTAGAGCGACAGAGGATTCCGCGCACCCATGGCGCGCACGCTGTTGACCGCCTGCATATAGTCGCCCATGCCAAAACCGTCGGTGAAGCGGTCAGCGGTCGGGTAAGAAGTGTAACGTGGTCCCTGCCGGCTGAGCTTGCGGATCAGCGCTGCATCGAACTGGACGTTGGGGGCAAAGGATAATGCTGTGGCGGGAACTGCCATGTCGGACTCCGGCTCACGCGCCCCACCAGCGGGACGCTATCAACTGCTGCGAAGTGTACGAGTCGGAGCCGGTTTGCAACCTTGATCCAAGTCAAAATGGCCCGGATTGGAAAACATTGTGACTGCGAGCGATATCGGTTCGTCAAGAGTGGGGTACCAATATGCTTTGTCGAAGACTTGATAACGACGCCTTCTCCTTGGGTACCGCCGGTATGACGCTTCTCGTTTTGACAAGAAACCTGTACCGGCCAGCTGGCGGCTAAGCATGCGCCGGGAGCTTGACGCGCCTATGGGGCAGCAAGCGGCGGCATTACACCGCTCGCATGTTGAGAGATCGGTCCGGGACGCTTGCCGGTCATGAGGAACTCGATCAGTTCTCGCACCGGTCTGATCTCGCTACCGAATGGGAGCGGTTCGGCGCCACGGAAGAACAAACCGCGCTTCACGTCTCCCTGAAGAGCGAATGCCAGTCGCGTATCGATGCAGAATTGTCCCGCCTTGGCAATGCCATCCCTCAGTCCGCATTGGTGCAGACAATCGAATCCGACTGTGCATTCTTTCGGCCCGGCCTTGCGCTGCAGCTTTTCCTCCTTCTCCAGATAATTCACGAGCCACGGTGTGCGCACTCCGCGCGCGGGAAGACCGGCGACGCTCATGAATGTAACGATGTCTTCCGGCTTGGCTTCGGCAAGAACCTTTTTGAAATTGATATGCGCGTCACCTTCTTCGGTCACGGCGAATGCGGTGCCAAGCTGTACCGCACTTGCACCTAGGGCGAGCAAGTCACGCAACTGCTCATGTGAATTTACGCCGCCTGCTGCGATCAGGGGAATACGTTCGCTTTCGATGCCTAGCTCACGGAACACGTTAAATGTACCTTCCAGCACTACCGGGAAATCAAAATGCGGCTGGTCGACATCTTCGAGTCGGGCAGCGCCAAGGTGGCCCGCCGCGCGGCGCGGATTTTCAATGACGATGGCATCCGGCAGGCGGTTTTTCCGCATCCACTTCTTCAGGACCAGCGCAATGCCGCGCGCGTCCGACAGAATGGGGATCAAGGCAACATCCGGGTAGTCAGTTGTGAGTTCCGGCAGATCGAGCGGCAGCCCCGCGCCAACGACGATGGCACCGGCACCGCTTTCACAGGCCTGTCGCACATAGGCGGCGTACTCAGCTACGGCACGCATGATATTGACACCTACTACACCCTTGCCGCCCGCGATGCGATTGGCAGCGGCGATTTCGCGGTCAAGCGCTATAAGGTTGACTCTATCGATCAGCGCCTTGTCGCGCGACTTTGCCGTCTGCGCCATGAGGTCGGGATGATGCCGGCGCAGGTCGACACTGGATATGGTCCCGACCGCGCCAAGCTTGGCAACGCTGCCTGCGAGACGGTGCGCCGACACGCCAACGCCCATCCCCCCTTGAACGATAGGCAACAGGTTTTTACCCTTGATTGGAAATGGTTTCAGGATGTTGTGCTGCACGGCGTGCTTTCTCTTATTGAGCGACGTGCGAATGTAGCAAACGAGAAATACGATTTGTTTGATCTCAGTCAATTATTGCAGACTTGCATATCGCCCTCGTTCGTACTGACAGGCATTCGCTGATCTAAAGCGAAGCTCCTCCCAATAGCAGGCACATCAACATAACGAACCGAATACCGGGAACAGTGTCACTTTCGTAATAAAGTGCTGTGTTGTGGTGGCGGCACGTCATCCCCATATTAATTAAGAATATGACGAGCCCATTTTCCAAGGAGAAAAGTTTGACTCAGGCAGCAGGAGCAAGTACGAGCCCACACCGTATCACCATTGTAGGTGGCGGAGCCGGCGGACTGGAACTCGCGGTTCGCCTCGGAAAAAAACTCGGGAGGCACAAGAAGGCAATCATCACCCTGGTCGATGTCGAACGCACGCACCTGTGGAAACCGTTGTTGCATCAGGTTGCGGCTGGCACATTGGATAGTCATGCCGATGAACTTGAGTACCTCGCGCTGGCACGCGACTATCATTTCACGTTCCGCCTCGGCCGTATGGATGGCCTGAACCGTTCACTGAAAGAAATTTACGTCGCCCCGACTTATGACGAAAACGGCGAAGAAATTCTTCCCCGCCAGGCTATTCCCTATGACACGCTGGTGCTGGCGGTGGGTAGCCAGACGAATGACTTCGGCACGCCAGGTGCACGGGAACACGCCATCATGCTCGACTCGCCGGATGCAGCGGAGCGTTTCCATCAACAGCTTGTCAATGCATGCCTGCGTGCACAGGCAAAAGCGCGTGCACCCGGCCAAGGGCGCTTTACTGTGACCATCATCGGCGGCGGTGCAACCGGTGTCGAGCTTTCTGCCGAGTTGCACATGACCGCAAAAATCATTTCCAGTTATGGCCTGGCGAACTTCGATCCTGAGAAAGATCTGAAAATTGTGATTGTCGATGCCGCGCCGCGCTTGCTCCAAGCTCTTCCGGAACGGCTGTCTGTCGCGGTCGGCAATGAATTGCGTTCTCTCGATATCGAGATTCATACCAACGAGCGTGTGGTCGACGTCTCGAAGGATGGTGTAAAAATGGCGAGCGGCAAGTTCATTCCGAGCGGACTCGTGGTCTGGGCAGCCGGTATCAAGGTAGCGGATTTCGTGAAGAACCTCGACGGCCTGGAGACCAATCGCATCAATCAACTGGTCGTGCAACGCACCTTGCAGACCAGCCGTGATCCATCCATCTTTGCCATGGGAGATTGCGCTGCGTGTCCGCTGGAAGACGGCAAGACGACAGTGCCACCCCGCGCGCAGTCGGCACACCAGGAAGCCTATACCCTCAGCAAATCCCTGGTACGCATGCTTCAGGGTAAATCGCTACTTGAATTCAAGTACCGCGATCACGGTTCTCTGGTTTCGCTCGGTAACTACAGCACCATCGGCAGCCTGATGGGCGCCATCGCGAAGGGATCGGTCTTCATTGAAGGCAATATCGCCAAGTGGATGTACTGGTGGCTGCACAAACACCATCAGATTGTTGTCAATGGGGTGTTCAGAACCTGGCTTTCGACCTGGACCGACGCCATCAACTGGATACGTAATCCGCGTATCAAGCTACATTGACGTGCGAGCTTCGAGAATCGTCATGTGCAAAAAGGGTGAGACCTTGTGGGTCTCACCAAATCTGGCAAAGTCATCGGTAACACGGCACAGCTCGACCGTGCACTGGATATGCCAGAAAGCACAGGACAGGAGAATTTATCAGTGATGACAACGAGTTAACCGCATGGAGAACCGGTAGGCGAAGCCCGTGCAATGCTTCGCCCCTGCTTACTACCTACAGGACGGCAGGCGTTTAACGCGGTCCGCCGTGACGACGGCCACCGCCATGCATCTTGAACTCATCGTTAAAGGTCTTTTGCTGGTCTGGCGACAGCACCGCATAAAATTCCTTGGTTGCTGCCAGGCGCTCGGTCATGCGCTGCTCGCGCTGCTTCATCATGCCAAGCATTTTTTCCATCCGCTCGGGGACGGACAATTTTTCCATTTCAGCCCGGTCGGGACGCTGAAGCCGTTCCGCCGGCTTCATCCGGGAAATATAGGTCTGCCATGCCGTTTCCTGATTTGCATTGAGTTTCAGTTTGTCGTGCAGCGCGGCCTGGCGTTTGGCCATCCGTTCGCGCATCTGTTCAGGCGAATGCCGATGCTCGTGAGCCGGGCCGGCTCCCGTCGGGCCGGAGCCAGGCTGTTCCGCACTGGCGGCGAATGTGCCCGCGGCCACGCCCGTCGTCAACAAGAGAGCAAGCAGGCTTTTGCGAAATGTGGTCATGATTCTTCCTTCCGAAGTGGTTGTCGTGCACTGCGCACGGTTTGCATCTTCCGGCAGGCATGTATCGCGCCGTTGTCGCTTTGCCAGCGTGTTGTAGCGGAAAGTAACCACGGCCGGGCGCTTTGTATCGGCCTGTATCCCGCTCTTCCTGCGAAACAGCAGGATACAATTTGACTACATTCAGCTCACGGAAATTGCCATAATCAAGCCCATGGAAAATCCTCCTTATATATTGATCGTCGACGACGATCGCGACATCAGCACCTTGCTGGCCGAATATCTGGAAAAAAACGGCTACCGCACATTGACGGCCGGTGATGGCAAGGCGATGCACAAGGCGCTGGAAGATCATCGCGTCGACCTCATCGTTCTCGACCTCAATCTGCCCGGTGAAGACGGCCTGACGCTCTGCCGCAACCTGCGGTCGCGCTCCGCCATTCCAGTCATCATGCTGACGGCACGCGGCGAGCCGGTTGACCGTATCCTCGGGCTGGAAATGGGCGCGGACGACTACCTGCCCAAGCCTTTTGAACCGCGTGAGCTGTTTGCACGCATCCGCAGCGTTTTGCGCAGGACACAAGCCTTGCCGCCCAATATGCAGGCCGATGCGCCACAGCAGATGCGTTTTGCCGGCTGGACAATGGACTTCACCGCCCGCCATCTGATCAACGCGGAGGGGGTCGTCGTTGCGCTTTCCGGCGCCGAATACCGCCTGCTGAAGATTTTTCTGGATCACGCCAACCGGGTGTTAAGCCGCGATCAGCTTCTCAATCTGACACAGGGGCGCGATGCCGATCCTTTCGATCGCTCCATCGACCTGCAAATCAGCCGCCTGCGTCAGAAATTGGGCGATGATGCGCGCTCGCCGCAAATCATCAAGACCGTCCGCAACGAAGGCTACGTGCTCGCAACCCAGGTAGCCAAGGAATGAAAAGCCTGTTTCAGTCCATGACCACGCGCGTGTTCCTGATGTTGTTCGTCGGCGTTTTACTGAGCGCAGCGGTCTCGTTCGGACTGGCCCTGGGAGAGCGGCAACGCCTGATCGGGCAATTTCGGGACTTTCACGCCGTCGAACGGGTCGCACAATTTGTTTTGTCGCTGGAGACGGTACCCGCCCATCTGCGGGAGCCCTTCTTTTCCGCTGCGGCAGGGATTGGGATGCGCGCCCAGTTTGCAGCGCCTTCTGAACCGATAACAGAACCGCGGTCGCCGCTTGCCTCGCTGCTCGATCAACGCTTGCCCGACAGTTATCGCATCGTTTCCACCTCGGCAAATCCGACCGATTGTGCTCCGACCCCACAGGCGCCGCGACGAGGCGGCCCGGAAGGGCGCGGACGCTGTGAAGCCCTGCTTGTGACCTTGAACGATGGCACCCGACTGCACATTTCCGTTCTGCCGCCGCGCCCACCACCGTTTTTCCCGCGCTTCGATCTTCCAACTTACGGTTCGCTTTTTATCCTCGGAGTCGGCCTCGTCGCGGCCTTTGTCGCGCGCATGGCCATGCGGCCGCTCAAGCAGCTGGCACAGGCCGCCACCGATTTGGGAAATAACATCGAGCGCGAACCGCTACCGGTTCGTGGTGCACGCGAGCTGCGGCAAGCTGCTGCGGCATTCAACCTCATGCAAAGCCGCATCCGCAGCCATATCCGGCAACGCGCCCATATCCTGGCTGCGATCACGCACGATCTGCAGACTCCCTTGACGCGCTTGCGCTTGCGGCTGGAAAAGGTCGACGACACCGAACTGCGTGACAAGCTCGTCAACGACCTGTCTGCGATGCAGGCTATGGTCCGCGAAGGACTCGACCTGGCGCGCAGCATGGATTCGGCTGAAGGCATGCAACGCATGGATCTCGACTCGCTGGTAGACAGTGTGTGCTCCGATGCGGTTGATGCAGGTCAGTCCGTGTCGTTCAGCGGCACTACCCATACATCGCTGATGGCGCGCCCAATTGCGTTACGCCGCTGCCTGACCAACCTCATCGATAATGCGATCAAGTACGGGCATGAAGCCGATGTGCACATGGCATATGATGGCGGCTTTGCGCTGATCCGTATCCGAGACAAAGGGCCTGGCATTCCGGAGGCGGAGAAAGAAAAGGTATTCGAGCCCTTCTACCGCCTTGAAGATTCGAGGTCACGCGAGACGGGCGGCACTGGCATAGGTTTGACCATCGCCAAAAATATCGCCGAGCAGCACGGAGGGACCCTTACACTGGAAAATCTGCGAGCCGGTGGACTTGAGGTTGTACTGCGGTTGCCTGCGCAGCGACCGCAACGTGCCTGAGGTTATTGTCCTTGCAGGCATCTAGCATGGGTCGCAAACACCGCTTTTCGCATCTTGTCCTACAGGACAAATCAGTTCATCGCTTTACCCTTCAACAGGGAACCGAATCTACGAGTCAGACCGGTCCAGGCTGTTCACCGGACATGCGGCGTCCTTTCCCCAATGGCCCGAACATATCCGCAAGCGGCATAATTGCCCCTCGAAAAAACCAAGTGCCTGGCATCTCTTGACGAGGGTGTCGGTTGTATCACCCGCTGATTGCAGCACGACATCGCGGCCAGCATCCGGTGCACCGCTCTTTTTTAACGTAGAGCCGGACAGGCCCTCGCGTTTCAGCGTATTCGTCTTGCGTGCGGGTACAGAGTTGGGGTCGCGTCGATCACTTCCCGCAACGCCGACGTGGGAAAGCAAGGCAGCGATCAAGTCCACGTCCCTGTCATCCTTCTTGCCTTGTACATGCGATGTCGGCGCGTGACTGGGCTTTGCTGAGACCCGATCCGTCGACGTGGACTTTTGTCGTACCGGCTTTGACGCTGCGGGCTTGGCTTTCTTATGTGACTCCTGTTGTGCAGGCTTAGCAGGCGGAGGAACAACTGGTTCTACAGTTGGTCCTGAGACTGCTACGGAAGTGCCGGCAATTTTGGTAACAGCTTGTGCAGCAGGTGCAATAGGCGTAACAGAAGCTTCATGGGTAATCGCAGCCTGCTGTTCTCTTTCTGAAGGCGTCAATGGAGATGGGAAGACAACCGCCGTCTGCAGGGGCTGTGGTGTATCGGTCTTCGTTGTCACAAGCGACATGGCGGAATCCGTAGAAGACAGCGAGCCGGCGGTGTTTGGTTCATCCAGCAATTCCTTTTCAGTTCTGTTGCTGAAGAACTGGGTAAATGCGGTCAGCTCGGGCTGCCTTGCGAAAGAAACTCCGGTCTTCTTCGCAGAATAGAGAAGCAACGCGGTGCCCAATAACGCAATCACGATCAGGATCAACATCCATTTAGCCACGCCTGATTTCTTTTCTGGTCCATCCAGCGCATCCAGAATGCTAAACGCCTCCGCTGCATGACCGGCACCGGCTGCACCGTCGTACAGAGAAGGCCGCTCTGCCATTTTGCTGGCTGCCGATTCGCTGCCAATAGGCTTTTTCATTATTTTCCTTTACATACATGCTGGTCACGCCGAGCCGAAATTCCTTGTTAGCGCTCGGCAAAATTGCCAATATAATAATAGTTTAGTTGCATTTATTGCATTTATTTGTGAGGCAAATGTGCTTTTCTTTTGGCTGGCAGCCGTCTATCTTCCTGCTATTGCGCTGGCTGGCTGGCTTGTTCTGCCTGCAGAACGCAAGACAGGAATCCGAAAGGAAACAGACGTGCTCGTTATGCGCACTTGCGCTTACGCGAGCCGTATAAGCACCCTGGTATGGACCGGACCCATACGTGCAGCGGGAAATTGCAAAAGGATGGCCCATGCGATCAGGCGACGGCGCAGAGGAGCCTTGCTCTTTTTCTCCTTACTTTGCATTCCTGCCCTTTTAGTTCAGTGGTTTGCGCATAGGCCCGATATTGGTGGCTACGAAGATCTTCCCGCAAACAATGATCCGGTAGTCATGGCATTGCTACAGGGCGAACAGCTTGTCCCTCCACCCCCGCTCCCTCCGGAGGCCTTCAGCACGCGCGAGATCGAGTCGGAGCGTGTTGAGCTCGCATCGGCGAGTCGCGAATGGTCGCTATTGAATCCTGATTTTCGCCAACGCCTGCTCACTGTCTTTCGGCTGATGGAAAATCACGGTTACAAAATGGCGCTCATCGAAGGCTACCGGAGTCCGGAACGACAGAATTCCTTGGCGAAGATGGGCCCACATGTCACCAATGCGAAGGCATTTCAAAGCTATCACCAGTTCGGACTGGCTGCAGACAACGGCTTTTACCGCGACGGACGCCTGGTCATATCCGAAAAGGATCCGTGGGCGATGACGGGATATCAGCTGTATGGACAGTATGCCGAATCGGTTGGACTCACATGGGGTGGTCACTGGACTATGCGCGACTTCGGCCATGTCGAGCTTCGAGACCCGGCAGCAAAACACCACGCACAAAAATAGGGTTTAGCGGCGTGGCTTGATCGGCACCGCACCCCCCTTCCAGAACAACAATGCCGTCGTTCAAAGCACGGTGCTGTTGGACGATTTGCCGTCCTTGCTTTATTCATTTCGGCATCGGCCTGAAAATTTATTGCATAAATAACATGCATTGCACTATCATCAACTAATTGTAATTTTCGCAATTTATTTAAAGATTATTTATGAGGCATCTGATTGCACTCAGGTGCCGTTATTCCATGCTATCGGCTCTGTAATTTCACCCTGACGACGCGCACCGCATCATCAGCGCCGAACCGAAGGCACCATTTTTCGGCCACTGACCATCAAGGCGTCAATAATCCGCCCCCGCTCACCATGACCCGGATGTTTAATTTCCTGAAAAGCCCACATACGATTTCTGCACTTGGACTCCTGCTTCTCGCCTCGGTCCTTTATCTTGTGGGGATCATCTTCGATGTCCGCACGCGATGGATTGCCATGAGCATGATGTTCTGCCTGCTGATATGGGGCGCATACTGGGTCGTGCGTTGGCGTGCCTCGCACAAAGCGTCGCTGGCAATGGACACCATGTTTCAGGACCACGCAAGCGAAGCCGTGAAACTTGCCCCGGTCGACAAAAAAGACGATGTCGAAACGCTGCGCCAGCGCCTGCTTGAAGCGATCCATACCATCAAGACCTCCAAGCTCGGCCAGACAACAGGCAGCGCGGCCTTGTATGAGATGCCTTGGTATATCGTTATCGGTAATCCCGCGGCAGGCAAGAGCACTGCAATCCTGAACTCGGGGCTTAACTTTCCTTTTTCCGATAAAGGTGGGCGGGCAGTCCAGGGCATAGGCGGCACACGTAATTGCGACTGGTTTTTTACCACCGAAGGGATTCTTCTCGATACCGCCGGACGCTATGCAGTACAGGAAGAAGACCGCAACGAATGGTTCGGTTTTCTCGGCCTGTTAAAGAAATACCGTCCCAAGGCACCCATCAACGGCATCGTTATTGTTGCCAGCATTGCTGAACTTTCCGCAAATCGGCCGGATGCAACGATTATGCTGGCCAAGCAGTTGCGCCAGCGCGTACAGGAATTGACCGAGCAACTTGCACTGTTCGCACCCGTCTATGTCGTTTTCACCAAGGTAGACCTGATTGCCGGCTTCGCAGATTTCTTCGAAGACACCGACGAAGACGAGCGCGGACGCGTCTGGGGCGCCACCCTGCCTTACGATGCCAACCAGACGGCAAATGCAGTCACTCTCTTCGACCAGCACTTCAATCATCTGTCAGATGGGCTGCGTGAAATGGCCACCAATCGCATGTCGATCAACCGGGGACAGGCCATCAGTCCGGGAACGTTGACGTTTCCAGTTGAATTTCAAGGTGTAAGGCAGCAGCTACGCACGTTTTTGGCGACCCTGTTTGAAGAAAACCCATTCCAGTTCAAACCGGTTTTTCGTGGCTTTTACTTTACCAGCGCGATACAGGAAGGCGTCGGTACTCCCACAACCAGCCAGCGTCTGATGCAGCAATACCGTCTGTCCACCGGTCGCCGCCTTACGGCCACCATAAGCTCCAACACTGGTTTCTTTCTTAAAAACCTGTTCTCTGCAGTCATCTTTGCTGATCGCAACCTGGTGCGCCAATATGCGAGCAGGCGCAAGCTCCTGCTGCGTCAGATCGGCTTCTATGGCGGGGCGCTGGCACTGGGTCTTCTGATCGCGGTCTGGGGCTGGTCGTTCACTGCAAACCGCCAATATCTGGCAAACATTGAAGCAGACCTCGATAAAGCTGCAAAAATTCAAGAGACACGCGTTGATCTCGCTTCCCGACTCGAAGCGCTAGAGCTATTGCAGGACCGGCTCGAACAACTGCAGCGCTATCGCGTCAGCAAACCGCTCTCACTGGGCTTCGGTCTTTACCAAGGCGAGCGTCATGAGAACAAACTGAGATCGGAATATTTCAAGGGTTTGCAACAACTGATGCTTGTGCCAGTTACTGCTGCGCTGGAGCGATTCCTGACCGATGTTGCGACTGGCAATCTCAAAACGGAAGCTGGTGTGACACAACACACCAAGCCAAACGTTGGAGCCGTTGCTAACACGCTGGCGGCGCGATCAGATGACGCGCCACGAAAATCTACGACGCCCTATCAGGATGTGTCGCCTGCCAACCCAGAGGATGCCTATAACTCGCTCAAAACATATCTGATGCTTGCAAACCGGGACCGTATCGACACGGGGCATCTGGGCGATCAGATCACCCGTTTCTGGCGCAACTGGCTGGAAGTGAATCGTGGGAATGCATCGCGCGAGCAGGTAATTCGTAGTGCTGAAAAAATCCTTAGCTTTTATCTTGCACAGGCTGCCGAACCGGATTTCCCGCTGATTGAAAATAAGCTTGGCCTGGTTGATCAGTCACGCGATGTCCTGCGTAGTGTTATCAAGGGTACACCTGCGCGGGCGCGCGTCTACGGGGAAATCAAGATGCGCGCCTCCACTCGGTTCCCTAATATTACTGTCGCATCGATTGTCGGAGACAATGGCAAAGATTTCATTGCAGGGAGTTATGCCATTTCAGGCGCTTTTACACGTGAGGCGTGGGAACAGTTTATCGAGGGCGCCATCAAGGACGCCAGCACTAAGGAGCTACGCAGCGCCGATTGGGTTTTGAAGACTGCAGCACGCGACGATCTTTCGCTGGAAGGAAGCCCTGAACAAATTCGTCGGGACCTGATCCGAATGTATAAGGCCGAATATATCGCCGAGTGGAAGAAATTCATGCAAGGCATTACGATCGCGGAATTCCACTCCTTCGACCGCGCGGTGCAAAGCATGAATCTTCTTGGGGACCCAGAAAGTTCGCCCTTAAACGTCTTGCTGCAGACGCTGTACACGCAAACCTCATGGGATAATCCATCAGCGATGAATCTTGGCATGCAGAGCGCAAAAAGCGACATCCTGCAATGGATGCGCACAACCATCCTTCGTCAGACACCGCCACAGGTCAATATCAAGTTGGAAAGTCCCCCGACGAAGCCGGCAGAGGCGCAAACTGGAACGGTAGGAAAAGAATTCGCCGGGATAGCCCGTCTGGTCGGCATCCGACACGAGAGCGGTGGGACAACGATCATAACGGGCTATCTGGCACAACTTTCAAAGATCAGATCTCGCTTTAACCAGATCAAGAACTCCGGGGATGTTGGGCCGGCCAGCAAGCAACTGATGCAGGCAACCCTGGACGGAAACGGATCGGAACTGGCCGAAACCCTGAAATATATCGACGAAAATATGTTGACCGGTATGCCGGACAGTGAGCGCGGCACCATTCGTCCCTTGCTTGTCCGGCCCTTGATGCAAGCATTTTCTGTCCTCGTTACGCCGAGCGAACTGGAATTGAACCGTAATTGGAGCGCACAAGTATTCGACCACTACAATCGTTCACTCGCCGCTAAATATCCCTTCTCGGCCGGATCACGTGTGGAAGCAACGCCCGCGGAAATCGGGCAAGTCTTCGGCAACGAAGGAGCGGTTGCCAAATTTGTCCAATCCACTTTAGGACCATTGGTCATCCGCCGCGGCGACACAGTGTCCGCACGTACCTGGGCCGACATGGGGATCAGGCTCAATCCGGTATTTTTGAACAACTTGCCGCGCTATGTGGGCATACAAGGACAGGCTGCCGGTGGAGCGATGAATGTCGGCACCCCAACGACGCAATTCCAGTTTCAGCCGGTATCCAGCCCTGGCATCGTCGAGTACACCGTAGACATCGACGGACAGACCCTGCGATATCGTAACGGACAGCAGGATTGGGTGAACTTTGTCTGGCCGTCTCCACAAGGACTTCCCGGAGCACGCATTTCTGCAGTGACGACTGACGGCAAAAACCTGGAGATTGCCAACTTCCAGGGGCAGTTCGGCCTGGAAAAACTCATCAATGCCGCACAGCGACGAAAACTGGACAATGGCAGTTTTGTAATGAGCTGGAGTGCCGATAACCATACCGTGTCGCTGAACTTCAAACTCATCAGCGATACGAGGACAGGCGCAGGCACGTCGAATTCCGGGGCTGACAACACGTTACGCGGCCTGACTCTTCCGGCCGCCATCGCAGGAACTGATCCGGCTTTACGCGGTTCGCTGTAAACGGAGCATCAAGGAAATGACTTCATCCGAATTCCAGCGCAACCCTTGCGCGTTCTACTTTGGCAAAATCAGATCTCGCGGGGATTTTATCAAGAGCACAGGCGGCGCGCGGGTCATTGCGCTCATCGATCGGTGGATAGCCCAAGGCATGGAAGATCTCATCGCCGTGCCGCACTGGAAGGCTTGTTACGATCATGCAGAGCCGATCGACTTCCTTTTCATGGGAACGCAACGAAAACATGCCATTCACGGAACCATCGTGCCCGGGAGCGACGCATCATTGCGCCGTTTCCCTTTCGTCGCGGGAACGGTGTTTGAAGTTGCGGAACCACATCATTTGCTGACTCTTGGACCGATCTGCTTTGACCGGCACACAAGCAGCAGACGCAAAAAGGCTGAACTTGCAGTAACAAGTGATTCTGCATCCGATGCGCTGGCGTGGCTTTCCGAGACGAGCCATGGCCACTGCCTGTCACATCATGCATCGGCTGAACATTTCAGCCGCTTTCTGGCAAACACGACCGTCGCGGACCTGACAAGTCTGCTTGGCCTTTGCGGCCAGGAGGCAACGATACGGCAAATCGTGCTCGCCCTGCATTGCCTGCTGTATCCATTGCAAAGAAAATCAAGCGTAGCCCTCTACCCACCCAGTAAGGCGATCGCCCTGCCCTTGCCAGAAGATCCGTCAAATCGTCCTTTTGTAGAAGCATTCTGGCTCACCCTGATGCATGTATTCTTACGGTCCACCAATCTCGAACTGAGCCTACTTTCCGGTGTACTGCACCGCAAACGTAAAATGATTATCACGTTTAGCGGGGTGAGACCGCTGATGTTTCGTGCGCTCTTCGACGAAGATGCTGCTCGGGAATTCGTGATCGATTTAAGCAATGCGGCGTGGGCGGAGCACAATTTGGCAAGCGACAGCACCGCTATGACGTTGTCCGCTTATCTGGATCATGACAGTCTGCTGCTACAACAAATTGTTATGACGTTTCAGGAAATGAGGCAGTTATAGATCGATAGGACGATAGGACGTTACGACGATACGTCCATAGAAGTATCAACTACCAGATCTATCCACTTATTGGACGCATACAAGCTGCAAACTCCCGCGCAAAACTTATCCGCTCTCACATGAAACCATCACCAACAACGCTCGCCTTTTTTGTCTTCCATTGGATTTCTGTACTGGGACTTTCAGTATGCATGGAAACTGTTCATGCACAGTCTGCTACGGCAACAAGTGCCCGTTCCCCTGACGTTGGTGTTGCCAAGATCGTCGCGTCAGGTATCGTTCCGGACGCCGTTACCAAAGCAAACCTCCTCGCCAAGCTGATCCAGGTATATGGACAGGACAGAGTCGTCGATCAGATCAGCATTGGTGGAGTTGCCGCGCCACCGAACTGGACAGCCAGCGTGAGCAGTCTTCTGACGCCACAACTGAAATCAGTACATCAAGGTCAGCTAGTCGTTGAAGGCACAAACATCGTAATTCAAGGTGAAGTGGCGACCGATGCCACGCGTCAGAATATTGGCAGCAACTTTGCAAGGGGGCTCAACGAACCCTACTCTGTCAAAAATGGCCTGCGCGTGTCGGCTGCCGGCCAAGGAGCCATCGATCAGGTACTTGGGAACCGCGTGGTGGAATTCGAAAATGCAAGTGCATTGCTCACCGTGGCAGGAAAAGAAATTCTTGACGAGCTTGCAGAGGCGCTTAAAACGATACCGGCAAAACGGATCGATATCGTCGGACATACGGATAATATCGGCGATGCGGCACGCAATCTCGCCCTGTCTCGCGCACGCGCGGACTCTGTCAAAATTTACCTGGTCGCCAAAGGTATCACCCCGCAAATCATGACGGTCAGCGGATTGGGGGCCGACCAACCGCTGATGGACAATACGACTGCGGAAGGTCGGAGACGGAACCGACGCATCGAATTCCGGCTGAGTCAGTGATGTTTGTGCATTGGCAGACGCTCGAATTTGCATGAACGTCGTGTTCTATTCACACTCAGCACCCTCTAAATGCTGCTTGCCGTGTTCTTGGGCGTCCCACCCGGTCCTCCAATTCTTATACCAATCCCAACCTATAACGTGACAAATGAGATCGATGGATTTTTTTGACTGGCAAGGCGTAGGAGGAGTCAATAGCGGGCTATTGACGACGAGTGCAACGCAGGCAGGCGGCTCGGCGCCCCCGGAAAAAGACGCGATGTCATGGTGCGTTATTGGTTGGGATTGGTATTAAGCCTGTACTGCCATCGTCGGTACACCTTGTCATCGTGTTATGGATATACGCGATTACTTAACTCGCCTCTTCATATCTTGGACACATAAAACCTTGTTTGATGCTGCTCCATGCAGACCAGCATCAACATGGCACATTATGCTTCGTCGATCTTTACCTTTAGTCCCAGCATTTCATCAAGATGGGAAAGAGTGCCGCTATCTTTTACGACTTCATGCAACCATGCATGAAGCGGCATATCTGCCCATCTTGCAGCCTTGTCCACCAGATACGCGACGGGACTATGAGGTTCTGATTCGCGAAAAAATATCGCCACTTCACGCAACTGCGCCAATGCCTGGACTCGGGTCAGCCCAGCTGCTGAAACACTTAATAGCTTCCCTACCAACTTTTGCTCAACGGCGGTCTCAGATCCAGTGCGTTCTTCCATGGTGCCAACTTCGCGCCCCATGCCGCGCTCATTAGCGATTTTCTTCAGGTGAGCGCAAACCGCATTGATGCAGTCGGCAAGTTGTGTGAACGACGGGCAGCTATCCCCAAATGCCGTCACGGCCAAGTCAGATAACTCGTCCGTCAGTTGACGAGCGCGATCGGCGTCGACAATCCAGGTCTTGTAGCAATCCTCACTGGTCGCAGCAACAGCTGCCGCAATTTTCTCCAGTGTCGGCTTATCAGTTGCTTCTGCAGGACGATCGGACGTTTTATGGACTTGCGACTGTAAAGCCCTGGCGGTTTCGTAGTCCAGCAGGCTGTACTGTCCTGCCGATGCATTTGTCAATGGAACTTGCCGCACAAGTTGAGTTGAACGTAAAATAAACCAGGACAAGATTCCGATGCGTTGCTCATCGTCACCGTCTTCTACCTGTGGATAGAGGTCTTGCCCAAAACGACAAATCAGTCCTGACACAACGTTCAGACCCGTCGCGAGACCAGTAAGCCCGCCAACTTTCACCAGTCCTTCACACAGCCAAGCGGCCACGCGCAAATCCTTGCTGCGCTCGATAAGCAGTTTGGTGCAAATGTCTATTACCGCATGCCAGTCGGCCTGCTTGAGATTAATTGTCCATTCGCCATAATCGACCGTCGGATCGTCCTCACGGCGGGCCTCATGAATGCGGTCAAAGTCTGGCGAGAACGACAAATCTTCGCCACACGGATGGGCGATGCTGATCGGCCCCAAAATCGCTTCCAGCTGATGTTCGATGTTCGCACTTGGCATCATGCGGCCTTATAGCTCAGCTTGTTTGACTTTGAAACGCTGATGCGAACAGATTTTGTGGCTTTTCCGTCAGCCACTCGTGCGAGAAGCAGTTCAGCTATCTGCGGCAGCACAGTCCCATTGAGCACATTATCCACATTGCGTGCGCCAGAATCGGCCTCGACACAGCGAGCAAGCACCAGATCGATAACCTGGTCGGAATAAAGGAAACTGGCACGGTGATTATGCGACAGCCGTTCTCCGATCTGATCGAGCTTCATGCGGATGATTTCCGCCAGTACATCGCCTGTAAGTGGATAATAAGGCACCACCTTTGTCCTGCCCAGAAACGCGGGCTTGAATGCCTTGTAAAGCGCCGGCTGAATCAACTGCTCCAGTTCTTCCATCTGTGGAATTTCGCCGGCGCCCTTGTTGAGGCATGCCTGCATGATTGCCTGCGTCGCTATGTTGGATGTCAGGATAATGACCGTATTACGAAAATCCACTTCACGACCTTCGGCGTCTTCAAGCACACCTTTGTCAAAAACCTGGAAAAATAACTCCAGCACATCCGGGTGCGCTTTTTCTACCTCGTCCAGCAAGACGACGCTATATGGCTTACGTCGCACCGCCTCGGTCAGCACACCGCCCTCACCATAGCCGACGTACCCGGGCGGAGAGCCTTTGAGGCCAGAGACACTATGCGCCTCCTGATATTCAGACATGTTGACTGTCAACAGATTACGCTGCCCGCCGTACAAAGTGTCTGCCAGGGCTAGCGCGGTTTCGGTCTTCCCTACGCCGGAAGGGCCGACAAACAAAAATACGCCTTTTGGCTTGTCGGGATTTTCGATTTGAGCACGTGCTGTCCGTATGCGTTGTGCTACCTGCTCCAAGGCATGCGATTGCCCGATAACGCGCTGCTCAAGCAGGGACTGCAGATTAAGAACCGCATCGATCTCATTCCTGTACATTTTCCCGAGGGGAATGCCGGTCCATGAAGCAATCACTCCAGCGATCGTTTGACCATCGACACAGGACGGCACCAAGGGTGTCGCTCCCTGTAGCAATGCCAGCTCCTTTTGGGTTTTCAAAAATTCCTTTAGCACAGGATCACTGTCCCGCTTCTGTTGTCCCGGTGTTATGGCAGGAACACCATGGACTGACGCAGTCATTTTCTGTTTTTCCCCAACACAGGCATAGGGTTCCCTGTTTGCCAGTTGCTCGAGCTCGGCTCGCAGTGCGTTCGATTTGGCGACCAGTTCCTTCTCAATTGTCCAACGCGTCTCCAGGGATGCGCGTGCAGTAGCATTTTCGCCCAGCGTCGCTCGCAGGTACTCCAGGCGTTCGGAATGCGACTGACCAGTGACTGACTCGCGTTCCAGACTGTCGATTTCACGCAGCAAGGCCGATTCAAGCTGGCGCACATCTTCGATCGCAGCCGGTGTAGCGGCCTGCGCCAGTGCCACTTTTGCACACGCCGTATCCAGCGCGCTGATTGCCTTGTCCGGCAGCTGCCGTCCCATGATATAGCGCGAAGAGAGACGGACGGCATCAACGATGGCTTCGTCGAGCACCCTCACCTTGAAATGACTTTCCATTTTATCTGCTAACGCCCGCAGCATTGCGCATGCTGTCTGCGCCGACGGTTCTTCAACCTTGACCACCTGGAATCGGCGTGCGAGCGCCGCATCCTTCTCGAAATACTTTTTGTATTCACTCCAGGTCGTCGCGGCGATGGTGCGTAATTCACCACGTGCGAGCGCCGGCTTCAAAAGATTGGCAGCATCGTTCTGCCCCGCCTGCCCGCCTGCGCCGATCATGGTATGCGCCTCGTCGATGAACAAGATAATGGGGCGAAGGCTTTGCTTTACTTCCTGAATCACATTACGCAAGCGGTTTTCAAATTCCCCTTTGACGCTGGCACCAGCCTGCAACAAACCAAGATCCAGCACGCGTAGATCCACATTCCGTAGAGGTGCAGGCACGTCTCCATCAACGATGCGCTGAGCCAATCCTTCCACGACAGCGGTCTTACCGACTCCCGCCTCGCCAGTGAGAATCGGATTGTTCTGGCGACGCCGCATCAAGATATCAATGACCAATCGGATCTCAGTATCACGCCCGATCACTGGATCGATCTTACCCTCACGCGCGCGAAGGGTAAGATTGTCAGTGAACTGATCGAGCGCCGGTGTCGCCCGCGTGCCGGCTTCATCGTTCGTGGCATTGTCATCGGCTTTATCGACAAACGACGTATTCAAAGCTTCTGCTGGTTTGAGCGTACCTGTCGCTTCCGGTAGCGTGGCGCACACGTCGTTGAACGCATGGATCAATTTATCCACGGGATAACGCGCAAACAGCGGCGACATGGTGGCTGCACGCTGCACAAGATTCGGCTTCGTTAATAATGCCAGCAAAAGATGGCTGCTACGAATGCTGGCGACACCATGCTCAAGGGACGCGAACAACCACGCTTGCTCCAGCAGGTCGGGTATCTGGGTACAGAAAACCGGTGTGCGGTTGCTGCCGGTTTTAAGTCGGTCAAGTTCCGCTTGCAGATCGCCCGCCATTTTTTCAGCGCTGATTTCGTATTGCGTGGACAACAAGACAAGATCGCTCTGCCTGTTGTTCAGGAGAGCAAGAAAGAGATGCTCCAGTTCCACCTCGTAATTGCCCCGTGATACACAGAAGCTGATTGCCTGTTCAGCGGCCTTTTTGCAAGTCGGGTTTAGTTTGCCAATGAGGACTTTAAGGTTTGTAGTCATATCGGAAATGAACAATTTTTTTCAATGTGCCGGACTGGTATTAGCGATCAGGCGTCGTGGGTAATCCGGTAGGTGGTGTCACGCGCATCCATATGTCGAACGCAAGGTGTCATCCAACTGCTCCATCCCAACTGGCTGTCCGCAGCCGCAGATAGTTGTATGGGGAAGATGTCACGTGCATCGAGTGTCAGGTGTACTTCTGATTCGAAGGTAATACCTAGCAGGACACGCAGTAGCTGGGTGAGCTTGCGCGCGCCGGCATTACCCGGCAATAATTCGTCGAACTCGCGACGTCTCAGTGGCCCAAGTTCTAGTCGAATCGCCGTATCGCGTACCCAAATCCGGTTGCCGCAGAATCCGCTGTCGCCGAGCACTGAGTTGGCAACGCCCAATTGGGTTTGTTCGCGCAACGGCAATGCAAGCCATTGACCGGAAAACTGTTCAATGTTCGCCTTGGTCTGGAAATAGTCCGCAATGACGCGCGCGCACCACTGCGGCGATCGTGGTCTTTCACGAAGCGCAGCGACGTAATATGCAAATGATTCGTCAGCAATGCCATCGGCCTCTTGTTTTGCCGTTGACTGGTGTTGCCGAAGACCGGACAGGCTGAGGATCAGAGGTAGAAAACGGCTCCTGCGATCCGCTTCGTATTGGAGGTGAAGTCGGTATTTAAGCCAGCTCTGGTAAAAAAGGGTGACCGCGCGACTGGTAAAGATGTCAAGAAAGGAGCGTGTCGCAGTGTCGCGATGATAGATCTCGCGCTCCGCGACATGCTGGGTGTAGTGACGAGGCAAAACCCCTAGCGGTCCGGTAAGTCCGATAAACGCGGGAGTAATCGTGACGCGCCGGAATGTTTGAAATCGTGGTTCTCCAATGGCATTTACAGTGCTCCCTTCCACGTCCGCAACGTCGATGCCACTCTCTTCTGCAGTTTCCCATTCTATTTCCATTGCTTCGATTTCACTCGGCGGAAACCCAAGTGACACGGAATTGCGGAATCGGATAGTCTGCCCAAGCAGGTCATCGGTATGGGAGGCTGGAAAGCGCTTCTGATAGGCCAGCAACAACCGCACAGCCTGGAAGAACTCGAAGCGATGAGGCGACTGGACCAGTTGCTCAATCAGGCGAGGATGGAAGCGCCGTTGCGTGCCGGGCATCGTATCAGTTCCTTTTCACTCTGCTTGGATACTACAGTCAGTCGGGTAAAACTATTGGTGTGTACATACAATGCGAAAAACCGGTCGAGCACCTGTGTAAACGAGAACAGACCCGTCCCTGCAAAATGCCGTTCGTCTACGACTAATCGAACGTCGATACCCTTGACGTGTACTGGAAATGGATTCCCTGCAATACGGGCCACGCCCGTTTCGTGGCAAACACTGTCTATACCTTGAATCTGCCGGGCGCTTGCCAGCGAATCCGTAATGTCGTACAGAGCGAGAATTTCCTTCAGCGCATCCGCTCCGCTTCCTGCCAGCGAAAATTGATTGAGCGTCAGATGGGAAATCAGGCGCCACTGCGCGCCGCGGCCACGTGGAAAGCGATAGCTGGGCGTCGGCTTGCGCATTAATTGCACGACAAATGCAGAGGCTCCTCCTTCCAGAAACAAGTCGCCTTCACGCAATCCAAATGGAAGCTGAGATGGAAGATCTCGATTAGTGCACATCAGATCCAGACTAATTGTGTTCGTCTCGGCACGTTCCGGAACCAGCGTCGAGTCGACTAGCGCCAGGGACACGTTGAAATCGGCATCGCCGTCGCCGAACTCGGCATGCCAGTATCGTACCGGTCCATCATGGGGATCGGAATGCCTAACGGAATAAAATGGGCGGTATTCGGTGACCGTGTCGTCGTCGCCACCCTGGCGTACCCGGTACACCTTTCGAATCGAGTACACCTCGTATGCTTTGGGTTGCCTGGTATCCACAATGACCGGGTACGCGCTCACCGTTTCCGTCATTCGTATCGGTTCGGGATGATGGCGGAAAAGATTCACCACCGGCGTGCAGTGAAGTAAAAAATTCTCTTTACTGATGCGGTCCAGCAAATGGACGTCGTACAGTTCGTGAAGGCGATTGGGGAAGGCAATTCGCACATCGATCTCGCGTACTGTTAAAGGCAAATTAGACCAGGCCGCACTTAGATCGAGGTCGACGAAGTTGAATTTCTCAGGACAGGCAAAGTACTCGAGCAACAACTGATACGCTGGATGACAACGGGCATCCACATCCAGAAGACATTCGTCGTCGTCGAAGCCGACAGGCATAATCGCCGATATCGGCAACTCGGTTTTTGCCGAACTGATGTCGTTGGTCACCCACATGCCAAGTGCATGGCCAAGCACGGCTTCGCGAATTGCTGCAACGACCCCTGGCTCGCCGTTGAGGAAGAATCGCAATGTTGCTGGTGGCGACGGCCTAGATCCTGGATCATCCTGCGGTAGCGAAAGACGAAGACGAATGACTGCCGCCGTCTGGGCCATCAAGCTCGCGCTCAAACCGCCCCTGTCAAAAGTGTTTTCGAATGCCGCATGTTCTACACGCACCGGGCTAACCTGCACTTCGTAAGCGGTTCGAAAGCGGCAAGCGACGCCTCGTACGGGTCTGGTATGCATCGTGGTATGACGCGGCACAACCGGATTACCGCCATCGGCCGAGGTAGACGGTAGCGGTTCGAAGCGGGCAATCGATACAGACGGGAAAGGGCGCAAATATTGCGGATAGATGACCTGCAGCAGCGCATCCGTAAATTCCGGGTAGTCGTCGTCAAGCTTCTTGTGGATACGTCCAGCAAGAAAAGCAAACGACTCGATCAACCGTTCGATATGCGGATCGTCACAATTTTCTCCCGACATCAAAAGGCGTCCAGCGACCTTAGGATAGCGTTTGGCGAAATCGTGGGAGAGTCGGCGCAAGTGCGTCAACTCCCGCTCATAGTAGGGCAGCAGGCTTTCCATGGACGTATCAGCTCAAACCAGGGTGTCGACCACGGCTCACGGAATATCGCAGCGTAGAGGGCTGTAACATGGCATCAAAATATACGGGCTCGCTGGTAGGATGAACAAGTAGCAAGGCATGTATCGCAAAGCGAAGCTTGTTGACAGAGGTTGCATCGATTTCCAATGAGACTGAAACTTGCCGTAAGCGCGGTTCGTGCACGGCGATGGTACTTTCCAGCGATTTACAGATGTGATTACGGTCACGCGGGCTTGCAAGACTTAAGCCGACAAAATCCGACATGCCATAGCTGCACATAGACTTCAGCGCTTCCGGGTACCGGGAAAATGTCCCCCGTTGAAATGCCGATCTGCAGTTAAGGAGAGATTCCAAGTCCTTCGCGACCGATTCCTTCAACTGCTCAATCGAAATCATTCTGAGCGGATTTGCATCGGCGATCTCGCGTGGCGCATCATCGGCAAGCCGTTCAAACAGAGTCGGCGCATATTTTGCCTTCGAAAGAGATACGGATGACATGGAATGAATGGAAATCTGGTTTAACAAATTAATACGATGCCCCCGTTACGGCCCTGTTACAGCATCCCTCGCTGGTGGCGCGCCCGGTCTGCGCACGCCACCACGTCAACCTGACGCGGGAATGATCAGATTGCTTCTGTTGCCTTGTTTTTCGCGAGGCTCCACATCTGCGGATTGCTGCCGCCTTTTTTGCCGTCGATGCCCTGAACGGTGTAGGTCCATTTGACCGATGCGTATTTCAGTGCAACGCTCTCGGTAGGCAATCCCTCTTCCTGGACTGCGGGCGTCACGGATGCAACGATCACTTGGTTCAGCACGATCTCAAGGTATTTCACTTTTTCCTTGCCGTTTGCGCGCATGAACTCGATCGTGACCTTGCTGAATGTGTCACCCTGGCTGCAGGCAAGCCATAACGATGGGCTGGTTGAATCGATGTCTTTCAAGAAGATCATGTCGCCATGTTCGCAACGCTCTGCCGTATGTCCACCCGAGGTGCTGGCAGTGGCAGATTTCGGCTGGCGAATCAGATGGCTCCAGGAATGCGCTTCAAGCCATTTCGCATGACCCTCATCACGGGACTCGCCCTCAATCTTTGTGTCGCCACCCTCAAACTTCAGGTAAATGTCTTTCATGCTTAAAAACTCCTAAAAAGTATGCACACATCGGTGCTGTCAAAATCAACTACTGCCGCAGGCTGTACTATGCCTTTGCCGACTGCGGCAACTCGGCAACCAGACGCAGCGAGACGCTAAGTTCGTCGAGCTGGAAATGCGGCCTCAAATAAGTTACTGCGCGATACACACCCGGCTTTCCTGGCACCTCATCTACCTTGACTGAAGCTTCCCGCAACGGATATTGCGCTTTGACTTCCTGGGATGCAGAGTCATCCATCACCACGTATTGCGCTAGCCAGTTGTTAAGAAATTGCTCCACATTGGAAGCGGCGGCAAAGCTGCCTATCTTGTCTCGCATCATTGACTTTAGATAATGCGCGATCCGGCATGATGCAAATATGTATTGCAACTGTGCGGACAAGACAGCATTGGCATTGGCATTGGCCGAATCAGTGTTGTATTTCTTTGCCCGCTGAGTCGATTGCGCGCCGAAGAAAGCGGCATAGTCGGTATTCTTGCAGTGGACAAGAGGAATGAATCCAAGGTCGCTCAGTTCCTTCTCACGACGGTCCGTAATTGCAATCTCGGTCGGGCATTTGAGCGCAATTTCACCATCGTCTGTTTTAAACGTGTGCGTCGGCAAGTCTTCGACGAGCCCGCCTCCTTCAACGCCTCTGATAGCTGCGCACCAGCCATAATGCTCGAACGCGTTGGTAAGACGTGCGGCGAATGCATATGCCGTATTGATCCACAAATATTTACTATGGTCGGTGCCGTCAACATCTTCGACAAAATTGAACCCCTCAACTACCGTGCCCTCTTTCGGGTGATATGGCATACGCCCGAGGAATCGTGGAATGGTCAAGCCCACGTAGCGGGAATCTTCAGCTTCACGAAAAGATTTCCATTTGGTGTACTCGAGCGTGTCGAAAACTTTTGCCATGTCACGTGGTTTTCCCAAGTCCGCGAACGACTCGAGGCCAAGTAGTTCTGGCGAGGCGGCCGAGATGAAAGGCGCATGCGCAGCAGCAGCCACATGTGACATTTGCTCGACAAAATACATGTCTTCCGGCTGACGCGTAATGTCGTAGTCTCCAATCAGGGTGCCGAAAGGAGCGCCACCAAATGTACCGAACTCTTCCTCGTAGACTTTCTTGAAGAGTGCGCTCTGGTCAAAATCGATTGCGGTATTAAAGTCACGTATCAGATCCCGCTTGGTTGCATTCAGCAGCTTGATCTTCATCATTTCGCCGGTGACAGTGTGTTTGCATAGGTAATGCAGACCCCGCCATGTGCTTTCCATTTTCTGAAACTCGGGCGCGTGGAGCACCTCGCTCAGCTGTTCGGATATAAGGCCATCGATTTCGGCAATGCGCGCGTCAATCGTCGCTGACAGATTGCTTGAGACGATAACGGTACCGTCGAGAACCTGGTTAACCAGTTCGGCGATGAGGTCTCTGGCACGAACGCGCTCGCTGTCGGAGCGAGCGACCCGGCTCTTGCTGACAACCTGGTCCAGAAGGCTTTGCTCGGTCGCCAGCGCGTCGGTCGTGTGTGACGCGGCCTGAGAATCGGCAAGTACTTGTGTTTCCATCTCAGTCCTCCGCTTTCTTTTGTGTTTCCTGGCCAAGACGACGAAGGCTTTCCGTGTTTGCGAGCACCTCACTTAGAACATCTTCAAGCTTGTCGTTACCAGCGATCTTGTTTCGCAAATCGGATAGCTTTGTGCGCGCCTCAACCAGTTTGCGCAGGGGCTCCACCTGCTGCGCGACCGATTCCGGGCGAAAGTCCTCAATCGATTTGAATTTGAGGTCAACGGCGAACTCCCCAGCCTGGCTGCTCAGCGTATTCTTGACGCGATACACAGTCCGCGGCTCAACGGCTTTCATGACGTCGTCAAAATTGTCGACGTCGACGTTGACGAACTTACGTTCTTTTAACTTTGGGAGGGCATTTTCTGACTGGCCGGAGAAATCGCCAAGGACGCCGACGACAAACGGAATCTCCTTTTGTTCAATTGCGTCGCCAATTTCAACGTCATACGTCAGTTGCACGCGAGGAGGACGAACGCGTTGCAGTTTCTTTTGAATGCTTTCTTTTTTCGACATCGTGATTTCCTTGGATAACAGCTATGTCAGTGTGGCGGCTGGCCGATTGATTATTTCAGCGCCTTGAAGGGATCGGTCGAGGCGGAACGTGTACTGGAAGCAGCACCGCTGGTAGCACTGGCTGTACCGCTTGGTGCACCTGGATGATTGACCACGGCACGTGGGCGTGGACGCGATTGTGATTTTGGACGCGGAGCGACAACCGGCTTGGCCTCGACCGGCTGCCCGGGCACCAGGACCTTTTCACCCAAGACGTCGCGCAAGGAGTTGGTCAGGTTTTCAGCATCGCTCCTGACACTGACGCCGATATTGCCATTTGGCCGCAGACCGGAAACCGCGCCTGCTGCGACCCTGAGTCCGGCCACCACTAGCAGGCTTTTGGCCTCCTGACTTGACGGATCGCGCTGCAGCACTTCATTGGTGGCAAGAATGGACGATGGATAGTTGCCTGCCTCGAACCAGACATTTGCGATTTTCAACCAGGGAGCGGCGCTGGTCGGATTAGCCTGAGCGGCCTCGGTTAGCAACGCCACCGCCTGCTCACGCCTTCCTTTGGCAAGCTCCGTTTCAGCCGCGGCGATTGATGACTCCAGCCCGGCCTTATCGTTCGCGCTGTTGGGCAAGGGGCTCGCGCAACCCGCAAGAACGGTGAGGCAAACGCATAAAGCGACGAATTGTGGTTTCGAAAATCGCTGGGCGATAACTGAGGTAATTAAAGACATGACTAGGACCTTGGGTGCGTTCCCGTCTGCTCGCCTATTCGCCTTCAAATTAAGGGAACATCAGCGATCCAGCCGGAAATTAATTAACATATTGATAACAGCTGCGATATACTACAGGAAAGATTTATTAAAAGACAATTGTTTTGTTGATAATTATGCAGTCGTGGCCCGATGGTCATGCTAGGAAAGCTTAGTGAACTACCGATATCAAGCTAGGGCGTTGTTCGCGTGTCTGCCACGCATGCCGACGGCGGCACGTTGTGCGTGCAGTCGTGTAATCCGGAGTGCATTCCCGATTGGCTGGCGAGGAGTGGCGCTATTGATATGCATCCCACTGCTAGGCTGCTCTGCCGGGCCAAAGGGTGCGGAACTGGCCGCTAACGCATTGCTGTCAGTGGCCGGATTGAAGCTGACGGAAAAGAACACAGTACCGGTTACACGGCAGGTCTCCCTGCGGTTTGAGGCCTCGCACGACCTGAATGCCGCAGCGACGGGCCAGGGCGTTGCGACCGTTGTAAGGGTTTACAAGCTTCGCAATCAGGACGCGTTTTTATCCGCGTCCTACCGGATGTTTGGCGATACGGACAAGGAAAAAACCGTATTGGGTAACGATGTATCGGAGGTGCGCGAGTTCATTTTGATGCCCGGTCAAACCATCAGGATCAACGAGAAGCTGACTGCCGATGCCGCTTATCTTGGCGTGGCCACCTTGTTTCGCAAAGCGTCGCCACAACGCTGGCGCATGGCATTCAACGCTGTCGATGTAGAACAAGCAGGGTTGGTGCTCGGTGTGCATGCTTGCGCAATGACATCCAGTGGCGCCATACCAGTCGGCATCCGTCGCGACGACGCATTGCTTCTTTCCACCGCCCCATGCTCCGAATGAGCATTCTTCTTTTACGGTCCCACCTGTCATGAGCCGCACTACAAAAATCCTTTGGGGCGAAGGCCTCTTCCTTCGCCCACAACACTTTCAGCGCCAGGACCTTTATCACGAGGCCAGGCTTACCCGACTTGGTCGCACCGCACATCCTTATCTATGGGGTATCCGCGAAATACGATTTGACCTGGACGCACTTGGCGCGGCAATGCTCAGGCTGACTGTCATTAATGGAATGCTGCCCGATGGTGAATTCTTCCATGCACCGGAAGATGACCCATTACCGCCTCCGGTCGACCTGTCGGTCATGGAGGACATCGGGGACGGAATGACGTTCTACCTGGCTTTGCCTTACCTGCGCGACCACGGTACAAATTTCACGTCGCAGCAGGAAGCCGGCGGGCAGATATTGCGTTATTCGCAGCACGATGAACCAGCGCCGGATCTGTACACCCACGCGGTTGAAACCGGGCTGACCGTTCTGAAAAAGTCATTGCGCCTGTTGTCTGAACGCGATAATCGCGAACAATACGTAACACTACCGATCGCACGGGTTCGCATGAACAGCAGCGGAGGTTATGAACTTGACGCGTCGTTTGTTCCTCCGGCAGCGACAATACGCTCTTCCCCCTCGCTCTATCAGATGCTGCGCAACCTGCTCGACGTACTGCAGGCAAAGGCACAAGCACTGTATGGCTACCATCGGGAGCCTTCACAGAACGTGGTCGAATTTCGCTCGGGTGACATCGCCTCGTTTTGGCTGCTGCATACTGTCAATTCAGCGAGTGCCACATTGCAGCATTTCCTGCAGCATGCCGAACTGCACCCTGAAAGACTTTTCCAGGAAATGTTGCGGATTGCCGGGCAACTGCTAACCTTTTCCAAGGCACACAACCTGGCCGGACTGCCGATGTACCACCATGCGGACCCGGCGTCCGGCTTTCACCGGCTTGAAGGAATCATTCGGGAGTTGCTGGAAACCGTCATATCGTCACGTTATTTCGTTGTTCCACTCAGCGAAGTCAAACCAGCGTTCTTCCTTGGCCGGGTCGACTCGGACAAGGTTACCAGTACCGCCTCGTATTTCCTTTCTGTCAGTGCCGACATGCCGCCTGCGGAACTGGTAGAAGCCATTCCTCAGCGTGTGAAGATAGGGGCTCCGGATGATGTCGACAAGATGGTGTCTTCCGCCATGCCCGGCGTTCGCCTGATGCCGGCGCCGCAGGTTCCCGCTCCGATACCTGTGCGTCCGGGCTGCTATTACTTTTCCATCGAGCCGCGCGGCCCGCTGTATGACAGGATGATTGCATCCAGTGCCATCATGCTTTACGTGCCGGCGGTCTTTAACAATCTCAAACTTGAACTCTTTGCTGTCATCCAATGACTCTCGATATATCGCCTCTTGCAGAAGCGCCCCCTGTACCGCCTTCCCTGTTTGGCCCTGCTTCGGGGTTGCGTACTGAACCTGTACCCGCTGCCCGTTCATTGGTGGATCTGCTTCATGATGGATTCTATCTGCTGCTTTTACTGAAGAATCGCTACTTCCCTGCGGATGCGGGACACTTCTCGGCTCAGGTTCTGCAGTTGCTCGATCACTTCGAACGCAACGCACGCCGACTGAACGTTTCGGCGGAAGACGTGTACGCGGCAAAATATGCATTTTGCGCCGCTATCGACGAGGCCGTACTCGCGTCGGAGATGGCTATTCGCCATACCTGGGAACAGGCTCCGCTGCAACTAACTTTGTTCGGAGACCAATTGGCTGGAGAACATTTCTTTACCGAGCTTGATGAAGTGCGCCGCCGCGGCGAGCCGAGTGTGCAGACGCTTGAAGTGTTTTACATGTGTCTTCTTACCGGCTTCCAGGGTAAGTACATGCTCGAAAGCAAAGAGAAACTGAACTATCTCGTCGCCACACTGGACAAGGAAATAGCTCACCTTAAAGGCAAGCGGGCGCCCTTCGCGCCATACTGGAAGTCACCGGACAACGTAGTGCATCTGATTAAATCCGAGGTGCCAATGTGGGTTTTAATGGCAGCATTTGTTGGCCTCGGCGGCGCGGTCTTTGCGTGCTTGAGCTGGGCCTTGTCAGGACAGGTCAATGACACGTTGAACGCTTATTTTGACCTGATCAAGCTGACACCCAAAGTCGCACATATTACGATCAGCCTGCCTTGATGATCAGACTGCGTACTAACCCACGCCAGCTCTAAAATGCCAAATTAAGTGCCGCCGTTGAAACGGGCCAGGAGGACAAAAACGACGGATTAAAGCTTGCCAGCCTTCTTGAGCCGGTAAGTCAGACCTTCCGCAATATCCCTGAACTCATGTTTTTCCGCGAAGTCGATTGCCGTCATCCCCGCATCATTCTTGAGGGTCGCATCGGCGCCTTCATCGAGCAGCAATTTGACAGTCATTATGTGGCCGGCTCGCGCCGCCATCATAATCGGCGTTGTTTTGTTGGGCGATTCGGCGTCAATGTATGCCGACTTTTCGAGAAGAAGGCTAACGATGTCATTGTTGCCGATAGAAGCCGCATAGTGCAGGGGCGTCCATCCGGTCTTGTTGACCTCCGCACCCTTGTCGATTAGCGCCTTCACCGCGGGCAGATTTGCTTTGAAGCTCGCAATCATCAGCGCGGTGTCACCATTGCGTGCCTTGGCTTCGAGGTCGATACCCCGCGCATTGAGCAGCGCATCGAACACACCCAAGGAATTTTCACGAAGCGCCAGCATCAATCCGGTCTCACCACGTTCCGGTTCAATCAGATTTGGGTCGAGTCCGCGCGCAAGCAGGGATTTGATCGTGCGAACATCGTCGAGCTTGACGGCCCGGAAAAAATCGTCATAAGCACCCGCCCACGCCGGCATTGAAATCACAGGGGCTAGCGCAAGGCCTGCGAGCATGGCAATGCCGGCACGTCGTCCGGCGGAGAAAGTATGGGAAAAGTCGATTCTGCGCTGAGTAATTTTCACGATATCACCGTCACCACATTAGCGTGGAATGTGAAAGAGCTGGAAGAAGTTATCCGTCGTTTGCCGGGCTACCGTCTCGAGCGGGATGCCCTTCAGCTTGGCGATGAATTCGGCAACATGGCAAACCAAACCTGGCTCATTGACTTTTCCCCGGTGAGGCACAGGCGCCAGGTAAGGCGAGTCGGTTTCGATCAGCATGCGCTCAAGCGGGACCGCAGAGGCAACCGCTTGCAGTTCTTTAGCGCTCTTGAAAGTGACAATACCCGAAAACGAAATATAGAAGCCCATTGCCATGGCGGCTTCGGCGACTTCCAGTGACTCCGTAAAGCAGTGCATCACCCCGCCGGCACCACCTGCATCGGTACCAGCCTTTTCCTCGCGCATCAGACGGATCGTATCTTCAGACGCCGAGCGGGTATGAATGATCAACGGCTTGCCGGTTGCACGCGATGCACGGATATGCGTGCGGAACCGGTTCCGCTGCCACTCCAGGTCGCCTTCAAGTCGGTAATAGTCGAGGCCGGTTTCACCAATGGCGACGATCTTGGGATGATCGGACAGCTTAACAAGCTCGTCGACGGTGGGCTCAGGGGTTTCTTCATAATCCGGATGGACGCCCACCGAGGCGTAGATGTGTTCATGCTCGTTAGCAATCGCAAGCACCTCGGGAAATTCGGGCAGGTTTACCGATACGCACAATGCGTGCGTCACGCGGTTTTCCGTCATCTTGCCGAAGATTTCGGGAAGACGCGCGGCAAGCTCCGGGAAGTTGATATGGCAATGGGAATCAATATACATGATGCGTATTTTACGCTGTCGTGCCGGTGAAAGCTTGATCTGTGCAGGAACTGGAGGGCAAGGCAAGCGTTGCTAAAAAGCCTTATATTAGTTGACTTGCGTCCGGCCAATGCCGCGCTGCAGGACGACCAGGCAAATAAAGGAAAAGAACCGACATGACTTCCCTCTCCGAATTCCCCATCACCAAAAAGTGGCCCGCACGGCATCCCGACCGTATTCAGCTCTACTCGCTGCCCACACCCAACGGCGTCAAGGTTTCCATCATGCTGGAGGAAACACAGTTTCCTTACGAGCCGCATCTTGTCCGTTTCGAGGCGAATGATCAGATGTCGCCGGAATTTCTTTCGCTCAATCCCAATAACAAGATCCCGGCCATTATTGATCCTAAGGGACCCGACGGCAAACCCCTGGCCCTGTTCGAGTCCGGGGCTATCCTGCTGTATCTGGCAGACAAGAGCAGGCAATTCATTCCGGATGACGCGGCAGGCCGCTACGAGACCATTCAATGGTTAATGTTCCAGATGGGTGGTATCGGACCGATGTTCGGGCAGCTTGGCTTCTTCAATAAGTTTGCTGGCAAGGATTATGAGGACAAACGTCCGCGCGACCGGTATGTGGCGGAATCCAAGCGTTTGCTGGGCGTGCTCAATCAGCGTCTGGCTGGGCGCAAGTGGATCATGGGAGATCAATACACGATCGCCGATATGGCGATCTTTCCCTGGGTGCGCAATCTGATCGGTTTTTACGAAGCGGGTGACCTGGTCGGTATTGCCGATTTCCCACACGTTACCAACACCCTGGAAGCTTTTCTTGCACGCGATGCGGTCGCTCGTGGACTGCAGATTCCCAAGCGCGACGGTGCATGATGAAAGAAAGGCTTTCATAACAGGAAACATTTAATCCCGGCTTACTTCCTTGAGCGGGCTTGATATTTATTGGTTGAGGTGTCGCTGGACAGAACCATCACCTGCATGTGAAAGTCTGACGTGAGCAGTTAACATTGCCTGCAAGGCTTCGATAAACCGCTATGCGCCCACACCCCAGCCATCACAAAAGCATAAACATTCCTGCGCGTATGCTGGATACGACCGAGGCGGCCGACGATACGTTGCCGGTACCGCAGCCTAGCGACAACACCCTGATTCCAGGCGCCGGCGAAGTATGTTTGGCTACCACACCCGAAGAGCTTGAAGCGGTCGCGCGGTTTCGCTATGTTGTTCATGTCGAAAAAGAACGCAGCACACCTCTTGGGACGGATCATGCCAATCGCATGGTCTGGCCCACGGAACCCGGCATCCGGTCTGATTTTTATGCGTGCGATGCGAATCGACGTATTGTGGAATGTGCCAGCTTGTGGATGGATTTGCCAAGCAAGGAAACTGCGGAGCGCCTTGGGCTCGGCCGAGCGATCGCGAAAAGCCGCATACCTGTTGCCTACCTCGATGCACTGACGATCGCCCCTGATTCGCTGTGGTCACGCCGCATGGCGCGCATGCTATGCCGCATGTATTGCTTTACACGGGAGCATGGCCGCGTGGTGGGCATCACCCATTGCAATCCCGTTCTCGCATCACACTACGAAAGACTCGGACTTTATCGCTGCGGGCGTCCCATCGTACGCGATGACTTTGGCCTCCAGATTCCCATGATCCTGCTCCTTGAAGATGTTGGCCACTTCGAAAAGATCGGCTCGTTGCTGCTACCGTATGCCCGTCACTATGAGAATGATCCACTTCAGGTCGCCCGCCTGAAAAGCGATTTCGATATTCGCACGCCGTTTTTCGAGCGCACGAAGCGTCCCTTCATGCCGCCGGCGGCTTAGCGCAACTGCGCCACTAAAAAGGAAACCAAAAATTCGTGCTTCGTTACGACTATTTTAAATGGCAGCACGGTGGCAAATGAGCCCTGTATCCAGGAAAAAGATGACGCATGTGCGCGACAGCCTGCCTCCCTAAACGGGCAAACCATGCTGGCAATAGCGACAGAATGTAACTTATGAGATATATTTCCGCCTGCATTACTTTTGATTTGTTTTTTTCAACAGGAGCTTTAATGAACAAGAGCGAGATCATTGACAAGATCGCGACCGACCATGAAATCACCAAGGTCAAGGCAAAACAGATCGTTGAACAAGTCTTTGGCTTTGTTGGCAGCGACCTCAAGAAAGAAGGCCGGTTCTCCTTCCCGGATCTCGGCACATTTACCGTGTCCCAGCGTGCTGCCCGTACAGGCCGCAATCCTGCGACTGGTGAATCGATCAAGATCAAGGCATCGAAGAATGTGCGCTTCAAGGCAGCTCCGGCACTGAAGGAGCTGGTTGCCAAGGTCAAGATCAAGTAAGTCAAGACCAACAGAATGAAGTCGGGACTGCGGTTGCTGTCCCGACGTTTTTCCGCGATATCCCTGCCGTTTCCCTGCCCTCCTTAATACGGCCAGACCATTCCTTCCAGACGAGCATGACACTTCGGCGACATAGGTGCCTAATGGTCAGTGACAGGACTGTCCTACACCGCCACATCGTCTCCAAGATACCGTTTTCCCCATGCGGCGATAATATCGGCAACATATAAAGCATCGCTTCGGCGTGTCAGCAAGTGATCGGCGTCATCCAGGGAAATAAAACTTTTTGGATGCCGGGCAGACGCAAGAATATGAGTTGCATTATTCAATGGCACGGTATGGTCTTTCGGGGAATGCATGACCATGAGCGGTTTGTCCAATTGGGCGATTTTTTCCAGCAGGCGGTGTTCCGCCACATCCTCCAGAAATTGCCTCTTGATCCGGAAAGGCCGCCCCGCAAGTTTCACTTCCGCCTCACCATCGCGCTCGATATCCTTCACATGGGTGCTGAACTGAGCAACCACGTGAGACGGATCGCTTGGCGCACCAATGGTGACAACGCCGCGTACCTCCGGAATCTGGGATGCCGCAGCCAGCACTGCGGCGCCACCAAGACTGTGTCCTATCAGTAGCGACGGTGCACGATATGCGCTCCGGAGATGGTTGGTTGCGGCGAGCAGATCCTCCAGGTTGGAGGAAAAATTTGTATTGGCGAACTCGCCCTCGCTCGCACCCAGCCCCGTAAAGTCAAAGCGCAGGACCGCTATTCCGTGTCCGGTCAGTGCCTGGGCGATCCGGCTCGCCGCAAAAATATCCTTCCCGCACGTGAAGCAGTGCACAAACAGCGCAAATGCACATGGACTGTCCACAGGAAGATCAAGTCGTGCGGCGAGCTTTTGCCCGGTGCTACCTGAAAAGTCGATTTTTTCACTTGCCATGCTCATCCCCACGTCTGGTTCTGCGCGACGCGTCAGCACACGCCGGAAGGCCATCATAGCAGCTGGACAATAATGGTGTCAGGGCGCTGCCGCAGCGATCAGAAATCGTGCCGGAAGCGTTGGACAGCCGCGTCGACCATGCCTTCCGTACTTCCGCTATTGGCGCGTTCCTGGCGCAGGAAAAACGCATCGCTTCCAGCATTTGCGGTTGCATAGATATGCTCAAGCGCAAGCAGGCATTCCAGCTGCGCGGCATACGGTTCGACCTTGCGCAGCGTCGTCAGGATATCTTCTCGCACCGACAGGCTTTCATGTGACTGCGGATGAACGATGGTGCCATCCAGCCCGAAACGGCACGCCTGAAAACGGTTGTAGTTATAAACCAGGTAATCCTCTTCACGCGGCGCGGACTCCGTGCCTTCACGCAGATAGCTGCACAAGGCTTGAAGATAGCAGGCTAGCGCGGCTGCCCTTTCCACGGTCAGCGGCGTATCGCAGACACGTAATTCGATCGTCCCGTATTCCGGCTTTGGCCGGATATCCCAGTAAAAATCCTTCATGCTTTTGACGATACCGGTGCTTTCCATCTTGGAAAAGTATTCGTTCTTGAAATCTTCCCAGGTAAGCAGGAACGGCGCCCGTCCGCTCAGCGGGAAGGCGAAGACGGAATTGAGGCGGGATGAGTTGAACAAGGTATCGCGTCCCTGCACATACGGAGAAGACGCGGACAAAGCAATGAAATGCGGAACAAAGCGGTTCAATGCATGGAGGAGTTGCAGCGCCTCGTCGCCGGAACTGCATCCCACGTGCACGTGCTGGCCAAAAATCGTAAATTGTTTTGCGAGATAACCATAGAGCGTCGACACTTCCTTGAAGCGTGGCTTCGAGAAAATTTTTCGCTCCGACCATTTCTGGAAAGGATGGGTACCGCCTCCGCAGACGCCGACATTGAGCATGTCACCGGCATGGACCAGCGCATCGCGAATCTCGCGCAGTTGTGCCAGCAAGCTGTTGTAGCCGGTATGCACGTCGGTCGATACTTCGATCATGCTTTCCGTAATTTCCGGGACGACGTTGCCAGGAAATTTCCGTCGCTCCAGCAGACCTAGCATGTCTGGACTTGCCTCGACGAGATCATAATCGCTCAGGCTGACTAACTGGAGTTCAAGCTCGACCCCGAGCGTCAACGGTTTAGAAGTGCCAAATGGTTCAAGCGGCATGCTATTACTCCTCTATTTCCGATGTTTCACCAGCAAACCGCAGCGCAAGCAGCGTGAGCATGGGTCCGATCACGGCAAGGAGCAAGGTTGCCGCAGCCAGTGGCGCTAACTGATCCATCAGATCGACGCCCATTGAGCGGGTTTGCACCAATAAACCCATGACAAGTACCGACATCGGCGACATGGCCAGGCCGGTAAGCAGACCCTTGCGCCATGTCGTGCCGCTAAAGCGTGCAAACACCGTTGCGCCGAACAGTTTCGACACGAAGCGTGCCCCGAGCAGCGCCAGCGCGACGTGCACGCCGGAGACTATTCTTGGCCATGCCAGTGTGGCGCCAATGAACACAAAAAGCAGTACGGTCAGCAACTCTCCCAGAATGCCAAAATTTCGCTGTGCCTGCCCAAGAGTCACACGGCGATGCCGCACGACGAATCCAAAGCTCAGCGTCGCCAGAATTGCGGACATTTTGAACGCCTGCGCCAGCGACGCAAGCAGGATGACCGCAATCGCGAAAGCGAGTGTCGCGTCGCGCCCCAACACGCCAAGCTTGCGAAGGAGGCCGGGTACCGCATAGCCGAAAGCAACGCCGAGGGCACCGGATACAAGGAGCACCAGCAAGCTGTTGGAAACTGCATTCCAGAGGCTGCCCGAACTCTGAAAAGACCACAAACCTACGATCAAGTTGAATGCAAATACAGCGAAAAAACAGTTCAGTGCCGTCATGTGCAGTACACGCTCCGTTACCTGTCCGGAGCTGCGCTGTTCATTCACGACGCGCAATACTTCGGCTGGCGAGGTCGATACCGCCAACGCAGCCAGTAGCAAGCCAGGTAGCCCATTCATTCCAAAGTAACTCACTGCCGCATAAACGAGGACGAAGGTCATTACAGACTCAACCACGCCACTGGCGGCAATCCACCAATTGGTCCGGAGCCAACGCAAATTGATCCGATAGGCGAATTCAAAAAGAATTAGCCCAAATGCCATATTGGCGATCAGTACGACCGAGCTTTCGCTCGGGCGTGGAAGCAGCCCTACCTGCGCGTAGGAGAGAAACATACCTGTCAGGCTGTAGATGCTGATCCTTGGAAGATTCGTTCCACGATGGACGATCTCTCCGAGGACCCACGCGAGCGCAACTGCCAGAGGCCAGACAAAATCCGCACTCAACGGTAACAAATCGATCATGTGATCTCCATTTCTTTAGCGGCCGCCAAGAACGGCCACGAGAACGTGTGGCGCAAGCCGGCACGTCAATCTCAGAGGCAGTGGTACAAACTGCCAGTTCGAATGTGTTTATTGCGTATTGCGCTCTCCTTGCGAAGAGGCAAATATTCCTGTGGCATAAGTGGAGTGCATGGTATCAGACCAACCGATAGATAGGCTTGCTGTAGCCTGTCGTTGTGTCCATGCGCTTGCCATCTTCCTGAAACAAAAGCAACCAATCAAGTTCGCCGCAAGATATTACGACATCAGCTTGTGATACGACGCGCTACTTCAGGCATGGCAGTGCTGAATTGCACCTGCTACGGATATCGGCTGCCTTCAGCGGAGAAGCGTGGTGATCACGCGTTCCATGAAAGGGAAACGGCAGCCGCTTCACCGGTTTATGGCTCCGCTGTGTTCACGGCTCCTTCCGAAGCTTCAACGCATCTGCAAACTGATGAGCATGTTTTGCATTTCGCGAATGAATTAAGTTACTCACTTCCACCAGATGCTGTCCATAGGTTGCAGCAAGCGTATCGATGACAAGTGCAAATTCAGGTGTCGATGGTGCGTAGAAAAACGCTCCTGGCAAGCCATCCACTTCTGAGGCAAAGCCTGCTTGATATAACTGCCGCAACAATTCGGATGCGGCTCTTTCGTTCATGTACAGGCGTTTTGCCAGCCGCTTTCCATCCCAAGGCTGCTCCCTCTCGGTTCTGATCAATAGCATCGCTTCTAAAAAAGGTACGGTCGGGATGTAACTGACGACAAATTGACTTACCTCTTCCGGAATGTGATTTTGCTGCATAAAAGTCTTTTACACTGAGGCTTCGCACGAGCAATTGCATTGCGCAAGCAACCGGTTTCGTCTGCCTACTCCGTTATTACACTTTGGCTGCATCGCATAGGATGATACGGCCAGTGTTACCCGATATCGTGCAACATTGGGAAGCGCTTGTTTCAACGATTCTGCCTCCGACATCCCGCTCTGATGAGTCAACTTGAGAAGCAAGGCCTTTAGCTGAAAAATCGTCTTTGTGCCGGCCGATCGAGGCGTGTTCAGGGACATGCGGACCTGCACGTAAGGTGATTACAGCTAGTGCCGGAAAATGCGGGGCAGCCCGCCGGGAGATGTTCTGATAAGCAATGAATACTCGTCGTAGCCTGATCTTGTTGCGTCCAACTTATACGCGATGTTCAAAAAAATGGTCCGCCCTGATAAACAGGCGCGGACCCGAAGGGAATCCAAGCTTTCCTGCTGCGGCGACTTCATCGCGCATCTGCCCGCAAAAACCGGTTCATGCAAACAGTGACAATGTCGACGAAATCAGCGGCATGACCGCTCGGTCTACGCACTCCGACCTGGCCCAAGAACCAGATCGTCTTCCGACGCTTGCCATCATGCACGAAAATTCTTAGGCGAACCTTAAGGTTCGGGAGCGTATTGCGGGCCTGCGCAAATCTAGGCGAAAGAAGTATTTGCAAATGTCCTAAAATGATGCAGAATCTGCCTGCTGTATAAAAAAATCCATCTCAGGAGAGATGAGGAGACAACTGAAAGCCCGCGTCCGTAAGACGCGGGCTTTCCCGTTTCTGGCTACTCCTGATTGCGTTCTCCCTCCATTAAGCGGGATTCGATTTTATTGAAAGCGTCCTAGTTAGCGCTCTCGTCGAAACGCACATATATCACGCTGTGATGTATGTTGCATGCCAGAATAAATTTATTATTAGTTGAGGTTTGACGCCTTTAATGTCATGCCTGTAGCGCCATCTTTTCTTCATCCTCGCAAGCCGGAACGAGAATACTTACCTTTAGTCCGCCCAAGGTCGACTGACCAAGCTGAATCGTACCTTCATGTCGTTCCGCAATCGCCTTGACGATCGCCAGTCCCAGCCCACTCCCTCCAGCGCTGGTGCCGGGTACACGATAGAACCGATCAAACACGCGCGCACGGTTTTCTTCGGAAATCCCTGGACCTGAATCTTCTACTGTCAGCTCGACACCCGTTTCGGTGTGGTTGATAGCGGCGGCCACCTTTCCGCCATGCGGCACATACCGGACGGCATTGTCGAGCAGATTACGAATCATGACACGCAAGGCTTCGGCGTCACCTGGAACGCTTACTTCAGCAATATCGAGCATGCTGACGCTGACGTGCCGGGATGCCGCGAGCGGCCCCACATCGGCAACAGCATTTTCCATGCATGCGGTAAGGCTTACCGGCGACTGTGGATTGGGCTCCGACAATGGATCCTGTCTTGCCAGTGCGAGCAATTGTTCGACCAGTCTGGACGCGCGTTCAACCCCACCTTGGAGGCGCAAAATCGCCTGCGCTCTGGCGACGTCGTCCTTGGCACGAGTCAGTGTCTGCAACTGCAGTTTCAAGGCGGTTAAAGGCGAGCGCAGTTCATGCGCGGCGTCCGCCACAAAATGCTGCTGCGAGCGCAGTGCATTCGCCATACGCACAAGCAACGAGTTGAGTTCGGCAACCAGCAAAGATACTTCGCGCGGTACACCCTGATCGGACACGGGCGACAACGAATTGGCGTTGCGATGTGCCAGGTCATTACCGATACGATTAAGAGGACTTAGTGCCGATGTCACTACCCACCATGCCGCGGCAAACAATAACAACGAAATGGGGATGATCGGCCACAGCGAATGCATTGCAAGTGAAATCGCCCGGTCACGACGGGTTTCCATTCTTTGCGCAACCTGTATTCGGCGTGCCTGATGCTCTATCGCGTACACACGCCATACACCGTTATTAAGTGAGACTGTAGAAAATCCAACTTCGGCCTGCTGCGGGAGAAACAGGTAGGGCCGCCTTTGGAAAACCCGTACACCGTCATCACTCCATATCTGAATGACGAAATCGAAATTGGTGCTGGGCTTGGAAGAGGTGTACCACTCAGTGTCGTCCAGGCCGGTGTCCTTGAGGGCGAAAGCCATCTGTTTCATGTGGTAGTCGAACAGTTTGTTCGCTTCCTGCATCGCTTCGCGCAGTGATACGGCAAACTGCAGTGCTGCCGATCCGAGAATTGCCACTCCAAGCAGCAGGATCAGGCGAATACGCAGCGACTTCATCACGTCTTCTCCACCATGTAACCAAGACCACGTACGTTAATCACGAATTGTTGACCGAGTTTTTTACGTAGACCGTGGATATAGACTTCAATGGCATTGCTTTCGACATCACTGGACCAGCCATACAACCGTTCTTCAAGTTGGCCACGGGAAAGGATAGCGCCTGGCCTTGCAACCAGCGCATCAAGGATCGCCCATTCGCGCGAAGAAAGAATGACCTGCCTGTCCCCGACCAGCACCTGGCGCGTGGCGGCGTTGACGAGCACCTCACCATGACGATACACCGATTCTGTGTTCCCACGGGCGCGCCTGACCAGTGCATGCAGGCGTGCAATCAATTCTTCCAGATCGAATGGCTTGATCAGGTAATCGTCGGCGCCGGCTTTCAAGCCGAGCACACGTTCAGGTACTGTGTCGCGCGCGGTGACCGCCATGACCGGCGTACTATCCGAGCGGGCGCGCATACCGCGTAACAGCTCTATTCCATCCTTGCCAGGCAGGCCAAGATCCAGCAGGACGGCATCGTAGGTATGGGTCGCAAGAGCAGCCTCGGCTGCAGTCCCGTCTTTGGCCCAATCGCTGGCAATGCCTTCTCCATCCAGTGCGATCTGGATGTTTTCACCGATCATGACATCGTCTTCTACCAGGAGAATTTTCATTTTGCCATCAAAGTCACATTTGCTGCGCCCACTGCAACAGCCTGCCGAATTGTAGTTGCCGTGCGCCCTTTGCAGCAAGCGTCGTCAAGTATTCAGATAATTGATAAGCCCAGTAAGTACTGAAACGGAACAGTTTTGTCACCACCCGTCTTGCGCGCTCATGAGTGGGAGATGATCAAATGCACGTTCTCTGAAGGAACATGATGGGAGTATGGTTCGCTTGAACGACAAATTTACGCCGCAAGATAAATCATACCGTTACTATGGAGAAAAGGGTTTGCTGTCAGACCGTCGTACTCGACGGCCGTGCCTTAACTGATGGGAAAGGAGTTTGTTGCATTTGATGTTATCCATTACGGTACGACATACCATGTGCAATCACGTGAAATTGCAATGAATACAATGGCCTGTGCCGGAATGGCGCTTCCTGTCTGGTGCAAGCGCTCGTACCGCACCAGACAGACCTGCATCCTACCGAGACTTATCGACGGCCAAAACGACCGAAGCGATCACGTCGTTCCAGTTCAATGCGTTGAACACGGGGACGACTCGTGATCGGAACTGTTCTGATGTCATCGCCAGCCAATCCGGCTTTAATCGCGCCCGGGGTTGATTTATCGGTAACGTTCCGAACGGTGAAATTCTGTGCCATACACCCTCCATTGAATTCGCAAATCGACACTGCACAACGCCACATTGGCTGATACCACAGCCAATCCTGTTGCGCTGCCACAGTGTCTCACGCGATCCTTAGGTGAACCTTAGGGCGAGGGTGTTTGGAAGAATTTTTGCGCTTCTTCAAGAGATAGCTTCATGGCAACATCTCACCCAAAGCGTTTATCAGCGACAAACGGGTTGGTCAGTCGCTCTTTACCAAAAGTGGATACCGGCCCATGACCGGGAACGAAGGTAACGTCATCGCCAAGAGGCCAGAGCTTTTCACGAATGGAACGGATGAGTGTGGCGTGGTCTCCCCGTGGAAAGTCAGTTCGGCCAATTGATCCCCGAAAAAGCACATCGCCGACCAGTGCAAGTTGTACACCTCGATGAAAGAAAACCACATGACCCGGCGTGTGACCCGGGCAATGCAAGACCTCAAGGGTTTGTTCACCAAACGTCACCATATCACCGTCATTTAGCCACCGGTTCGGGAGGAAAGGCTCTGCCGGTGGGAATCCTGTACGTTGGGTCGCTTCGGCGAGTTGATCCAGCCAGAATTTATCTTCACGGTGCGGGCCTTCAATGGAGACGCCGAATTCACGCCTGACATGATCGGCAGCAGCACAATGATCCAGGTGCGCATGGGTCAGAAATACTTTTTCGAGTTTGACACCAAGCTGCTCAATGCCAGCCCGCAAGCGGGGCAAGTCGCCGCCCGGATCGACAATGGCGGCGCGGAGCGTTGATTCACAGACCAGGATGCTGCAGTTTTGCTGAAAGGGCGTAACAGGAACGATGACGCATCTCATGAGGGGCAATGGTAAAACCGGGATATGGCTTTATAAAAAGCAACAATCAGACAGTATGACATGTCTGAGCTGCGGATTCAGTCGACCGAATAACCTGAGCGCAACAAGCGATGCCACATTGAATTTTTAGACAGTTAATGCATTGCGGCATGCCTTCCCTTCTGCGAACCATGCGCTATAACTAAAACATTCTTGAGAATCGGAGTGAGTAATGAGAACAACTTTTCATGAGGTAGAACTGGGAAAAGCTGTCATTCAGAATGCCACTGAAGTTGGCACAGAACAGCTAGTTGTGACTGTCCATCCCGAAAGCAAGGCAGCGATACAGATCCAGATCCGTCAGGATACAAATGGCAGTAGCCCGACATCAAGTTCTATTGCGATCAACGCGCATGGACTGGAGCAGCTTGTACGCTGGCTTCGTGAAGAAGGCGCATTGTCTTAGCAGCCGCAGACCTGCCTGAGGCAGGTCTGCTTCGAACGACTACATGCAGATTGCATTCACTAACAAAGGAATTTACTCCCGAAGGAGTATGCCTGTCCGAAGAAGTGACGCTTAGGACTAGTGGGCGCTACAGGGTCACTCATGGGCAAGGTTAGTGTCTTGCTTACCCTAGGACCTTGTATCGCCATTAGGCATCACCTTGTCATGGCAAGGCCGGAATACATCACCACAGATCAGAGGCTTCGAGTTTTTTCTCCGCTTGACGATCTTCAATTCCCCGTCGTCGCAAGACTTTTGCATACATCAGGTGCTGATGTTTTTGCGCATCCATCGGGGGCTGCGTCATGATGTCTTTCAGGCTGGCCGGCGAATCGTCGCCTTGGGCAGGCTTTACGTACGGTTTGATGTGCATGGTAGTTCTTTACCTCACGTCGTTTCATCTCCGCCAGGTTGTCACCACGGATTACATCCATTGTCTCCCAGATGACGGGAATTTACCATCCCATGTCGATGGGACAATGTTGTGCAGCAAATACCGGTGTCGTGCGCCAAGTTGTCTGTTGGCAACTAGCATCGTTTACAAGAATAACGCCTCACAAAACAACAAAGGGCACCATGTGCCCTTTGTTTATTCTCGCGATGAGAATCTCCATGCGCCATCTGGTAACTCCAGAATGCGCATTACCCTGTCATCTAGTGCTGAGCAACCGAACCCCGCCATGCGCCAGTTTCCACTCCACGACCTTCGAGCAACTGCTTGAAACGCGTCAGGTTGCCTTGCGCCTGCATTTTGACCAAGCCCAGTGTATCGCCTACCTTCTCGTCCACACTTTGTGGTTGATAGTCCATTTGCAGCATGACGCGGGTCGTGTTGTCAGAGATCTTGTGGAAAGTCACTACACCGGCGTTGGGAACGCCAGTGATACTGCGCCATGCAATGCGCTTGTCGGGGATCTGTTCGGTAATTTCCGCATCCCATTCCACTTCCTTGCCCGCTACGTCAGCGCGCCAATGCAAGTGGGTATCGTCAAGTTGGCGAACCTCATGCACGCTGTCCATGAACTTCGGAAAATCTTCGAACTGCGTCCATTGATTGTAGGCAGTGCTGACTGGCACATTTACATCGATCGATGCAGTAGTAGAAGACGACATTCCCGATGCGCGTGATTTCTTCAACTGTTTTGACAGCAGGACTCCGCCTACTGCAAGCGCGGCGACCGTTACTATTCTATTTAACATATGCATCTCCTAAGGTTAGCGCTTATGAACGAAAGCAATGGTGCCGCTGCGTATCGCTGTCTGCCGAATTCAAAAAAGCAGGAGCGGTGGCAGCCACCACATTATTTGTTGATAAAGCCCTAATCAAAAAGTTCATGTATTCCCTTCGCTTAATAGAGCTACAAGAAGTCGGGGCAAGACACCCGGCATTGCAAATTTGACAATCAAGTGCCCCATCAGCGCTGGCTTTTACCTTGTCATTGCATTAATAGCTATATGCATGAGCAAAGGCTGATTTCACGCTAAAGCGCGATGCCCAGTTACAACATGTAACACTCCGTCAGTCAACTTGCCAAGGTGGTCACTCGTTCTGACAATGCGAGTAGTTAATGAGCGGCGCAGTACCGATGCAAGATCTCTTCGATATATACAAGTTATCGAAATTGCATTTACTGAGTTAGCCAACTGGTGCTCGCAGAACCTTGAGTGGAGACAATATGGAAATCAACCGGATCAAGCAACAACTCGCACGCGTCGAACAGTCCATCGAATTCGCGCGAGAAATGTGCGAGCGTAATACACAGAAACAAATTTGCGCTTCTTTGCGATCCCTGAATCGAGAGTCAGTACAACTCAAATACAGCCTCGCTGATACGCGGCATGACGAAGCATTTCGGAATTATGGTGAGCATCTTCGAGATACCGGTGAATTCCTGATGCGAAGCAGTGAAAGGCTGCAGCATAAAGACACCCGGAGTGCGTTGGTCCAACTGCACGACGAATTATTCGTACTTGCCGACTACCTGCAATAATGTTTTTTGACGACCGAATGCTGTGGCGAAATGCCGTCACCACAGCGAGCTTTTTACTTCAATGGGTTTATTACACCGAACGCAGATGAGAGCGCGCTAGGCAGAATAAGAGAGATCGTCCGGTTCCAGTTCGCCAGCGGAGTCGCCGCCACATAGATGACGTCCTTTGGAGACAACTCGAAACCCTCGGCCATCGCAAGCGCACCCGGAGTGCGCCCATCAAGCTGATACACAGTCTGCCCATTGGCATCTTTGCGGATCACGTAAATTTGGCTTCCATCACCGCTGAGTGGATTGACGCCGCCTGCCTCTCCCAATGCCTCATTCAGTGTTAACCGGCCGTTATACATCGAAAGCGCACGTGGACTAACAACCTCGCCTGACACAAACACCTTGCTTTCCTCACGTGACTTTACCCGGATAACATCACCATCTGTGAGCAGAATACTGTTGGGGTTGAAGCCACGCTGGACGAGTTCCGGAAGATTGATCTGATACACCGCGTCACGGCGCTGCACCAGAACCTGACTTTGATCACCCGCAGGAAGAACGCCGCCGGCGCGGTTCAGAGCCTCCACCAGCGTCATCGGTATATCGTTGATTGCTTGCAAGCCAGGGGTACGCACCGCGCCATCGACATAAACACGCTTGCTACGAAACGACTGCACGCGGAGCGTTATCTTTGGTTGCCGCAGATATTTGGACAGCCGGGTCACCAGCAGATTGCTTGCCTGATCCTGTGTCAGCCCGGCGACCTTAAGTTCGCCCGCAAACGGAAATTGGATGACACCGTCGTGATCAACAATGAAGCCAGCAGGAGGCGCGGCTGATGCGGATGTTGCCGCATCGGCTCCAGCGCCAACCGGCCCTCCGCCACCCGTGGTTGCAGCACTTGAGAGTTCCGGATGATCCCAGACGACGATGGACAGGACATCGCCCGAGTCAATCACATAAGGCGCTGGTTTTCCGAGAAGGCGCGTGATGTCCTGTGATACCTGCTTCTCACGTCGTTCTTGTTCAGCTTTAACCAGTTGCGGCGTGATGGGTTTAAGCGCGGCATTGATCAACTCGCCGCCACTGTCTGCACCCGTGCTGCTGACCTGCGACATGCTACCAGCGCTGTTGAAATTGGTGCCTGAAGGCCCAGATGCACAACCTGCGATCCAAATGGACAATACCGCGATGCTTCCGGACTTCAGCAGTGTGTTGATGTTACGGGACATGGGCATTCTCCGTTTGATACGATGAGCAGCACGGTAGTCCGGGGCTGCGAGCACGGCACTGCCATCCCTGCCAACTTGATTACAGCACCCCATGCTCGTGTAGGCAATCCCAATATCCTGGGGCAGAAACGTACGATGCATGACGGTGGCCGCCAGAGCTTTGACTGTACGTTGCCTGCCATGGCCAATCTTGAGAACAATCAACCTGTGAAGTCAGTGAAGGCATTCGCAAGCGAACTACTAGCTTGGTATGTCCACGGTGGAAGCTGAAGACGATGTATGGTGTCACGATGAGTGAATCATATCGATGATCGATGACAGCCACATCTGTTAGCCGATGAAAGCCAGGAGATGTCCGATGCACTTCATCACCATCAGCAATTTGAATCGCACCACTCAGCGGCATAGGCTGCGTCACGAGATCAACGAGAGGAAAAATGCGCTTCTCGCATCAACGTTTTGCAGTCGACATCAATCACTCGATTAATAACGCGCTTCTTCCCGGCGTTCTAGCGAATGGAAGACATGTTCCTCTTCATCCGATAATGCATGCGTCAAAAAAATGGAGTTGCCGTCACCAATCGCAACCAGACCGCAATGAGGGCAGGTAACCCTTCCTCTGTCCGCGAGGGCATCAAGGTCGGCACTGAAGCGATTGACCTGGAAGGGACGACCGCACAGTTGGTTTGGGCAACGACGGGTGGAGCGCGACATGGCATTTCTCTTGTGGGAGTAATGCGCTAATACTACTTCGGAGGAAAATGAAGAAAATCCCATAGAAATGGGATTTTGGTGTGCCGATTGATCAAATCATCGCAGTATCGAAAGATTATTTGCGATAAATTTCCAGCAAGAATTTTATTTCTTTCAAGAATAAGTTTAGCCGATCAATGATATCGAGTTCGTCGGGCAACTACGAGGTTACGCAACTCGCTTGTACTGAACTCTGAAATTTCCAGCATCTGCAATAGCAGTCGTGGTTCGAGCTTGATTGCTTTTCGTCGTAACTGGTCAACGGTCTTAACAGGGAGTCCTAAAGCATTGGCAAATTTTTCATCATCATCGAATCCCAATTCATCAATAAGGACTTCAATAACACCATTCGGATCACTGTACAGTTCGGAAGATGGAAGCATGTCTTGGCCGTTGTTTTGTATATCTGATCACCGGTTCCCTGATTCAACGTTCCGGTGATTTCTCTGAGCGTAAGTTAGCACACGGGAAGTAGAATTCGGCAAAGGCGTGTCAGCGTGATAACGAGCTATGTTGCATGGCGCAGACATCTGCAGTGGTGCTAACACATTCCAGTCAGGGGCAATGTGTGCGTCGACACATGACGCGATGTATGCAAGCAAAAATAATTATTCTGCCTGATCGGGACGTCCGCGCCCCGCCACCACGCGTTCCTTGATCCATTCGATTTTCGGTGTTGATTCTATATCGGCAATGACTGCGCCATAGTTAGCGCGCCCGCGAACGCGCTTTGAAGCGTTCGCCACTTCGAAGTCGACCACGTAGCTTACAAAGACACGGTTTGATGCAGGGTCAGGTGTGATGTATTCAACTGTTGCAAGCTGATAGTGGCGCACCGGCCAACGCCGACTGTAGCGCTCCACGTCCTTGACGATATGCGGTTTATCTACAATGCCGTGATCATAATAGTCTGCGCCGTCGGCAAAAAATTCCGCCTGCGCATAGGCGGATTTCTGCGGATTAATGAATGCTTCCAGAAATGTATTAACCTTGTCGACGGTCTCCCGAGAAACGGCCGATTGCACCTCTCCCTCTGCTCCATTCACAAGTAAGGGTATCAGGGACAGACATCCGAAGGCACGGAGAAGACAGCGGTGCAGACGATATTGCATGATCCCTCCGGAGGGAACATAGGGAAGAACTGATTAGAGTGTAACTCTGCTACCTCCGGTTCCGTACGCTGATATCTTGTCCTTTAACTCGCTGTCCTCACGCTCGCGTGTGATTGTCTGCAATAACCCGTCTTGACTGTCGGCGTAGCATAAAGGAATGCGGTTTTCATGTCAGCACATCAACATCGATATGCATAGTACGAATTCTGACCTCGAGACGCTTTGCCTTTAGAATGATGCCTGCCTAATGAAACGACACCGTCTAACCGGAGCCTCTTTTCCAGTCATGCCTATTTCCAATACCCTGCCCGCCGCCGCACTTCCACTGGATATGATCATCTTTGGCGGCGCGGGTGACTTATCCGTTCGCAAACTGCTTCCAGCCTTGTACATGGCCCATTTGCATGGGAACCTGCCGCCCTCTACTCGTATCATTGCGGTCGGACGCCACACATATGATCGTGCTGGTTACATTGAATTTGTCCAGGAGCGCTCACAGCCTTTCATCGAGGCAAAAAACCTGGAGCCAGAAGCCTGGCAGGCCTTCCTCGGCATGCTGAACTATGTCGCAATGGACGTGAACGATGCATCGAGCTATGCAGAGCTGGCACGGAATTCCCGTCCGGGCGTCGAACGGGCCTTTTATCTCGCGACTGCGCCGACACTGTTTACGAGCATTTGCGACAATCTCGCAGCCTGCGGACTGGTCGACAGCAACAGTCGCGTCGTCCTTGAGAAGCCGCTTGGTCACGACCTCGCGTCGGCGCGACAAATTAATCTTGAGGTTGGACGGCATTTCAATGAATCGCAGATCTATCGGATCGACCATTATCTGGGCAAGGAAACGGTACAGAACCTGATGGTGCTCCGCTTCGGCAATGGCATCCTGGAGCCCTTGTGGCGTGCACCCAATATTCGCAGCGTGCAAATCACGGTGGCTGAAACCGTCGGTGTGGGCAGCCGGGCGGGATTCTATGACGGCACAGGTGCGTTACGCGACATGGTGCAAAACCACTTGCTGCAGCTGCTGTGCATCATTGCGATGGAACCCCCGGTGTCGCTCGATCCCGATGCTGTCCGTGATGAAAAACTAAAAGTGTTGCGCTCCTTGCGCCGTATGAGTCTGGGCGATATCGCGCGGGATACGGTGCGCGGGCAGTATGTCTCCGGCGCGGTTAATGGTGAAGCGGTAAAAGCTTATCGTGACGAACCCGGTGTCCCGGCAGACAGTCGCACCGAAACCTTTGTCGCACTGCGCACCTATGTCGATGCCTGGCGCTGGGCCAACGTCCCGTTCTTCCTGCGCACCGGCAAGCGGATGCAGAAGCGTTTGTCGGAGATTGTGATTGAGTTTGCCAATCCACCATTCTCGATCTTCCCGGATACTCCGCGCAATGCCGGAAACCGGCTCGTCATTCGCCTGCAGCCCGAAGAATCGATCCAATTGCAATTGATGGCTAAACAGCCAGGCAGCGGTATGACCATGCTGCCGGTCAGCTTGAATCTCGATCTGCAGTCGGCTTTTTCGCAGCGGCGTGCGGAAGCGTATGAGCGCCTGCTGATCGACGTGGTCCGGGGACGCCTGACACACTTCATGCGGCGTGATGAGCTGGAAGCAGCATGGGCGTGGGCGGACCCGATCCTGGAAGGATGGGAAGAACTGCGAGAGCGGCCTTTGCAATACACCGCGGGGAGCTGGGGACCGGATGCCTCGGCCGCGTTGCTGGCGCGAGAGGGATTCAGCTGGATGGAATAAGATCGTGCACTGAAGCGATCGGATAGCATGGCAGCGGGCCGGCAGGGATTATATGTCCGGCCGGCCCGTGCTGCTTAAGCAGGCTCGTCCGACGTCTTCAGAAAGGAGCCGGTACGGCCGCTCAGGCGCATGCGCTTTTCCACATCTTCCGCGCATTCCTTGCTACAGAAGGCGGCACCCTGCATGGCGGGGTCGCCACAATCGTTCAGGCACCCGCCATCGGGACGTGCGGAAAGCTGCCGTTCCACGCCTTGCCTGCCGTTGGCGAGGATCGCCTGGAGCATCATCTGTTCGTTTTCGCTTGCTACGTCTGCTTCATCTGCCATTCGGGTTCCTTATTACAAAAGTATCATCGGCTTGCACCGGTGAACGGTCTTGGATACAGGATGCAAGAAAAGGTTTCCTTCAGGATGGATCGACAGGGAGTGAAAGCGGATCGAGGTAACGTTCAATCAATTCAAAAAACTGGTTGTAGAACTGTTTGGTGGGAATGGTTTCGGTACCGACCTTGACCAGTGCATCATCGCTTGATCCGAACGGCAGTGAAATCGAGCCGATCGCCCCTACCCCAAGACTGGCGGAATTGCTGCTTTTGCGCAGCGAATACCGATCGCGTACGGCGTTGGCGAATACGGTAGTGCTATTGCTGCCTTCGCTGTTCGCGGCGCAAACTACATGGAATTCGATCTGGGTGTGGGTATCCGTATGGGGCTGGAAATATTTGCGACCACGGACTTGCGAGTCCGTTGCCTCATTGATCACATACCCTTGGCTGAGCAAGGCACGCCGCGCTGCTTCGCAGCTGCGCTCGGGGGCGCCGGGATAACTTTGTACGTAGGATCCCGACGACAGGAACTGCTCCTGCCGCAACTCGGGCGGATTGGCGGTCGCACAAGCGCTCAATCCGGCAACCAGGGCCGTGGCGAAGATAAAGCGGTTAGAAAAGGACGTCGTTGGCATGGGAACTTGTTCAAAACCATAAGATTGCGCAAGAAAAAGCCATGATATTGGGCTCGGTGAAAGAAGTCGATGGCATGATACATCCAGGTTCGGATCGCCGTCGTTCATTTGCGCCCCCCTTCCACGCCGGCGTACTCGCCAAAATAAAAAAGCGACCCCGAAAACCGGGATCGCTTTTGCGGGGCAGTGCAGAATGACTATATCGCGGTATTACGCTGCCACTGCCTCCGCCGCTTCAGCCGGTGCCGATGTGCGGATCAGGTGATCGAACGCGCTCAAGGCTGCCTTTGAGCCTTCACCCATCGCGATGACGATCTGCTTGTAGGGCACCGTCGTCACGTCGCCGGCGGCAAAGACGCCCGGCACAGAGGTCTGGCCACGCGCATCGACTTCGATCTCTCCGCGATTGCTCAGGGCGACGGTACCTTTCAGCCAATCGGTATTCGGGAGCAGACCAATCTGCACAAATATACCTTCCAGTTCAATATTGCGCGACTCGCCACTCTGGCGGTCGGTGTAGCGCAGGCCGTTGACCTTGGTGCCATCACCGGTCACTTCCGTGGTGAGTGCCTGTGTAATGACCGTCACGTTCGGCAGGCTATGCAACTTGCGCTGCAAGACCGCATCGGCGCGCAGCTGGCTATCGAACTCCAGCAGCGTAACGTGCGCAACGATACCGGCAAGGTCGATCGCCGCTTCCACACCCGAGTTGCCGCCGCCGACGACTGCAACTCGCTTGCCCTTGAAGAGCGGGCCGTCGCAGTGCGGGCAATACGCCACGCCGCGGTTACGGTATTCCTTTTCACCGGGTACATTCATTTCGCGCCAGCGTGCGCCGGTCGCGAGCACAATGCTTTTTGCCTTCAGACTGGCACCGCTTGCCAGCTTGATCTCGATGATGTCGCCGGGTATGAGCGCCTCTGCGCGCTGCAGGTTCATCACGTCGACATCGTAGGTCTTCACGTGCTGCTCGAGCGCCGCAGCAAGCTTCGGCCCCTCGGTCTCCTTGACGGAAATGAAGTTCTCGATACCCATGGTATCAAGCACCTGGCCGCCGAAGCGTTCCGCGACGACGCCAGTACGAATGCCTTTACGTGCCGAGTAAATTGCTGCCGAAGCACCTGCCGGACCGCCGCCGACGACGAGCAGGTCGAACACATCCTTCTTCGCAATCTTGGCGGCTTCGCGCTCGACTGCACCGGTATCGAGCTTGGCGAGAATTTCTTCAACGCCCATGCGACCCTGGCCGAAAGTCTGACCATTCAGGAACACGGTGGGAACAGCCATGATCTGGCGCGCAGTTACCTCATCCTGAAACAGGGCGCCGTCAATCATCACGTGACGGATATTCGGATTGATGACCGCCATCAGGTTCAATGCCTGGACGACTTCCGGACAGTTCTGGCAGGACAGCGAAATATAGGTTTCGAACAGGTATTCGCCATCAAGGTTACGGATCTGCTCCAGCACATCGGCATCGGCCTTCGGCGGATGGCCACCAACCTGCAGTAACGCCAGCACCAGCGACGTAAATTCATGGCCCATCGGAATACCGGCAAAGCGGATTCCCATGTTGCTGCCCGTGCGATTGAGCGCAAACGACGGCGTGCGTTCTCCATCGTCGCGACGCTCGGTGAGCGCAATGCGTGGCGACAATTCGGAAATTTCCTTTAGCAGCGCCAACATTTCCCGCGACTTATCGGTGTCATCGAGAGACGCAATGATCTCGATCGGTTGCGTCACTTTTTCGAGATAGGCTTTCAGTTGATTCTTGAGATTGGTATCTAGCATATTTTTTCTCGCTTCAAAGTATGTGACTGCAAAATTTCAGGATGCACAGTGCCACCGCCGGGTCAGCCATCGGCTGCCGGATCATCCTGGCTGATCGGGGAGTGGTACTGCTGCGAGACGCGATGCCTTGCGCCCCGATGGCAGGCTGCGTCAGCGCTGACGCAGCCGGTGATGAATTAAATCTTGCCGACGAGGTCGAGCGATGGCGACAGTGTTTCCGCGCCCGGAGTCCACTTGGCTGGGCAGACTTCGCCCGGGTGGGAGGCAACGTATTGTGCAGCCTGCACTTTGCGCAGCAGTTCCTTGGCGTCACGGCCGATGCCGTTGTCATGGATTTCGCACAGCTTGATCTGGCCTTCTGGATTGATCACGAATGTACCGCGCAGCGCCAGGCCCTCTTCTTCGATCATCACGTCGAAGTTGCGGGTAATTGCACCGGTCGGATCGCCGATCAGCGGATAACGGATCTTGGCGATGGTTTCCGATGTATCGTGCCATGCCTTGTGGGTGAAGTGGGTGTCGGTCGACACGCCGTAGACTTCCACGCCCATGGACTTGAAGGTATCGTAGTTGTCGGCCAGATCGCCCAGTTCGGTCGGGCAGACGAAAGTGAAGTCGGCAGGATAGAACACGACCACGGACCATTTGCCTTTCAGGTCAGCGTCGGAAACCTGAACAAACTTGCCATTGTGAAATGCAGTGGCGTTAAACGGCTTGACTTGTGTATTAATTAGAGACATGGCTTGTCCTCCTTGGTTGAAAAAGTTCGCGATGGAGGAATGATAGCCGCAATCAATGATGGCGTAAAATTAATAGTCTGAATCGACGCCATAGCTGCCCGCTATATACCTTTTCGGCAAGCTGGCATGTTTCCTTAAATGAAACAAACCTTTGCTATGGCGTGCGCTCGACAATTATTACGCAGCCGGTTTGCGACCGTCCAGTTCGTCCGAGATGTAGGCTCGGATTACGTCATCAAAGTTCCGGTCATGCTTGAAACCCATCGCATTCGCCCGTGCCGTATCGAAATTGCCCGGCCAGCTGTTGACGATGCGAATGATCGCTGGATCCGGTTGCCATTTGATCCGCTTAACCACGTCAGCACCAGCCACGCGTTCGAGTGCATTGACCATCTCTTTCACATTGGTCGCAAGTCCCGGCAAGCTTAGGGCACGGCTGCTCCCGAACAGGCTGCCATCCACATCATGGCCATGGATAAGCCCGTCGATCGCGTAACCCGGGGAAAGTAGCCACATCGGTGTTTCCGGCGCAACCGGACAGACAGCCTCCTGTCCATTCAACGGCTCCCGGATGATGCCGCTTGCGAAGCTTGATGCCGCCTTGTTGGGTACGCCAGGGCGGACACAGACAGTAGGCATGCGCAGCGCACGGCCATCGATAAAGTTTTTGCGGCTGTAATCGTTGACCAGCAATTCACCCATGACCTTTTGCGCGCCATACGAGCTTTGGGGCGTCAGCACATGCGTATCGGGAACGACCGCCGGCAAATCGCCGCCGAAAACGGCTACCGAACTGGTGAAGACCACCCGTGGCCGGTTTCCGTTTTTGCGGGCTTGCTCAAGGATTAAACGGGTCGCGTCGAAGTTGATTCGCATGCCCAGATCGAATTCCGCCTCGGCTTGACCGCTGACAATGGCTGCGAGATGGAAGATCGATCGCGTTTCCGGCGTCAGCACCCTGCGAATAGTGTCCTGATCTGAAATATCTCCGGTCACAATATCAATACGCGGGTCGCTGAAGCCAGCGGCGGGAACGACATCCAGCAAACAGATGCGGGAAATCGGTGTCTGCCGGCCTTCGGCATCGGCGAGCGTGCCGCGCTCCAGCAATTTTCTCGCAAGCCTGCTGCCGAGGAGGCCGGCACCGCCGGTGATCAAAACCTGCATAAGTGTTCTCCTGATGAATTGGTAATCGTGTCTCGTCGTTATGCATGGCGCGTTTCCGTTACTCAATTCAGTCTTGTACGTCTGAACCAGTAACTCACATCGCCTCGCATGATCATGACAATAAAGTCACTTGGTAGTATAACTTATCATGTTGTATGATAAGTGGACATCATATTAATCTTATTACGCAGGCCTACGCCCGATGACCAACAGCCCTGTTTTTCAGGTAGAACCGATTGCCGCCACAGCGACCATGTCGGATCGGGTAACGCAGGCCTTGTTGGAATTGATTCGTAGTGGTGCTTATCCAGCCAAGTCACGCCTGCCATCCGAGACGGCAATGGCCCGGCAATTCGGCGTGAGTCGAACCGTGGTGCGAGAGGCGGTTTCCCGACTGAAATCCGAAGGCCTGGTTGAATCACGTCAGGGCAGCGGCGTATTTGTGCGAGAAGCCAGCCCTGATGCGCCTTTCCGTATCGATCCCGCTGTGATCGGCTCGATCCGGGCCGTTGCCCAGGTAGCCGAGTTGCGTCGGGGCGTCGAAGCGGAGATGGCAGCACTGGCGGCCGAACGCTGCAGCGATGAACAGATCGCCGAAATTGCCATGCGCCTCAAGGCAATTGACGATGAAGTCGCCGCCGGCGGAGATGGTGTGAATGCGGACATGGAATTTCATCGCAGCATCGCCCGTGCGACCGGCAATCCGCATTTCGTCGCGCTATGGGATTTTCTAGGACAGTTTTTAAAGGGCACCATTTCTATATCCCGCGCGTGGGAAGCACGGCAGGAAGAAACGCGGCGCCAGGTCCAGGACGAGCATCGTGCCGTCTACGAGGCCATTGCCGCACGCGACCCTGAAGCAGCGCGTGCCGCGGCGCGCCGGCACATGGAAATGGCATCGCATCGCATTCTGCATGCCGACCCTGAACTGTTGGCGCTCCAAAATGCGAGCGGCCCGACCGCTGAAGGAGAGAAGTCGTGAGCGTAAGAAAAGAATTTTCGGCATACCAACCCGTTGAACAAATCAAGATGGAAGGCGTTTCCCTATGACGATCCTGCTCGGATGTATCGCGGATGACTTTACTGGGGCAACCGATCTTGCGGGCATGCTGGTTCGGGCCGGCATGCGCACCGTGCAGATGATTGGCGTTCCTGCCTCTCCGTTACCAACCGATGTGGATGCCGTCGTCATTGCCCTGAAGTCGCGCACCGTCGCGCCATCCGAGGCGGTGGCCCAGTCGCTCGCAGCATTAAAACATTTGCAGCAAGCCGGCTGTCATCAGTTCTACTTCAAATATTGCTCAACCTTCGATTCCACGGACGTTGGCAATATCGGTCCGGTGACGGATGCGCTGATGTCGGAACTCGGGACTGATTTCACGATTGCCTGTCCTGCGTTCCCTGAAAACAAGCGGACCATCTATAAGGGGCATTTGTTTGTGGGGGACACGCTGCTCAGCGAAAGCGGCATGCGCGACCACCCTCTCACGCCGATGACAGACGCCAATCTGGTGCGTGTGCTGCAGCAGCAGACCCGGCGGAAGGTGGGGCTGATTTCTTTTGATTCGGTTGCTAGCGGAGTCGATGCTGTAAGGGCGAGGATTACGGCGCTGCGTGAGGAAGGTGTCGAGATCGCCATCGTCGATGCGTTATCCAATCATGATCTCCTGACAATTGGCGCGGCCTGCACAGGGATGCCGCTGGTGACCGCCGGTTCAGGCATTGCTCTCGGTTTGCCGCAAAACTTTCAAAACGCCCTGAATGCCGTCGAAAGAGAATCCGCTGACCGCCTCGCCTATCCTTCCGGTTTGCGTGCTGTGCTCTCAGGAAGCTGTTCCACCGCGACACAGGCGCAGGTGGCGCATTTCATTGCCGGCGGACGACCGGCCTTTGCTATCGACCCGCTAAAGCTCGCGGACGGAGAAGATGTCGTCGGCGCGGCATTGTCCTGGGCGGCACCGCTGCTGTTCGAACAGACTCCCCTTATTTATGCGACCGCCGCGCCGGAAAGCGTCAGGGCGGTGCAGGCAAGCCTCGGCGTTGATCGTGCCGGTGCGCTGGTCGAGCAGGCCATGTCGCAGATCGCGTCCGGCCTGACAAGACTCGGTGTTCGGCAGATCATCGTCGCGGGGGGCGAAACCTCCGGCGCCGTGGTGTCAGCGCTGAACGTATCGGGACTGCGCATTGGCCGCCAGATCGATCCCGGCGTCCCGTGGACAATCACGATCGGCGACACGTCAATGGCGCTGGCGCTCAAGTCCGGCAACTTCGGAACGGAAGATTTCTTTTCCAAGGCATGGAGTCTGCTGGCATGAATGAATCCGGATTGCGCGAGGAAATCTGCCGTTGTGGCGCATCGCTCTACGAACGCGGGCTTGCCACAGGCAGCAGCGGCAACATCAGTGTTAGGCTCGATGATGGCTGGCTGCTGACGCCGACCAACGCCTGCCTGGGACGCCTGGACCCCGCCCGCCTGTCCAAGCTCGACTGGAACGGCAACCTGGTGTCCGGAGACCCCGCATCGAAGGAAGCATTCCTGCATCGCGCCATGTATGAAGAGCGCGCCGGAGCCGGTGCCATCGTGCACCTTCACTCGACACATTCAGCGGCCGTATCGTGCATGTCGGGGCTCGATCCTTGCGACTGCATTCCACCACTGACAGCGTATTTTGTAATGAAGATCGGCAAGCTGCCGCTGGTGCCTTACCATCGCCCCGGCGACCCCGGCCTGGGCGAAGCCATCCGAGGGCTCGCGGGACGACATAGCGCTGTTCTGCTGGCCAACCATGGTCCAGTCGTCTCCGGCAAAACACTGGAGAGCGCGCTGTACGCAACGGAAGAGCTGGAGGAAACTGCGAAGCTTTTCCTGCTATTGCGCGGGATGAATCCGCGTGTGCTGACGTCGGAACAGATTGCCGAACTGAAGCGCGTTTTTCAACTCGACAATTAACGCGAATACGAAAGGAATGCCGTGCCAAAATTTGCAGCCAACCTGACAATGATGTTCAATGAAGTGCCATTCCTGCAGCGCTTCGAGGAGGCATCCCGCGCCGGTTTCAAGGCAGTCGAGTTTCTGTTTCCCTATGAGCATGAGCCGCAGGAAATCGCGGCGGCACTGAAGAGTCACGGCCTCGACAACGTGCTGTTCAACATGCCGCCGGGGGACTGGAGCAAGGGAGAGCGCGGTATTGCTTCGCTGCCCGGCCGCGAAGCCGAATTCCGTGATGGTGTTGCAACAGCCCTCACTTATGCGCAAGCGTGCGGTACGCCTTGCCTGCATGTCATGGCGGGACTGCTGCCCCTGGGCGCAGATCGTGAATTGCACCGCCGCACTTATCTTGACAACCTGCGCTTTGCAGCAGCAGAAACTGCACAGCACGGCATCACATTGCTGATCGAGCCGATCAATACCCGCGATATCCCGGGCTACTTTCTGAATACCCAGGCCGAAGCACACGCGATCCGAGAGGAAATTGGCGCGTCGAACCTGAAGGTACAAATGGATTTGTACCATGTTCAGATCGTGGAAGGCGATATCGCAATGAAGCTGCGCCGCTACCTGCCGCATGTCGGGCACATACAAATTGCCGGCGTGCCGGAGCGACATGAACCAGATATCGGCGAAATCAATTATCCCTACCTGTTCCACCTGCTTGACGACCTTGGTTATCAAGGATGGGTGGGCTGCGAATACCGCCCCGCCAAAGGCACTGTCGAAGGATTGGGCTGGATGAAATCACTGTAGGGCTTGCTGCTGATTTCCCGTATGCACGCAAGCGGGATTTATAGGATCATCTGCTGTACAACGCTGTGAACATCACTAATAAACCTAGGAGACTTCAAATGAAAGCATTACGCGTTACGACTCTTGCCATCGCCGTATCGGGACTCATTGCCGGCTTCGCTTCACAGCAGGCGGCTGCCCAGACTGTGATGCGCATCAGTGTATCCACCGCGCAGAATTCTCACCAGGGTGTCGCGATCGATACCCTGGCAAAGGAAGTCGAGAAGCGCACCAACGGCCGTTACAAGATCCAGACATTTTATTCGGGCTCGCTCGGTGCCGAACGTGAAGCGGTCGAAGCGGTACAACTCGGCACACAGGAACTGACCTGGACCTCGACCGGCCCGATCCCCAATTTCGTCCCTGAAGTCAAGGTGTTCGATGTGCCCTTCCTTTTCCGCGACTACGCACATGCACGTGCGGTGCTCGATGGCCCGATCGGGCAGGAAATGCTGACCAAGTTCGATTCCAAGGGCCTCAAGGCGCTGGCGTGGGGTGAAAACGGTTTCCGTCACATGACAAACAATAAGCGCGCGATCAACGCACCGGAAGACATGAAGGGCCTGAAGATGCGCACCATGGAAAACCCGGTCCATATCCAGGCCTATAAAGGCTTCGGCATCATCCCGACGCCAATGGCTTTTACGGAAGTATTCACCGCCCTTCAGCAAGGTACGGTCGATGGTCAGGAAAATCCTTTGTCAGTCATTACCGCCAACAAATTTGACCAGGTGCAGAAATATCTGACCCTGACCGGCCACGTTTATTCGCCAGGCGTTTTCCTGATGAACAAGGCGACGTTTGACAAATTGTCCGCAGCGGACAAACAGGCTTTTCTGGATGCCGCCAAGGTTGCCGCCAAGGCCAACCGTGACCGCGTCGATGCCGATGAAAAGAGCGCTGTAGCCGATCTGCGCGGCAAGGGGATGCAGGTCGTCGATAACGTTGACAAGAGCAAGTATCAGGCAACCCTGGCACCGGTGTTCGCTGATTTTGAAAAACAGTTCGGCAAGGCGACCCTGGACAAGATCCGGGCCGCCAAGTAAGGATCATTCATCACCGACGCCCCATTCACGGGGCGTTTTCCTTATCCATGCAAGTACAAAGTACAACAATGCCCGGTGCCGTGACGGCTGCGGGGCAACAATAGGATAGAGAGTCACATGAAATCTGCATATCTTTCAGTAGCACGGCGGCTCACCGGCTTTTCGCTGGGCTTTGCCTGCCTGATGCTGATCCTGTCATCCGTACTCGGCATGTACCAGATCCTGACCCGGTTCATTTTCGAACAACCCGCTGAATGGAGTGAAGTGCTGATCCGCTTCTTTCTGATCTGGATGGTTTTCATGGGCTTGCCCGAAGCATTTCGTCTCGGCTCGATGGTATCGATCGACCTGATGCACCGTCTGGCTCCCCCCGCATTCCGTCGCGTGCTCGATTTTGCCATCACCCTCGCCACGCTGGCGCTGCTGGCTGTCATCATCTGGTATGGCTGGGACTATGCGCAACGCGGTAAGGTGCAGACCATGGCCGGCCTCGAAGAACTGTCAATGTTCTGGGCCTATGTGGCGTTGCCGGTCGGTGGTCTGTTCGCCGTTATCGGCGTCATTGCCAACTTGCTGGACCCCCAGCACCAGGAACTCGAAACCGCTCAATAAACGCACAACAAGGCTCGTTCATGTCTCTTACCATGCTCATCACGATGATCGTGTGCTTTGCCTTTTCGGTATCGATTGCAGTATCGATCGGACTGGCCAGTGTCATCGGCATTTCCGTTGCCAACGCCAACATGCTGATCGCTGCAAAGGAAATGTTCACAGCGATCAACAAGTTCCCGTTGGCTGCCATTCCCTTTTTTATTCTTGCCGGCAACCTGATGGAAACAGGCGGCATCTCACAGCGGCTCGTCGAGTTCGCCAAGTCCCTGGTCGGCGGCATTCAGGGCGGCCTCGCCGCTACCTGCGTGCTGACCTGCATGATCTTTGCGGCCGTGTCAGGATCATCAGTCGCGACAACCTTCGCCATTGGAGCAATCCTGATCCCGGCCCTGGTCAAGCATGGCTATCCGATTAATTATGCTGCTGCGCTGCAAGCAACATCAGCGGAGCTTGGCGTCATCATCCCGCCATCGATCCCAATGATTCTGTATGGCGTCTCCGCGGAGGTCTCGATCGGTGAACTCTTTATCGCCGGTTTTGGTCCAGGCATCCTGATCGGCGTGGCGCTGATGGTTTTTGTAATCATATATGCGCGCATCAAGGGCTACGGCAAGCACGACCATGAAGGAAAGCTGACCGTCTTGGCGGCTGCAAAGCAGGCATGGCTCGCGCTGCTGATGCCGGTAGTTATCCTTGGCGGCATCTACGGCGGCGTATTCACGCCGACCGAAGCATCGGTTGTCGCCGTGTTCTATGCATTGATCCTCGGCCTGTTTGTGTACCGTGAAACGCGCCTGGCCGATATCGCCGTGATCCTGAAAAAATCGGTGCTGTCCTCCGCGGTGATCATGTTCATCATTGCCAACGCGGGATTGTTCAGTTTCATGATCACGCGTGCCGGCGTGCCCGATGCGATCGGCACCTATCTGGCCGAGACATTGAAAAGCCCGGCTTACTTCTTATTGGGCGTAAATGCCGCGTTGTTCATTATCGGCATGTTCATCGAGACATCGGCATCCATCATCGTGCTGGCGCCCATCCTGGTACCAGTGGCGATAAAATTCGGCATCGACCCGGTGCATTTCGGCATGATCATGATCGTCAATCTTGCGCTGGGCATGATCACTCCACCGTTCGGTGTCAATTTGTTTGCCGCCTGCACTGTCGCCAAAATTTCCCTCGATAACATCATCCCGCGACTCTTGCCGTTCGTCGGGGTGATTCTGGCTTGCCTTGCCGTCATCACTTACTTCCCGCCGCTTTCCTTGTATCTGCGGGACCTGGTGTACGTACGCTAAAGCTATTCGTGGCCGGGGGTACGTCAGACGTACCCCCGGCTCAATTCAGGCCAGTCAACAGGCTAGTGACGAATTTCTTAAGCGACAATCAGAACGTAAGCGGTCAACAATGTACATACTACGGCAGACGTAGCGACGGCGAAGGCCGCATTTCTGCCCAGGCTGATCTGGTAAAGCCCCTCGCCTGAATACCGACTCGCCGTCAGCGACAGCACCGAAAAAGGTGTCACGCTGGCGGACAATCCCCATCCTGCAAGAATGGCTGCCATATGTGCGATCGGCGGCATGCCGAGAAGCTCCGGCGTCATTGTTGATGCAAGAAAGACAGACGAAAGCACAGGATGAATGCCCATAAGCGCGGTCACCATGATGGCGATCAGCAAAAAGCTGATGCCAAACACCGGATGACTGCTCAAGCTTTCGCCAGCCGCCAGCGCCCAGCTCGCCGGAAAGGCATCCGCCATGATGCTGCCGGCGCAACCCGCTGACAGGAAAAGCGCAGCTTCGCTGGCCATTGCGGGAAACAACAACATGCTCTGTCCAAGGCCCTTCGCGCCATCTTTCCACCGATGCCCGTCCCGACCCATGGCGACATTGAAAAGCAACGATACGAGTGGAGCCATCAACACGATTGAGGCAGAGACCACGATGTGCAAGGCGCGACTGAGAGCGAGTATCAGCACCAGGAAGCCGATCAGCGATATCAGTAGCGGAAACGCGTTCATCAACAAGTCGGTGATAGGTGTTGGTGTGCTCGCCGGCGGTGCAAGCGATTTGCTGCCGGCCCGGTACAGCAGAGCGCCGACGATCAGTGTCAGTTGTCCTACGCCCAGCCCAACGGGAAAGACTTCAATCCAGTGCAGTGTGGGATACAGTGCAAGCAGGACGGCCATATTGCCAAACACCGGGCTCCAGCAACTCGCTGCTGTAAATCCGCGCGATACGGCAACGACGGTGTCTGTGCGAACCTGACTCGGCCTCTCGGCGGCTGGCGCAGCCATGACAAACGTCAGGTTGGCGCCGGCCAATCCCAGTATTCCTGAAAAGAACTGGGCGGTTACGGCAAATGCCATGTAGCGCCCCGTACCTTGCCGCTCGCGCAGGCCGGCGCCGATCATCTGTATCCTCTTGCTCTGCACCGCACAGCGCGCAATCAGCATGACGCTCGATGTCAGCGATAGCAGCAATCCAGCAACAAACACGCCACGCTGAACGGCTGCCAATGGATCTTTGGCAAAAGGAACAAGCACAATGCCGGCTGCAAATAAGACAAGGGAGGTCGTGCGCAGTCTTTGGTTGATCCGGGCGTAGCCGGCAATGATAAGCACGGCCGCGGCGAAAGCCGTAGGCAGATACAGCCAGCTAGGACCGCCGAATGCCCGGAATAAGCTGCTGCCGATAAGGACGATGACGGCGCCAATCCCTGCGATGGTTCTGCGGTCAAGCGCAGGATGCAATGCCTGCTCCACCCCGTTCTGAGGCGAGGTAACGTCGGTTTTCTTTTTTTGCGGGGACTGGTGCGGATTAGTCATCATTCTCACTACGGCATAGGTGCGTGCGTACGCGCGGCAATGATATCTGCGTTTAATGAGAAGCGCATTGCCGCACATCTACACGCAGCAATGCAGCCCACTGCGAGATTGCCATGCTGCTACCTGACGAATTCTTCGTCGCGCGCGCTCGCCGCTGGCGTGAATAAAAAACGCCGATCCAGGATATGCGGCACTTCTTCAGCAGGTACCGGCCGGGAAATCAGATAACCCTGGACTTCGTTGCACGACAAGGCTTGCAGCACCTGTAGTTGCTGACGAGTCTCGACCCCTTCCGCTACCACGCTCATCCCCAATACATGCGCCATGGAGATCACCGCCATCACAAGCGCTTCGCCTTCCTTGCTGTCATCGAGCTGTGCAGTGAACGCCTTGTCGATTTTCAGTACGTCCATATCGAGGCGCTGTAATTGCGCGAGCGATGAGTAGCCGGTCCCGAAATCGTCGACCAGCAGCTTGATCCCGAGCGATTCGATTTCCGCGAGTTCTTCAGCAACGATGCTGTCTTCACTCATCATGCACGTTTCCGTCACTTCGATTTCTACCAGAGAGGAATCGAGACCGGTCTCCAATAGGCAAGACGCAAACAAGGCGCTCAACCCACCCTGACTGAACTGACGTGGCGACACATTGATGGACACCGGCACGACGCGCATGCCGGCCGCTTTCCATGCCGCCAGCTGACGGCATGCCTTCCTTGCGACCAGTTCGCCAAGCGCGACGATCAGGCCGGTCTCTTCCGCGATCGGGATGAAATCCATCGGAGGCACCATCCCGCGCTCCGGATGTCTCCAGCGGACCAGCGCTTCCATACTGCGCAGTTCACCACTGTACGTATCGACGCGCGGCTGGTAATACAGTTCGAACTCATCGAACGTGATCGCCTGCTGCAGCGCCTTCTCATTCTTCATGCGCGACAGCAGCCGTTCAGAAAGACGTTCTTCAAAGAAGCAGTAATGACGTTTGCCACTTCCCTTGGCCGCATACATCGCTATGTCAGCATGCTTGAGCAGTGTCTTGGCATCGGCGCCGTCTTCCGGAAACAGGCTAACCCCCACTGAGCCGTACACCACATGGCTGCTACCGCCTGCAATCAGAAAAGGTTCATGCAAGGTCGAGATGATACGGTCGGCGACCCGTACCACATCATCGCTTGACGTCACCTGCTCAAGGATGACAGTGAACTCATCTCCGCCAAGGCGCACCACATGGTCGGTCGGACGTACTACCGAACGGATTCGGCCAGCGGCGGCCTGTAGCAATTCGTCTCCGGCTGCATGTCCAAGCGTGTCGTTAATGATTTTGAAGTCGTCGAGGTCGACAAACATAACCGCGAGCATCGAGCCTGTCACCCTTGCCTTCTCGACAGCCAAGGGCAGATAATGCATCAGCCAATGCCGGTTCGGCAGGCTAGTGAGTTCATCCGAATTAGCTACACTGGCCAGCGTCTCTTCGTGTTCCTTGGTCTCGCTGATATCGCGCACGGTAATCGCCAGGCCATTACCCGAGCGCACGAGCTTTTGATACACCCAGTTTACTTTCAGGGGGTTTTCGGGCGGAACCTTCATCTCGGCTTCATAGAAACCCGCTTCCATCGCATTCTGGAACACGGCGAATGCGCGCGAGGCCTCATTGCCCGTGAAAAGCTGCGAAAACCGGGTGCCGATTAACCGGTCCTTGGTAGTGCCGACCAGCGATGCGCCGCGTTCATTGCAATCGACCAGCGCAAAGTCAATCAGATTGCTACGTCCATCATAGATGGCGCGTACCATGTAAAAACCTTCACGGGCGCCATCGATTGCGAGGTGATACGCTTTTCTCAACTCTTCCGCTTGCTTCTTTCGCCATGCCAGGCCGGCGGTAAAAGCCATGCCGAACACGGCGGTAAAAATCAGGAAGGCGGAGGCAGCAAAGGCAAAGCGCAGGTAGTCTTCGCGCATCGACTTGAACGGTTCAAGATAGGCTTGCTCCGACAACCCGACGACGGACAATAGCGGATAGCCCTCTACGGCATGCCATGCAACGACGCGCGGCTCGCTGTCTGGAAACCATGAACCTGACAATGGCATGCTTCCGCTCGTACCTTGAAACGCCGGAAGTGTCGTAAACATCGAGGATGCATCGACAGTGCCCTTGCCGCTTTTCGATGCAAGCATCTCGCCATCGTTGCGGTAAAGCGCGATGAAGTCGTTACGGCTAAGGCTTTCCTGATCGGTGAACGAAGCAAGGTATTGCGGCTCGACGATCACGGAAATAACGCCGGCGAACGAACGGTTGCGGTCGGCCAGGCTGCGCGTGAAGCGTACGACCTTCGCGTCGCTTTGCAGTGCAATTTCCGGTTTATTGATACGTAAGCCGTCGACCCGGCCCATCATGTGTTGCTGGAACCAATCACGATCGTGGATGTAGATGTCGCCAACTCTTAAACTGGTACTCTGCGACAGGTGCCCGCGCGAATCAAACAGCGTCACCCGGAGTTGCGATGATTTTGCGTAGAGTCCGCGACGCATCTGCTCTTCAAGATTCAATCCACCGGCCGTTTCCCAAAAATACTGGAGATTGAGCGTAATCTGATCGAGTTGCTCGACTGAACGCGTGAGTTGCGCGGAATAGGCTTTGGCGAGCGAGCCGGCTTCCTGCAACGCTGCATCGTTCAGTAAGGATCTTTCTGCTTCGATCCTGGTAACCGTAACGCCCCAAACAACCGCGCCGATCACGACGCAAATGCCTGGCCAGGCCAGTACGCGGGCGCGACTGATTGCATAGGAGGACTTCTTCCATTCCTGCCGGACGAGCTGAACTCTCCTTACGTTTTCCGAAATAAGCTTGTGCACCTGACGCCGATTGGAAGAAAGCCATAAAAAAAGCGGCTGTGGGCGGCATGCATGTTTATGGAAATGCACCCCTTAGGTACCTGCCCGCACCGCATTTAGTTGCTACAAATCAAGACTAGCATAGCATAGGGGTAGAGGCATGTTTTCACTTTGATTGTGTCGCCTTCTACGTGCAAAAGTTGGCTTACTACAACGTATCTCGAAGGAAGAATGGATTTTCCTGTTCATGCGGCGTGGATTTGAAGCTTTTATTCGTAATCATTCTTGTTACCGAATTCGCAAGCACTGGCCCTCGAAGCGGTCGCTAAATGCATCTCGGTCCGCGACAAGGTAGCAATGGTCTTGAGTGATCTGGAGATGCCGGAAATGGGTGGTTTCACTCTGACTCGGAACATCAAGCAGCCCTCGCGCTTCAGTGCCATTCCGGTGATAATTTATTCGTCGCTGTCAGGCTCGGCCAACGATGTTCTTGTCATGGCGCCAGGCGCTAACGCTTACGTCGCGAAATTCGTCGTAGAGGATCTGGCGGCGACGATTCGCCGTGTGCTCGTACCTTGAAAGCACTCAAATGATGCAGTTGCAATGACTGAACCATTCAGGCATTAAAGAATCGCACCGATCATGGGCTTGCGCATATTAAGTTGCAGGTTGATGCGGACCCGGTTCATTGACTGCTCATCCACAATTCAACAGGGCCATGCGATATTCGGAGCGTTTCATGAAGCATGCAGGATGGTTGACTGGATCCACCGCGATATTGCTCGCCCTCCTAACGAGCGGGTGTGTAACACGAACTAGTTATACCGATCTATACGGCAGGGAAATTCCACCGGCAGCCTGGGTCGACAGGACGATTGTCCTGACACCGGAAACCCGGTATATCAACGTCGAAGGCGGTCAGTCCGTGCGTTTTATTGTCGGCGATAAGGCCTTTGCGTGGCACTTCATTGTTGCGCGCACGGTGGACGCGTTCGACCTCAAGGAAGTCGCACCTGTGGGCCTGCTTGACCATACAGTCATGGCGTATGTGTCACCTGACCCGAAATACCTGTCGGTACCCTGAACGGCCTCGACTGGCGAATGTGATGGTTGCAATGGATGCGATATCAGGATAACAAAGCATGTTTTTCTTTTTCTCAAGTCGACTCGGATGCCTGGGGTCTATCGTGGTATCGATCGTTGTGACGCTGCTGCTGTTGCTGTTCTTTGGCGTGCTATAAAACGCTGCGGACGAACACCATTGCAAACTTTAACCTGTGCTAAAAGCAGAATGTTCCTTGGCATTCTTCCCACATCCACTTTCTGTCTGCCAAAATCAGATTAATCACACGTAAGTCAAACCTCGTAACTATCGCTATCTCCACCGAGATCGGTATCGAAGTTTGCATCGCTGGAGAGCTGCTCCTCGGTTGGAATATTCAATCCACCCTGATCATCGGACATTGTCTCGGATTTTCCCGAAGCAGATTCGGGTTCAATGCCGGCAAGGTTGTTCGCATTGTCGGTCGACGGATTGCCAACGTTGTCCCGGTTACCCGACACGTTGTCACCCAAGTGCGGCGAATGATTGCCAAGAAGATTGCCGATGCCCTGGTAGAGAAAAGCGCCTCCAGCAACGCCTGCGGCGGTTGCAGCAATTGTTCCTAACATGCTCCCCCCACCACCGCGTAGAAAACTTGATGGACCACTATCCGTCGCTGGATAAGCTTGCGAGGACTGTGTCGCGAATGGCCGGTTTGCCGGTTCGCGTAATGGCTTACCGGTAAGCGAGACTTCTTGCGAAGGCATTGCATGAGAGACTGTCGCTGTAGCAGGGGCGACAGGTGTCTTGCCCCAAGCATTGGCATCGAGAAAACTATTGCTACCCGATGATTGCACCGATCGTTGCTGCATCTCTAGTGCCGCAATCCGTTCTTGCGCCACCTCCAATGCCTGCTCCAGAATCATTACACGTTGCACGAGCAGGTAAACAGCATTCGGTTGCTGCGACGCCGCCTTAGAAATCAATCTTTCGGCGTCAGCGTCCTTGACAATTTCCCCCACCTGGACCAGCTGCGAAAGAAGCTGTTGCAGCGACTGACTTTCTCGTGGTGTCATGACTCATCCTCATCAGAGGGCATCCGTCATTGTTTGATAAATGACGTAAAGAGGGCAAAACGAAAGTGTGAAAATGTATTCATGTATCCGCCTTTTGTGCATCACAAGTCGATCGAATCTAAGGCGATCTGCGTCGGACCCTGCGAACAACATAGAACACAACCGTCGCAAGCAGCCCGAACAGCAGTAATGCCCCCAAGGGATTGGACTTGGGTTCTGGCTCTTGCAACACTTGCTCATCCCCATAATTACCGGATGCCCCGCCAGTGCTTTCACTCGTGCCGCTGGTCCCGCTCGCCCCACTGCCGCCGCTGTTTTCGTTCTGGTTGACAGCGTTATCGCTATTACCGCGCGATATCAGTGAACCCAGGCCGAGGCCAATCAATGCACCGCCCAGCATGCCGCCCCACGGACTGGCAGCTTCACGAGGAAGCGTCCGTTGAGGAGGCAAAGGTTGTGGTGTGACCGGCGTTGCCGGACGGCTTGCCACCGGATCAACGGGAGCAGGACGTGATTGAGGAGGTGCGGACGGCCTCGGCGGAGGAACGGCCTGCGCTGAACTCGGCGGTTGCGGCGGCGTACTTCGTTGGCGGGCAATAGGTGCTTGGCGCCCACTGGAGCGGCCACTGCCCATACGCTTTGCCTCGGATTCAGGAATCCCCACTGATAGAGTGAGAAGTAGCACCATCAATTTTGCGATATGTCCAGGCATATGTCACCACAGGAAAGATGCATTCCTTCCGGAAGATATTCCGGAGGATTCTTTCATGTTGGATCATGAGCTGGCCAGTAGGTTTCCTGTGACGCAAATCGACATCGCACCGCGACGTTGCATGGCCAATGCAGGTACTCATCCGAGTGCATAGAAGCGTAAATTTACATCTCTAGTCCGATTACCACTGCGCCGAGCACTCCGAGCACGCTAAGCGTCAATACAAAGCCTAACAATACACGTCCGTAGCGATTGCGCGGTGTATGACAGCCGTGACATTCCTTCTCGTTCCATTCTTTCTTGGCGCCGCAAGTGCCGCACCGTCCCGCGATGATATGCCACATGACATTGAGATGAGATAACGATGCGACCAAGATACTGTAACAAGGAACGCTTGTATTGACGCTTAGCAACCGCACGCGATTCCGTCTTTTTGCATTTCGAAACGATTCACGCAATTGCAGCAAAAACGCTGCGTTCACTACGGTTTTCTCTATAAAAAATATGCTTGTGCAATGCATCAGAAAAATTTTTAAGGTGTAGGAACTTGATATGGAGCGGGGGCTCTACTGAGGCCCCGGCGTAGATGCAGGAATTGCAAGACCTGTCGCGCCGGCACGGGTACAACTATTTTTAGATGGAATTCCTTTTTAGGAGGTAACGCATGCTTACGTTTTCCCAACCCATCACCCCTGCCGTCAAGGCACATATCGATGCACAGTATTCTCTGTTTGCAGACATGTCGCAAAAGATGTTTGAGACCGCGCAAAAGATTAATGATCTGAATATGCAAGTAGCGAAATCCGTGCTCGAGGATACATTCTCCAGCGTCCACCAGGTCATTGGCGCGCGCGATCCCTATGAAGCGTTTTCGATTGCCGCTGCTCAGGCACAGCCTCAAGCGGAACGGGTACGCGAGTACCAGCAGCACCTCAACAACATTGCGGCAAACACACAAGTAGACCTTGCAAAGACTGCTGAGTCGCACTTCCCGAACACTAGCCGCACCGCAGCGGCTGTTGCCGACGAAGTAGCAAGGACTGCCAAGGACGAGACTGAAAAGGCAACGTCGCGCCAAAGAGCGGCGATGGAGAAATTCACTTCGCCAATCGATCGCCCGGAAGACCTCAAGAGCCAACCGCCACGGCCTAGCGCCTGAACATTGAGGCCCAGTCTTTGCAACGCAAAATGTGATCTGTGGTGCACATAGGCTCAGCATCATCACCATTTCCCTCGACGACATTATTCAATATTGGAGCTAACAAAATGCTATTCATCTCTCAACCCTTGCCGCCATCCGCCAAGGCACACATGGAATCGCAGTTCACCTTTTTGTCGGAGCTGTCCAAACAGCTGTTCAACACTGCACAAAAAATCAATGAACTCAATATTCAGGTCGCACAGACAGTGATGCAGGAAACCCTCGCCAGCACACGTGAAGTGATGGCTGCACAGAATCCTTACGAGGCATTGTCGATTGCGGCCAGCCAGGTCCCGCCTGCCGCTGAAAAGCTGCGCGCCTATCAGCAGCACCTGAACGATATTGCGGCGCGTACCCAGGTCGATCTCGCAAAAACGGCGGAGACTCACGTTCCGGCAACCGCGCGCACGGCATCGGCCCTTGCCGATGAAGTCGCGCGACGTGCAAATGAGGAAACGCAGAAGGCGACTCAGCGTCAGAAAGCCACGCTGGACAAGATTGCCACGCCGCTCACCAAACCGGATGGCGGCAAGGGCTCTACTGCCAATGTTCACTAAAGCACTTTAAACCATGCGGTCATGCGGTTGGCGACGCCTTAGGCCAATGCCGGCCCGTAACGTAATAAATGGAATGGACAAATTTTTCGACCGTCAAGGCGCTGCAGGAACGGCGCTATTTCATGTTGCGTTATTGGCTGGGGTCGGTATTAAGCCGGCAACCGCATCTGCGACACGGCCCGTTGCAAACGTTGCACGCAGCGATACTCTCTTTCAGGCATAACATTCTGCGACAACGAACATGACTACTATGGAAATCACCACTTATCCGCCCCTGATGCTGGCGCTTGAGCCATACCATGCGATGCTGGACTTTTTTGCAGGACATGCATGGCGCCCCACGCCTCTGCAGCGTGGGGACGGCCATCCTGTATTGGTCTATCCCGGCCTTGGTGTCAGTGGTACCGCCACAACCGATCTGAGGGCGCGGTTACTGCAACTAGGTTATCAGGTCTACGACTGGGAAATGGGTGTAAGCGTCTGGCCGCTCATGGGCCTGGATGCGTGGCTTGCGATGCTTGCCGGGCATTTGAGAAAAATCCACGACGCGCACGACTCTCCAGTCTCCGTCGTTGGCTGGAGCCTCGGCGGCATCTACGCACGGGAACTGGCCAAACTGCATCCGGGATATATACGCCAAGTAATTACCTTGGGTACCCCATTTGGTGGAGATTTTGAAATCCCCAAGGAGCAACATGCTTTCCCTGGTCTTTCCGCTGTCTCCCCTTTGATGGATGCAGCGTTGCTGACACGCCTGGGTGAAGTGCCTCCTGTACCGAGTACATCGATCTACTCGCAGACTGACGGCGTAGTCGACTGGACGCGATGCATCGGGCCGCAATCCACGCTGCATCAAAGCGTTGAAGTTAGTGGCGTAAGCCACTTCGGAATGGTGCATCACCCCGAAGTACTGCGTGTCATTTCTGATTTGCTCGCAGTTCCGCAGCAGGGCAGACGCTCCTGAACAATCAGGACACATGTCGGTTTAATCGTTCGCCATCCACTGATTCAGCCTTCCGCATCGTCTGGCTTCCACGATGGTTTTGCTGGCAGCATCCACATCGCCTCACAACAAAATAACGACGGAGCGGACCTCAGGTATTGCGGAACTGCACCATCCGGTCATTTGCGGAACAGCAAGGAAGGAAACCTTCTTGCGTAAATTGCAATCAGACAGTCATCTCCGCCGACCGGTGGAATTTCTGGATACCATCATGGACCGAGGCCGCAAACCTCCACGGCACTTTTCAATGATCCGCGGCTTTCATCTCGCGGATTTTTTTACACTCGCAAACGCAGCCTGCGGCGTTGCTGCCGTATTTTTTGCCATGCTCTTCGTTGCGACCCAGGCACGGCACTACTTTTTTGCTGCGGCAGCAATGGCACCAGCCGCTTTTATTTTCGATGTACTTGATGGCATGGTTGCGCGCTGGCGTCATGAACATTCGCCTTTGGGAAGAGAACTGGACTCGCTCGCCGACGTGATTTCTTTTGGTGTGGCCCCGGCTACACTAGCATTTGCTGCGGGCCTGCATGGGGGTTGGGATTGGATTGCCCTGATTTATTTCGTTTGTTGCGGTGTAAGTCGACTAGCGCGTTTCAATGTCACTGCAGAAGATCTGTCCCAAGGTGGCGCAAAAGTCGCATACTTTGAAGGAACCCCCATTCCAACCAGCGTGCTGCTTACCGCTGTGCTTGCCTTTGCCGGCTGGCAGGACAAGTTGGGTGATAACCTCTATGGTGGTACCTGGATGATTGGCCCTTGGGCGCTTCACCCCCTGGCGCTGCTCTTCGTCCTTTCAGGCAGCATGATGATTAGTAAGACTCTTAAAATTCCTAAACTTTAAGATCCAACATTAATTATTGCTTCTGTCGTACCGCTGTCTGTTGCCATTGCCATTCGTTCCACTGCGGCCGCTCGTAAACGTATCTGGTACGGCCCAATGCAGCCAACTCGAATGCGTCGCGGCGCAACATATGCCTTACTGGGCATTTATCCCCAATTTCCGTGGGCAAGTCTGTGGATAACAGGCTAATTTAACTTCAAGCATATGATTTAGATAGAGATTTTTTCATGCCTGCCGGACTTGCAATCTCTATATAAAGCTAACGAAACCTCGAAGCGTCAAAATATGGAGAGTTATTAAGTTATCTATTAAATCTGATTGCTGTACCGCTGACCTTTGCTTTTCGCCAGTATCCACAGACGCTGTGGATATGTTTGTGGGAAACAGGGGCTTGACATTTATCAAGCCCAAGCATGACGCGGCTTTCCAACAGTTTGCTGAATTTATCGGCGAAAAATGACTTCCGGAAAATCAAAGACTTGGCTGCGCCGCATTCCCTTCGAATAATTTTTTGTTGAATTACTACATCTTTATTTTCATCATCGGGTATGGTTGAAAATGTGCATAAGTACTCTGACTTGCAGCAAACCTCTGCTTCCGCCGCATTGGCCCATCAATTGGATGGCAACTACGATGAATTTTTACAGCAAACATATATCAGGTGCTGTACCTATACTTGGATTCAGCAACCGTAACGCCTTGCGCCATTAATGACCCGGTATTCCCCACGACGATCGACAAAACAGATTGCTTCATCCGATCTGCTTGCAAGCGACGCCTTGGTACGTCGTAAAGGTCGTCGAAATTCCCATGGCGGGACCGGTTTCTCGTCGGCCCATAATCCTCTTCGCACCTGACGTGCGCCGGCCTCCAGTGCAATGAGATCGGACTGAGCTTTTTGTTTGATATCGACCCAAGCCATTCCTCGCTCCAGTTGTGCTCGTCCCACATCTACACCATCACAAGTCACTACTGCAACGGCGGGAAGAGAATCATTGCTACGGACCATCTTATATACGGCGTCCTTTCCAAGGCATAACTTGGTCAAAGACTGTCGGGAAGGAGCCGAGAATGCCTGCCCTTTTTCAGGAGCGTCAATGTACGCCACACGAACAGTAATCTGTTCGTCCGCATTCAGGAACACGACAGTGTTCCCGTCTGGAACCGAAGCGACTTTTCCGGCACTTGCTATCAAGGGAGAAAATAACAGCAGTATGCCAAGCGTGTTGGTAACAGAAGATGACAATCTGGTCAGCATTATGTAGTGGCAGTCCGGCTAAGTGCCGCAAAAATTTGCCCGGTATGGGTAACAGCCACTTTATAAAAGTACATACCATTAAGCAATATAACCCTATGCTAGCTGTGTCATTTTGTACACTTGCGCACTATCCTTGTTGATGGTTGTCACCTCCGCTTCGAGCTCAATGGATAGCGTGAAAATTGACTTGAAGCCAATGCCACATTCAAATTCCATTATCCTCACTGCGAATGTTCTATTGGAAATATCCCTTAGACAGGGCCAAAAAGATGAAAAATTTTAATACACAAAAGAATCTATTTTAAATTTTGAGAATTTTCGGTGTACTATCTGCGCGCTGTACCAAAAAAATCCAAGCCAGGACGACGAGAGAGACAGAAACCCGCTGGGCTGTGCCAAGCGGGTTTTCTTTTTGGAGTTAGATATTCTTACAGTGAATATCTACTATCACCATAAGAAAGCAGACAAGGATGTTGCGCTGCACTATGATTCTACTTGTCTCCTCCAACTCTCCTTGAATTGGATTTAAGCCCGCTCTTTGAGCGGGTTTTTTTTCGCCGGTACCTAGAGAGAAGAGCGAAACATAAAGTGCTCAGCCACATCCCAAAATATGCGCCCCGGTAATTAGCATAACGTTGACTTCCCTTACTCCTATCATCTAGCACGCTGTAGGCGCACCGCATACTTTTCCATTGCGCCCTCGTTTCTGTAGACATTCTGATTGATGCTGTATGAACAATGTTCGAAGAAATCCGTTTCTGAAACCGAACATTTCGTACGCAGTTAGTTCAGATCTATTGAATAAGATTAATGCCGTTTCTACCGCTAATGACGATTTCAAGATTTGCGCGCGCTGCAATGATGGCGCAATGACGTCGATGTGCTTACCAACGTTCCTGCCTTGATACAAAAGTGGCGATGGTAGTTTTTACACGTTTATTCCTCCTCCCCTAAGACGCGCAAACCCACTGTCTCATCCATGGCCTACTCCAACTTTCAATTGCTTACACGCTGATCCGATGGCAAGCGCGATTTTTGCTTAATATCTTGGCATTTCAGCCATCATTAACGGCTGCACTGGAGAATACCTATGAAATGGGAAGGCAATCGCGAGAGCGAAAATGTGGAAGACCGGCGTGGTTATGGCGGCGGTGGAGGTGGCGGGTTTGGATTTGGTGGCAGGTCTGTCGGTTTGGGTACGATCGCTGTTGCGGTAGTTGCTTCTTACTTTCTTGGCCTGAATCCAATGACGGTCATTAGTATGTTGACTGGTGGATCTTCAGGTATGGCACCCGTACAGCAAATCCCAGCGCAGGCACCACCGGCATCCGACCAAATGGCAAAGTTTGTTTCCACAGTTTTGGCTGATACGGAAGATACCTGGACAGAGATTTTCCGGGCTCAAGGGGGCACCTACGCCAAGCCGCGCCTTGTGCTTTTTTCTGGGAGCACTCCGACGGCATGCGGCACCGGGCAGAGCGCGTCAGGGCCGTTCTATTGTCCGGGCGATCAGAAGATTTATATCGACCTCAGTTTTTACCGGCTTATGCAGCAGCGCTTCCATGTCTCGGGCGAGTTTGCTCAAGCCTATGTAATCGCGCATGAGGTTGGCCATCATGTACAGCATTTGATGGGAATATCGGACAAGGTTGATAGCGCCCGCCAACGCATGTCCGAAGCACAATCCAATGCCCTGTCCGTGCGTCTGGAACTCCAGGCTGATTGCTTTGCAGGCGTCTGGGCACACCACGCCGACCGCGCCCGCAATATCCTCGAATCCGGCGACGTTGAAACGGCATTAAATGCGGCCAGTGCGATTGGCGATGATGCCTTGCAACGCCAGGCACAAGGACATGTCGTGCCCGATTCCTTCACGCATGGAACATCGGCACAGCGGGTCAGATGGTTCCAGCGCGGCATTGAAAACGGCAAATTGAACGCGTGCAATACCTTCGAGACGAAACAGCTTTAATACAGTTCGGATGGCTTGGACCGGTTACTTTAAGGTTCGGGCACAATACAAGGAACGTCGATTATCACGTTCCGTTACAATGCCGCTTTTCTTGATGAAAGTACTTTCATGTCTTACGATCAGGCGCTGAACGCCATGCGCACTTCCCTTGATGACTTGCGGCATAAGCGCACGTCAATCGAGCGCTTTTGTCAGACATGGCGGGCACAGGCGAACGTTTTATCCGCTCTGCCTGCACGCTACGGTCAAGTGATGGAGGACCTGCTCGGGCGACTTGAGGCAGGCAGTCTGTTCACGGAGGAGAGTTGCTCGTTCAGCCAGGAAGATTTACAGGCCAATCTTGCGGTATGGCTGGACAAGGCTTCACAGACACTGGCGGTGCAATCATGAAAAACCGCAAGCAGATGCAAGCACTCGAATTCGCGGTTGAGGGTGAATATGTTGAATTAAACCAGTTGCTCAAGCTGGTTGGCGTTGTCGACAGCGGCGGTGCCGGCAAGGCCGTGGTCGCCAGTGGCGAAGTTTTTGTAGACGGCAAACTCGAAACGCGCAAAACCTGCAAAATCCGCCCAGGTCAGGTCGTCACGTTGGGCGATGTGCGTATCAAGGTTGTCGCAAGCTAATCACATGTCGCCCTTTTTCGGCGTACAGGAGATTGTTCCGAATCGGCGGCGCTTGATTGTGCTGCCATTCTCTCCTGCCACTGTTCAGCCCAATGCTGCAATGGCATCAATGCGTCAAGCAATTCCTTGCCTGACGCGCTCAATGCGTAACCGCCCGGGTCTTCGAGAACCACGACGCCAGCGTCACGAAGTTCTCGCAGGCGCTGATTGAGCACCGTTGGCGACATCGCATCGCAGTGTTCGCGCAGTTCCCGAAACGTGAGCGCTGTCGAACGCAATTCCCACAAGATCCGCAATACCCAACGCTGGCCCAGCATATCGAGCAGGGCCATGACAGGACGTCCGGTGCTTGATCCGCGTACCGGTTTTCCAGGGACTGGCAAAGTCATATTTTCTCCACTACGTTTTTCGTAGCGCTATGCTACAGTAAACGTAGCGCTCCGTCGAGCACAGTGCATCGTCGGGGTGAATTAACCTCTGGAGAACGTATGACTACATCAACCGCACAGCAACGCATATCGCCAGCACTAGCTCCCTATGGCACCGCAATTGACGAGGCCTTTGCCCGTATTACGCCACCCGGCACGGAACCCCTGAATCTGTTTCGCACCATGGCGCGCAGCCCTCGGGTATTGCAACGCATGTTTGCAGGGAGCCTTCTTGATGCAGGTGCCATTACCCTCAGGGACCGCGAATTGATCATCCTTCGGACCTGCGCCCGCTGCGAGTCGGAGTATGAATGGGGTGTACATGTGAAATTTTTCGCGTCCCGGGCGGGACTGACTGATGCTGATGTTGCGGCAACTCGATCAGCACCCGCAATAGTCACCACCTTGTGGCACGGCACTGACCTTCTGCTGATTCGCCTCGTCGATGCCCTGCATGACAGTGCCGCTGTGCCGGACGACTTATGGAGGGAACTTGACGCAAGCTATACGGCGGAACAACTGCTAGAGTTGATTGCCCTTACCGGGTATTACCACACGATTTCGTTTTTGACGAATGCATTGCGCATCACGCCGGAATCTTATGCGCCGCGATTTGCGGATACACAATAAGCGCAGCCTGCACCATAAAAATTAAAATGGGCCGCAGTGTACGCGGCCCATACATGACTGACTATCAGCGCAAGCACTTGCAGATTCGTTGATGAAAACTTAGCTGCCGGCCTGTACTACCGTCGGCGTGAACTGGCTGGCGGCGGTCGTGATGTTGGCTTCAAACGCCTGCACGGCCTGCTTGGCAGTTTTATTAATCTGCTCGTAGCCTGCACTTGCATTACCAAACGCGGTCTTCATGATTGCAATCACGTTTTCCGATCCTGGCGGCGCATTCTTGGCGGCCTGATCGACGAACTCCCCGATGCGACGGCTCGCCTGAGTGAACTGGTCTTCGGCAGCCTTGGCGAAGTCCGCTTGTGTGCTGCTGGCGATATTGGCCAGATGACCGTTGTAAGCCATGGCCTTGTCAAAGCTTGGTTTGACCTGGGCACCGACGAGAGAAAGAAATTCCTGCGGGTTTTGTGCAGAGAGAATTTGGCGAGCGGTCGCGGAGCTTTCCTCCACGGTTGCTTTGACTGCGGTCATGTTGAGCGTGGCGAATTTTTCGATGCTCTCGAGCGTCTTGCCGGTCAGGGCCAGATACAGATTGACGTTGTTTTCAAAACCGGCTTTGGCAGCCTGAGCGAAGGTATCTTGAAGCGGAAACATGGCATCTCCATTGGTGACACTGCGGATGCAGCTAAGGTAGTGAGACGTACGCGCTATGTTGCGTAGCAACACGGCCTATTCTAGAGAGCCTTGGATCGGAATTCAAGCATGTTTTTGTGCAACGCGAAAAGTCTTGAAATAGTGATGTGCCGAGGCATGACTACCCTGCATTTCACGGAACTATGGGTGTGTTGAATGGTCGCGAATCCGTGCACAAAGATGGTGTCGATTGGCCGCTTGAATCTGCCGCAAATCCGCTAATATGAAGCGTCGAAACTCTTATGCACATCCTGCGGCTTTCTGTTGATTTTGGGCGCTGTTGACTCCAGGGTCCAGGCCAAGCGGAAATTCGTCGCTGCCATTGCATAGTAAACATGGACAAGGACCCTCCCCACGCGCAGCTTTACTATTTATTTGGCGCCAGTCAGCATCCCCATGGTACATCGTGGCTTGCGCGCTTGCCCGCCGGCGTGTTCGCGATTTCTGTCGGACTCTTCGCTCTCGCGGGTGCGTGGCGCCGTGCTGCCGGTTTCGGCTGGGAGATTGCGACCGATGCCGGCGAACTGCTCTTATGGTTTGCCGGCATCGTCTGGGCCATATGCATGGTGCTGTATGCGTGCAAATGCAAACGTCATCCTCAGGCAGTGCTCCAGGAATCCCGGCATCCCGTACATGGATCGCTGCAGGCCCTGTTACCAATTTCCGCCATGCTTGGAATCATGTTGCTGCACCGTCCGGGGCAAGGCCTCTGGCTGGTCCTCACTGTCATTGCTCTGGCGCTCAACGGATACATTGGATGGCGCGTCATCAGCACTCTCGCGACCGGCCAGCTACCTCGCAATGCCATTACACCTGCACTGTATCTGCCCATTGTTGGGGGAGCATTCGTAGGCAGCATGGCCCTCGCCATCTTGCAATATCGTAGCTGGGGGGCCATGCTGTTTGGAATTGGGGCCGCAGGATGGGCCGTGCTGGAAGTGCGCATCATGAGCCGGCTGCTTGAAGGCCCGATACCTGAGTCGGTACGGGCGACCATTGGCACTGAACTTGTGCCGCCCGTAATTGCCACGCTGTCCGCCGCGGCCGTCTGGCCTGCTTTGCCGGGAGACATATTGCTTATCGGCCTGGGTGTTGCAGTCATTCCGTTTGCCACGGTGTTTGCGCGGTACCGCTGGTGGACAGGCATACCTTTCAATCTTGGCTTCTGGTCGTTTTCGTTTCCTTTTGCGGCGCTTGCAAGTGTCGTGCTTGAAATCGTACATCGCAGCGGCTGGCCGTTCTGGATCGGCACTTTTACTCTGGTTGCCACGACCGCGATAATGACCTGGCTGAGCTTGCGCACAATCGTTCTTCTCGCGCAAGGCCGATTGCTACAGCCAAACTAAAGCGGACAGCGGTTAAACATGTCCTGGCCAAAACGATGGATTGGCTTGCATTCAGTGGTAACCCTCTCGACGGTGCTTAGTCGCAATGCGACATTCGAACAGTGCACCTGCCATGCGAATTACCTTACCAAGCAATGCAGCCAGGCTGCATTGCTTGTGACTGGCCTGCTAGCGTTGAAGGGTTTCTGTGCGCCGATTGGAACGCCGTTCGGCGGAATGGGACGACACGCAAAACTCAAGATTGGTAATTCCGATCGCACCGGGTGGCCCGGCAACAAAGCCAAATCCGGCCTTGACCGGGAACAGGCAGTTATCACGCAGTATCAGGTCGGTATGGCAGTTTGGTGTTGGTGAGTAAAGATGGTTCTTGATCTCGTTCCAGATAGGTTCGGTGACCCATCCATAGAGGTAAAGCTGATTGGGATACAGGGAGTTGTCCGAGTCCATGTAGGCCTTCTGATTTTTCTGTAACGGCGGATCTTCCGGCTTGGTGTTCGATACGGACAGGTCAACCGAACCTTCGCCGATCGGGTAAGCCTCTTCGTTCTGGTAGGAAGTATACGCAAGACGGATATGCCAGCGGACCGTCAATGCGATCCGTTTTTCCATACCCATTTTTTCGCTCGCCATGAGCAAGCCATCCGTGACGGTCAACTGGGTGCACATTACCTGACCGATCAGCGTCGGTTCCAGTTTGCGGAACTCATCCAGGTTTTCGTGCAGATTCCAGAAAAACCATTTCGCACGTTCTCCCTCCGTCATGTCGGGCAAGTCCGCGATTGTCTTGGCGCCATGGCCCTCGATTGTTCGCATCACTTCCTTGCGCAATTTTTCATGCGTTTCATCAACTTCGGCACCGAATCGACGGATGTAATCGCTACGCATAAACCTCTCCGAAAAAGCACTGCTGAATTACCCAGTGTAGGGCTGAATCTGAAAATGAACAGGACGGCAAACACGGCGGCATCCGTGTCTTGAAGGATTGCAAATCCCTCCCGCGGATAGAGCCTTAAGCATTCCGTAAGTTCATGCCCATCGGCCATCAGCAAACTATTTTCAAGAACAGCATGGGAATTCGGGCAATGATCGCTGTAAGCAAAGCATTGGGCATCGGATAGTATCGGACCATCCCTTCAAACCCGAATGACCCAGATCAAGAAAGCACACCATGCCAAGCCCTCCTCTATATCGCTGACCCGATGCGCTCCTGGTGTTATGGCTTCGGCCCCGAACTCGGCGCCCTGCTGGAAGGACTACCCGGACTGGACCTGCACATCGTTGTGGGCGGCTTGCGCGCCTATAACACCCAGGTCATGGATGACGCGCTGCAGGAAAGCATCAGGGGCCATTGGAAAACTGTCAATGAGCGTACTGGCCTGCCATTTTCGGACGCTGTGCTCGATCGCACGGATTTTATCTACAACACCGAACCGGCCGGCCGCGCGGTCGTGGCAGCGCGCATGCTGGCACTGCAAGCCTCACTCGCGGTATTCCATGCGATCCAGCACGCTTTCTATGTCGAGGGCAAGGATGTCACCAGCGACAGTGTACTGGCATCGGTGGTGAGCGCTGCGCTGAATGCTGCCGGCGTACCGACCAGCGAGGCGGATTTTCTGTCGACCTTCAGATCCGAAGCGGCAGTGATGGCAACCTATCAAGACTTCGAGCAGACCAAGCGCTGGGGTATCACGGGTTTTCCGACCCTGGTACTGAAGCGCAACGGCAAGCTCGACATGGTGACCGCCGGTTATGTGGCGATGCCGACGCTGATTGAATTACTGCAATCCCTCGTCGATCAGGATAGTCCCGAGCCGGTGGGCGCGGAGACCTGACGAATCTGGGGAGGGTAAGGCCAAAGTCGTAAAGTCCAAGCACATACGCGGCAGCTCTCCGGCAATATCGGGCGAACAAAGCAAAGCGGCTCATCCGTAGTGGTGGATGAGCCGCTTTTTTCTACTGGTTTTGTCCGGATCAAATAATCAGGACATGTGCTGGCCGCCATTGATGGCGATATTCGCGCCTGTCAGGAAGGCGGCTTCATCGGATGCCAGATAAGCGACCAGGCCCGCGACTTCTTCCGGCTTGCCAAGACGGCCCATCGGAATTTGCGGAATGATCTTGCTTTCGAGCACTTCATTCGGGATCGCCATGACCATTTTGGTGCCGATATAGCCTGGAGAAATCGTGTTGACCGTGACGCCCTTGCGCGCCACTTCGAGCGCCAATGCCTTGGTAAAGCCGTGCATGCCAGCCTTGGCTGCCGAATAGTTGGTCTGGCCGAAAGCGCCTTTCTGTCCGTTCACCGATGAAATATTGATGATGCGTCCCCAACCACGTTCCAGCATGCCATCACATACCGGCTTGGTCATGTTGAATACGGAGTCGAGATTGGTCTTCATGACCGCATCCCAGTTGACCTTGTCCATCTTCTTGAAGGTCATGTCACGGGTGATGCCCGCGTTATTGACGAGCACATCGACGGGACCGATTTCTTCGGTGATTCTGGCAATGCATGCATTCGCCGAATCGAAGTCCGAAACGTCGCAAGGATAGGCGCGGAACTTGTACCCCTGTGATTCCATGCCGGCGAGCCAGTCGGCGGCCTTTGTATTCCCCGGCGAGTAAGTTGTGACAACCTGATATCCGAGTGCAGCCATCTTGATGCAGATTGCTTCTCCGAGACCACCCATACCACCTGTTATCAATGCGACTCGTGCCATGTGCTTATCTCTCTTTATTTTATGAAAGTGAAGTACTACCCCAACAGCATTACGCTGACTACTGCTTGCTGATACTTAATACTTACTGCTTTTAACTTCTCCTACCTGCTCCTTGAACCATGTGTTTGGCCTGCCTGCTTGTACGACTCGCCTTCGTGACTGCGCCCATCCAGCCACGAAGGTTGTTTTACTTGCCGTACTTAGCGTTCAATCGCCAGTGCGACGCCCATGCCGCCACCAATACACAGGCTGGCGAGGCCGCGCTTGGCGTCGCGACGGATCATTTCGTGAATCAGTGTGACCAGAATGCGGCAACCGGATGCGCCGATCGGGTGACCAATCGCGATGGCACCGCCGTTGACGTTGATCTTGCTGGTATCCCAGCCCATTTCCTTGTTGACGCCGATTGCTTGCGCGGCAAATGCCTCATTGATTTCCATGAGATCGACATCGGAATGCGACCAGCCTGCTTTTTTCAGGCAAAGCTGGGAAGCCGGAACCGGACCCATGCCCATGATGGTAGGATCCACGCCTGCCGAGGAGTACGCCTTGATCCGTGCAAGCGGCTTGAGGCCGAGTTGGTCAGCGCGTTTTGCGGACATCATGATGACAGCGGCGGCACCATCGTTGATACCCGAGGCGTTGCCTGCTGTCACGGTACCGTCTTTGGCGAAAGCTGGACGCAAGCTGCTCAGCGCATCCACTGTGACACCCGGCTTGATGAATTCATCGGTATCGAATACGACTGAACCCTTTTTCGAGGGGATTTCGAGAGAAATAATTTCATCCTTGAACTTCCCAGCTTTCTGTGCCGCTTCCGCCTTGTTCTGCGACGCGGCAGCGAATTCATCCTGCTCCTGCCGCGAAACGCCATATTTCTTGGCGACGTTCTCTGCGGTAACGCCCATGTGATACTGGTTATAAACGTCCCACAATCCATCGACGATCATCGTATCCACCAGCTTGGCATCACCCATGCGGAAGCCGTCGCGCGAGTTGTTCAGCACATGGGGCGAGGCGCTCATGTTTTCCTGACCACCCGCGATGACGATATCTGCATCGCCGCACATGATGGCTTGCGCCGCGAGATGCGTCGCCTTCAGGCCGCTGCCGCATACCTTATTAATAGTCATGCCGGGTACCATGTCCGGTAAACCGGCCTTGATGACCGCCTGACGTGCGGGGTTCTGTCCCACACCTGCTGTCAGGACCTGGCCCAGGATGACTTCGCTGATGAGGTCGGGCGCGATGCCGGTCTTTGCGAGAAGATTTTTGATGACGTGGGCACCGAGGTCCGCCGCAGCGATCTTGGCCAGTGTTCCACCGAATTTACCTACGGCTGTACGGCCCGCAGCGACGATAACTACATCACTCATTGCAACTCCTCAAAAGACTTGGTTGGCTGAAATAAACCCGCTGGCTGCGTGAAGACGCCGGAGAGCAGAGCATTGCAAAACAATCATGTTTTCCATCATAGCCTTGATAAAAATCATGTTGATTGATCTGGCTCAAGTGTGTCCCCGCTTGGAATTAAGCGAGGCCTTTGCCAGACGGAAAATTCCCACAGCTTTTTTCAATATAGCAAGTTTTTATGCGAAGGAAATAAAAAATACAGGCTGTTTATCCAAGGTTTCTTCTGTGCGATATCCAAGCGGATCACCGTTGCGGGGCTTCCGGAGGCGGACCGAGTAGCAACTCAAACCTCTTTTTGCATGTGTCGCGGATGGCACAAGCGGGGGTAGTCTGCGACCGGAGTCAAGCGCAACGTGAGTTCGCCTGCCAGCGCCGGCCACGCCAGTCGGCATTCTTGATGGTTAGCGGCAAACGCTGACTATCCAGGCCTACCAGCAGTTAAGGTATCTGGTGTCGGCATTGGTATCGCTGACGCTGGTGCCCATGTTGCGCGGTAGTGAACTTTGTGCGGTAGTGACCTGTAAGAAGAAAAATCTGGGTATCGCGAAAATACTACTACCATTGGACGCGACTTTGAATATGCATTCACTGGCCTGGTCAATCGCTACAAACGCTACACCAGAACCCTGGACTAGGGAATTGCTGCATCGCGGGGTAATTCTCGCAATTGGCTTTGCCACATTCCTGCTGACAGCCTACCTGTTCGTCACTATCCCCAAAGGGCTCGTCCCGAAGAGAATATTGGATAGAGCAGGGTGATAACCGAGACAGCGGAAGATATCTCGCTCACTACCTTTGCTGCCGGCCTACAGCCGGCGCAGACGTTCAACCAGATCGAGGAGACGCGGTTTGACTTCGTTGAGAAGGAAGTCAGACGACAGATTGAAGGCCGGGCCGCCGCAGTTGATGCTAAGGATGGATGAACCGTTCGTCGGACGGAAGGCAACTGCAATTGCATTGACATCACGTTGCCAGTCGCCGAACGACGTGCAGCAGCCGAGCCGATGATATTCCTCAACGGAACGCATCACGCCTTCGCGTATTGCCGGCCAATTGGTTTCATCCAGTTCCCGCACACGGTCAAGAATGTCGTTGCGCTCGGCGTTTGACGTCTCGGCAAGATAGGCACGTCCCATCGCGGTCAGGGCAATTGGAATGCGGGCGCCGACGTCCAGTCGCAGGGTCAGGGCAGCCTGGCTGCGGCAGTTTTCCACATAGATCATGCTGAGCCGGTCGCGCATGCCCAGCGACACGGTGGCGTGCGAGAAGTCGGCCACTTCCTGCATATAGGGGCGTGCATACTGGCGAATATCCAGTTTGGATAACATGGCGCTGCCCAAAGCCAAGCTGGCGGTCCCGAGCCGGTATTTACCCGCCTCATCGACGTACTGCAGATAACCCAGCTTTGTCAGCGTATAGGTCAGGCGCGAGACAGTGGATTTCGGTAACTTTGCGCGATCCGCCAGTTCCTGGTTACCCAGCATCTTTTCGCCCGATCGGAAACAGGAAAGAATTTCCAAACCGCGTGCCAGTGCCGTCACAAAGTGCCGGTCCTCTTTGGCATTGGATTGCCTGGTTACCGGTAGCTCGTCTTCGCTCAGTTCGTCCGTCATCGGGTGCAGTGCCACTTCAATGTCCTTTTCCGTGCAGGGCGTGGACCGGGGGCCCGGCCCAATCTTCTTTTATGCGGAACGGCCCGCCCGGTTGTATTGCCGTATATGGCTTTATTTCGCCTGGTATTGCGGCATTATCCGACAACTGAGGCCTCCAGCGCAAAGCACGATATAGCCTCAGGATCACTTGTTTACTGCCATGGACCTGCGAGAAATTACGTATTCCCGCTACCGCTTTCTGCCCTCTGTGCCCTCTCTGCCATTTGCTGCAGTTCTTTCTTCAAAATCTTCCCGGTAGCGGCGGCTGGCAAATGATCCATGACGACAATTTCCGTGGGAATCTTGTAGGGGGAAAGATTCGCCTTGAGGTGGACATTAAGCGCTTGAAGATCAATGTCCGCGCCCTGCGCGCGCTCCACGAAGGCCACGACTTCTTCGTTGCCCTCTACCGTGCGGCCAACGACCGCGGATTGCACAACATCAGGGAAGGCATTCAACACCTGTTCTACCTCGATCGGATAGACATTGAAACCGGAGCGGATAATCAGTTCCTTGCTGCGGCCGACGATGGACACAGTGCCGTCCGCTTCCAGGCGCGCGAGGTCGCCGGTGCGCAGCCAACCATCGGGCGTGATGGTTTCAGCAGTCAGGTCCGGCGCGCGGTAATAGCCTTTCATGACGTTCGGACCGCGCACCCAGAGTTCACCCACGCCTTCGCTGCTTTCCTCTGCACCATGTATCCGGATTTCAATGCCCGGAATCGGTTGTCCGACCGAACAATCCTGGCGTGGCGATTCCAGCCGGGTCTGGCAGATGGAAGGTGATGCTTCCGTCATTCCATAACCGTTTTGCAGGATGAGGCCAAACGTGGATTCGAACGCTTGCTTGAGCGGCAAGGTCAGCGGCGCACCGCCTGACTGCGCGACGCGCAGTGCGGGTGCCCGCAGCGGGATGCCATTGCTTTGGCTCCATTCCAGCAGCTTGGCGTACATCGCGGGAGCGCCATGCATGACAGTAATACCATCGTGTTCAAGAGCCTGCGCCAGCGCGGCGGGCTGATAGCGGGACACTAGATGCAGTGCTGCGCCGCCAAGCAGCGCCGCGATCAGCAAGGCTGACAAGCCGTAGACATGAGAAAGGGGCAGCACGCCATAGACAACGTCTTCGGGAACAATCTTTCGCACGCGGCAACCGTTGGCACCGATAAACAGCAAGTTGGCATGAGTGAGCATGACGGCCTTGGGAGCGCCGGTCGTACCCGAGGTATACACCATTGCCGCAACCTGTTTTGTCCCATCGGCTTCTACCGGCTCAGGAACTGCTGTGTCATTGAGCGGACCTAACATCAGGGTCCCGATGTACGGCCAATCGACGATTTCGGCGCCATGCTGTTCGCCGTGTGCCGCAGCCTGCGGCGACACCGCGCTGAAATAAAGCGCCCGGCGGGCACCGGAATGCGATAGGAAATTGTCGATCTCCCGCGTTGAAAGTCGCGCATTCACCGTCGCGGACCACGCATCCAGCCTGCTCACCGCAAAGATGCACACCGCAAGTGCCACCGAATTTTCCGCTACCAGCAGAACCCGGTCCCCTGCCCTGACGCCAGCCTGTTTCAGGCGCTCAACAGTGGCGTCGACCGCCGCACCAAGTTCACCATAAGAAATTGTACGTTCAGCGTCTGACAGCGCGACCTTACCTGCATATTGCGCTGTCCAATGCTCGAATACGGCGTGGATTCGACAGTGTCCTTGCGTCAGATTGATCGGGTGGTCCATTGCATATCCTTACATTTGTTGCCGGCATCGTGGGGCGCCTACGGATTTTGATACTCGCATAGCGGAAATGGAATTGCAATGTCTTTGTGGAATATAGTTCTGCAGTGCAGGTTTAAGCATCGTATCGCAAGCAGCACGGTGTGCTGTCATGTGCGCTGCAACGCTTTAACTAGAGAATTGCTTCATATATAGATATTAGTTGATACACGGAGTTACTTAATCAATTTCTTGACAGTGCGGAAGCAAACAAATACAGTTCCATTTTAAATGTATCGCTTCTGCACTGCAGAACTTCAAACTTAAAAGCCTCAGGAGCCCGGCATGCAAAATGGAATGCGCCCCGAACCGACTTCCCCTCAGCTGGTCGTCGGTCTGGTCGGTTGTGGAATCATGGGTCGTGGGATTGCGCAGATTGCTGTCTTATCGGGCGCTCAGGTTCGTCTCACTGATGCGCGCGAAGGCGCTGCAAAAGTAGCGCGTGAAGAGCTGCTCGCGACCTTCGGCAAACTGGTTGACAAGGGCAAGCTAGACGCTGCCGCTGCAAGTGCCGCCGGGGAAAGGCTCCAGGCCTGTACCGGAATCGAGCAACTGGCTGGCTGTCATGTCGTCGTTGAAGCCATCGTCGAAGACCTCGCCGCCAAACGCTCCCTCTTCAGCACCCTCGAAGGCATCGTCACCGCCGACACCATCCTCGCCACCAATACTTCCTCTCTTCCCGTCACCGCCATCGCCGCAGGTCTCAAGCATCCAGAGCGTGTTGCCGGCTTCCACTTCTTCAATCCGGTTCCGCTGATGAAGATTGTCGAAGCCATCGGAGGCTTCCTGACTGAAGCTTCGGTGGTCGATTACTTGCTGGCACTGGGCAAGCACTGGGGGCATACGGCAGTCCGTGCGAAGGACACGCCGGGCTTTATCGTCAATCATGCAGGACGCGGTTATGGCACCGAAGGTTTGCGTCTGCTAGCCGAAGGCGTGGCAACTGTTCCTGCGCTCGATAACATCCTGCGCGATACAGCCGGTTTCCGTCTCGGCCCTTGCGAACTACTGGACCTGACCGGCCTCGACGTCTCGCATCCGGTGATGGAATCAATCTACCACCAGTATTACGAAGAGCCACGCTTCCGGCCACAAGTGCATACACGCCAGATGTTGACCGCCGGTGCACTTGGCAAAAAAGTCGGACACGGCTTCTATCGTTATGGCAGCGACGGCAAGAAGGAAGCCATTGCGGAGCCGGCACAAGCAACCGCAACCGCGTCCAGCGTCTGGCTCAGCCAGGAACGTCCGGAATTGGCGGAAAAAATTGCGCCGTTCATCGCCGCCGCTGGCATACCGCTTGAATCCGGCGCACGTCCGAGCGATACCGCGCTCTGCATTGTCACGCCGCTGGGCGAGGACGCCACGACCTGCTGTGTACGCGAAAACCTTGATGCGCGCCGCACGGTCGCCGTGGAAAGCCTGCTCGACTTGAGCCGCCGCCGCGTCGTCATGACCACGCCGGCAACCGGCGCCGACTATCTTGCAATGGCATGCGGTCTGTTCGGCGCAACTGGCACGCCAGTCAGCGTGATCCGCGACAGCGCAGGTTTGGTAACACAGCGCGTCGTCGCCCATATCGTCAACATCGCCTGCGAAATTGCGCAGCAGGATATCGCCGATCCGCAAGACATCGACCGTGCGGTGACACTGGGTCTTGGCTATCCGCTGGGCCCGCTTGCATGGGGTGACCAGATCGGCGCGCGGACCGTACTTGCCATCCTTAAAAACCTCGAACAGCAAACCGGCGACAGCCGCTATCGCCCCAGTCCCTGGCTGCAGCGTCGCGCCCTGCTCGGCCTCTCACTACATCACAAGGAGATCTGATCCATGCTCGACGCTTATATCTACGACGGTCTGCGTTCCCCCATTGGCCGCCATGGCGGTGCGCTGGCGGCGGTGCGCCCCGACGATCTGGTCGCCGAGGTGATGCGCACGCTGGTCGCCCGCAACCCATGGAAACCGGAACAGATTGAAGACGTGATACTGGGCGACACCAACCAGGCTGGTGAAGATTCCCGTAACGTCGCACGCAACGCATTGCTGGCAGCGGGCCTGCCGGTCAGCATCGGCGGCCAGACCGTTAATCGCCTGTGCGCCAGCGGCCTCGCAGCGGTGATGGATGCGGCACGCGCCGTTACCTGTGGTGAAGGCGAGCTCTACCTCGCCGGCGGCGTGGAAAGCATGAGCCGCGCACCCTTCGTCGTCGCCAAATCGGAATCGGCATTCAGCCGCGACTTCAAGGTGTTCGACACGACCATCGGCGCACGCTTCCCTAATCCCAAGGTCACCAAGGAGTACGGCGGTCATACCATGCCGGAAACAGGCGACAACGTCGCACGTGACTGCGGCATCACCCGTGAGCAGGCGGATGCATTTGCACTCGCATCGCAGATGAAATATCACGCGGCGCTGCAGGATGGCTTCTACACCGGCGAGATTCATCCGATCAGCGTGCCGACCGGCCGCAAGACACCACCGGTCCTGGTTGACAAGGATGAACATCCTCGTCCGGAAACCACTGCGGCGACGCTCGAAAAACTCAAGCCCTTGTTTGAAGGCGGCGTCGTTACGGCAGGCAACGCCTCCGGTATCAACGATGGCGCAGCGGCATTGCTGATCGGCAGCCGTGCGGCAGGCGATCAAGTCGGCAAGGCACCGATGGTACGCATCCTGTCGGCAGCGGTCGCCGGTGTCGAACCGCGTGTCATGGGTATCGGACCGGTCTTTGCGATCCGCAAGGCACTGGATCGCGCAGGTCTGAGGCTTGCCGACATGGACATCATAGAAATCAATGAAGCCTTCGCCAGCCAGGTGCTTGGCTGCCTGAAGATGCTGGAAATCGACTTCAACGATTCACGCGTCAACCCCAACGGCGGCGCAATTGCCATTGGCCATCCGCTCGGTGCATCGGGTGCCCGCCTCGCCTTGAGCGCAAGCCGCGAACTGGCACGCCGCGATGGCCGCTATGCGGTCGTCAGCCTGTGTATCGGCGTTGGCCAGGGCCTCGCGGTCGTGATTGAAAAAGTTTAGAACCGGAGACAACGATGACTAGCAAAGTACAATTTCACTGGGACGATCCGCTGCTGCTGGACCAGCAGCTGACCAATGACGAACGCATGGTGCGCGATGCCGCCAATGCGTATTGCCAGGACAAGCTGCAACCCCGCGTGCTGGAAGCCTTCCGCCATGAAAAAACCGATCCGGCGATCTTCCGCGAAATGGGCGAACTCGGCCTGCTCGGCCCCACCATCCCCGAGCAATACGGCGGCCCCGGCCTCAACTATG